>NZ_JANUXS010000003.1:0-343199 GCF_024814365.1 Corynebacterium sp. ES2715-CONJ3
AGCGCTGATGGTACTGCAAACGGGAGTTTGTGGGAGAGTAAGTCACCGCCGACCTAAAACTTAAGATGGTGGGGAGGGGTTGTGTGCAGGCTGTGTGCTTGTGCGCATCCCCTCCCCCTTTTTTTGTCTCATATACCCGTAATCGGTTCCGGGTTGCTTACCATTTCTGGCGCAGGACTATTTTGTCCTTGAAATAGGCTAGAAGATTCCAGATGGTTAGTGTCGATACGGGCAGGATGCGGAGTAACTAACTCGCGGTTATTGTAGTCACCATTTTGCCGACTCCTAGGGGCCCAGGAGTAATAGATCCAGGGAATAAACGCCTAATTGCTCGGTGGAGAGTATACTCTCTACCGGCTCGGGATATAGAGCTGTGCAGCCGGCTTTAGATCTCAAGGGAGTTAATCGACAGCTATAATAAATGGTCCAAAAACTTCCTGTATTCTCCAGCATGGCGCCGTCAGCTCGGGGGGCTTGGGATCCGGATAATTTGGTAGACCTAGATCTAGCGGCTTGATGCTGTACCTAGTTCAAGTGGTCCCGATTCTTTCCTGCAACTAATACCTAAGCGGGGGGCACCCATATCTCCAATAGGGTGGCTATGAAAGCTCTAACTCGAGCAAATTTCTCGGGGTAGCTTGAACGTCTTCAAGACGGTGAAGATTTTCTTCCAAGACTCTCCATTGTTCCTCAGGGATTGCTGCTCTAGCGCGCGCAATTACCTCCCGGTCCGGTGTCCCCCATGTAATAGGCACAGGGGAGACTTCGCCCCATGCATCCTTTGCGTATACATCTTTGCGTCCACTCACCGCTACCGCAGGAACTTTCTCACCGATCTTTCGGGTGTGGTCCCCCAATCCAGTAACGGTGCGCGTAGCTAATGCCCATTGTGGTGGCTGGGTATCGAGTGCGCTTAAATTAACGAGGGCTAAAAGGACGCAGTCACGTGGATTAACCTCCGCGATCATAGCGGCGCACAGTTCGTAGCTATTATAAAGTTTCTCGGCGCTGCCAATAGCTCTAGGTAGAACGAAAACGAGCACTGCGTTCATAGCCGCTAGAGCACCTAAAACGATCTTGGCCACGACTGCGTAACCACCAAGATTTATATAGTCAACCACGAATATTAGGCCTATCAGGAGTACGACGGCTAATAGAGCCGCTTTGATTAATCGCGATCCATCGCGCAGCAGCTCGTTATGTTTGCGGGCATACTGTTCGTCGACGCTAAACGAGAATTTTTGCATCTTTATCCTTCTTTCCGTGGTGCAATCTGAGGCAAGAGCTCATCGAGGTCTTGAAGATCGACTATCCGGTAGGCGTAGCCTTGTTCTGCTAAGAAGCGTTGCCGATTCGCCGCGTACTCGGCGTCAATACTGTCACGACTGACAACTGTATAGAAGTGCACCGATTGCTTGTTTGCCTTAGGTCTGAGCAACCGCCCTAAACGCTGCGCCTCTTCTTGACGGGATCCGAAGGTACCCGAGACCTGAATCGCCACCTGGGCGGCAGGAAGGTCGATAGAGAAATTCGCAACTTTGCTCACCACAAGTGTTGGCACTTTCCCTTCGCGAAATTGCTGGAATAGTTCCTCTCGTCGGCTCGTGCGGGTACGCCCGTCAATGAGCGGCGCTCCGAGTTTCTCACTGAGCTCCTCAAGCTGCTCGACGAAAGCGCCGATAATTAAGGCTGGATCCCCAGCGTGGAAATCAAGAATTTTTCGCACCGCTGAGGTTTTGCTCTCCGAGCACGCTGCGAGGCGGTAGCGCTCCCTAGTTTCGGCGATAGCGTAGCTCATCTTCTCATCGTGCGTCATGGTACTTCTGACCTCAATGCACTCTGCGCTCGCGATGAACCCCTGCATTTCAAGGTCTTTCCAAGGGGCATCATAGCGCTTGGGTCCGATCAGTGAAAAGACATCGCTCTCGCGCCCGTCTTCTCTAATTAGTGTTGCTGTGAGGCCGAGGCGACGCCGTGATTGCAGATTGGAAGTCATACGGAAAACCGGGGCAGGAAGCAGGTGGACCTCATCGTAGATGATGAGGCCCCAGTCTCGGCTATCGAAGAGTTCGAGAGCCCGATACTCGCCCTTGGATTTGCGTGTCACCACCTGGTACGTGGCTATGGTGACGGGTCGAATCTCTTTCTTTTCCCCGGAATACTCACCGATCTCCGCCTCAGTGAGAGAGGTCTTCGCCAGCAGCTCGTCGCGCCATTGCCTCCCTGCAAGGGTGTTAGTGACCAAAATAAGGGTGGTCACTTGCGCCTTAGCCATAGCCGCGGCACCTACGATGGTTTTCCCCGAACCACAAGGTAACACTACGACACCTGAGCCCCCGTTATAAAAGGCGGCTGCGGCCATCTTCTGATAATCGCGGATATTCCAATCGCCGGTCTGTAGCGTGATGGGGTGACTTTCCCCGTCTATATATCCGGCAAGATCTTCGGCCGGCCACCCGATTTTAATGAGCTCTTGCTTCAAGCGCCCGCGCTCGGAAGGGTGGACGGCAATAGTTTCTGAATCAATACGGCTCCCCAGCATTGGTGCGATATTCTTATGCCGCGTGATCTCCGTCAGCACGCTAAGATCTTCAGACTCAAGTATGAGACCGTGAGCGGGATGATCGAGGATCCGCACGCGCCCGTAACGAGCCATTGTTTCAGCTATATCTATCAGGAGTGCTTGAGGGATCGGAAAACGCGAGTAGCTATCGAGGACGTCGATAAGCTGCTCAGCGTCGAATCCTGCGGCACGGGCATTCCACAGGGCAAGGGGCGTTATGCGATAGGTGTGGATATGTTCAGGGGCGCGCTCGAGTTCGGCGAATGGGGCAAGGGCAGCCCGAGCAACATCGGCGTTAGGGTGGTCAATTTCGAGTAGAACTGTTTTGTCTGACTGGACAATAAGGGGGCCCGATCCGTTAGTCATCCGTTTTTCCTTCGCCGTGTATGATCTGCGCTGCACTGAGGCGATGAGCGGGGATACGAATTAGCTCCCCGGTAACTTTCTCAATGGCTGAGATATGACCCGCGGTCATCGCAATGGGGCTCATTTCTTGAGAGTGCTGGATACCTGCAGCATCGACATAGCTAAGTATAAGGTCTAATTTATGGCGAATCGCTTTGTGAACCACGCTTATTGATGCCTCCCCGGACCCGATAGAGTGCGAGGGCGGAGAAGCCTTCAGTGCCTGGAGTGCTTTGAGGATGGAATCCTCACTGAGACTAGGTGTTGATCGTGGAGCCGGAGGGGTTTCCTGGCGTTCACGCTGAGGCCTGATATCGACGCTTAAACCGTGGTGATCCTCGGCTACGGCGTGGTAGCCATCCGCCCGTAAGGCTGCAATAACGTGGGCTAGCGGCGCTGACGATACCGCGACTGTGGGTGCTATCTGACTGAGGCTGAGCCTTTTGATACTTGGGCTGGCAATAATCTGAGTAAGAAGCACAGCATCGTCGATGCGGAGATAACTGGTGGCCACCCCGCCACGGATCTGCCCATGGGTGCGGGAAATATCATCGATGAGAAATTCGATTACTGAGGGTAGCTCCCCGACAAGGTGAGTCGTGAAGAAATTCCTGATATCAGCGGCGCTGCGCCCAGCGTCGAAGCCTCGACGCAGAGAGGATTCCGAGATTCTATATACACTAGCAAGCCCTGGGGATTCGAGGTCAGCATAAAGGTTAATAGAGCGGTGCACCGTTGATTCGAGAGGACCCGGGGCGAGCAAAGTGAGATCGCTATTAGGAATGAGATAGCTGATTTCCTGAGGCGTGAGCGCGACAAGGAGCTCAGCGAAGTTCTTGTCAATGCTGCGAAGCGCAGGAGCAGCGAAGTAGAATCCGTCACTGTGGATGAGAGCCCCCATCGAAAGGCCTTCGTTAATGAGCTCATCGATAAACTGATCATCGTAGGCAAGCTGTTGATAAGGATGGCGAAAAGCTAATTCCGCTGAGATATGTGCTCGAGTTAATCCGGTATCGCCAAAGAGCTTAAAAAATTGCCGTCGTAATGGGGGAAGCTTTTCATCCCAAGTTTCTTCGCTATTGAGGCGGATTGATTGTCCCTTATCATCTTTAGTGCCTGCTATCCAGTGTTGCAAGGCCCCTGCCCGCCACCAGCCCTGCCAGATCATCTCCCACTGAGTGGCCAAGGGCGATTCGAGGAATTCTGCGCAGCGCTCGGTATTGGCCAATTCCAAACCACCCTCCTCGTTGTGGTGGGTGACAACAAGGCGTGCCCCAAAAAGAAGAGCCACGACGGTATGCACAATGCCTTGACTCGTGTGGAGGATGTGAGTCAGTTGTTGTTCACCGCGTACTCCTAATCCGCGATTTTTTAATAGCGCAACGGGTGTGGTGTCTAGGTACTCCACTGTATGGCGACATAATCGTACGATATCAAGAGCGGTTGCAACCGCCTGTTCCGCTAGCTGAGAGTCGAGTTTAGGCTGTGAGTGACTGTTGGGGGAGCTTAGGGGTATAAACCGGTGACCTGCGAGAATCTGGCGCACATAGGTAGGCAAAGCCACTGTAGTATCATCTCGCCGCACCAATAGACCGTCGGCGATTAGGCGGGGTATTGGTTTGGATTGATCGGCATGAGGGTGCGCATCGCGGGTTGTTCCCGTAGCCTGCGGAGCCGCGAGGGCTGTGAGGATCTTCAGCGATATGTGATCAAGAGCCGACACTTTAAGAGCCGTTGTCGCGAAATCATCGCTATCTTTTTCTGCCAGAACGCGAACCACAGGGTGAAGATAGTCAGCCACGGACTCCGCTAGGGCTATGCCGTTAGCAGTGGGGATTACTAAAAGATAGCTGCTGAGGGTATCAATGAGCTCAGAGAGAGACCAAGACCCTTCGATATAAGGGCTTAGTAAGTTTTTCATATCCTCTTCGGGTACCGCGTGAAGATCGCCTCCTAAAGTATCCAAAGCCTCGAGAACTGCGATCTCGCGCGCGTTGAGCTGGAAGAGTGCGCGCACAATACTCTGTTTAAGTCTCAAACGGCCAGCCAGAGAACGAATATGTGGGGGTGTCGGAAAGAGAATATCGGGGCGGTTGGAAAAAAGAACACTCAACTCATCATCGTCGAGGGAGGTGAGATACTCTTCAAGAGATGGTGGTGTGGGGGTGGCAGAATTCATGGTGAAATCCAATTGTAGCTGTTGAAAAGGTGCGGTTTTGGTGAAGATTTGCCAAAATGAGAAGTATGTCAAATATGGAGAAAAAAGGTTATGTTGATCCAGGTTGGCCCACCGAGGTTCCAGGCGGCGGCCACTATGTAACGGATATTATCGCGAAATTTGCTGGTGCCAACAGTCCGTTCGGCGATATTGAGTTTCCTGTTCCAGCCGAGCAGACCGGCTACGTTCATCCTTATACGCGTATCAACAAATAGTATTTCCCAGCAGAAAAGGGCCCGACCGCTCAATAAGCAGTCGTGCCCTTTTTTTGTGGCTACATCGAGCTCCTAGAAGATGGAGTGAATGAGCTCACGGTTAGCGCTATAGAAGGCGTTGAGGTCTACGCGGAAGGAGTAGTAGAGAGCTTCGATCTGCGGGGGAACAGTGAGACCAAATTCTGCGAGGCGAGCCACGATGAGGTTATAGAGCGCGTCAACTGGTAAGGATTCCGCGTTTTGGCCGTCGCGCTCAGCCGCGAATTCTGCTTGGGCTACAGCTTCTTGGACTACAGCTGGAGCATCCGCCACGATAGTGCGGGGGGTAGGAGCTGCGTTGAGTCCTAGGCGAGACGAGCAGGAGGGCCACGCACCCCAGCCTTGGCCGGCGAGCACGCGCTCAGCGACCGCGATTTGCTGCTCACGGGTTGCTTGGTAGGCGTAGGGGGCGAACTCGCCGCCACCATAACCACTCCAGGTCGATGGGGAGAATTGCAGCCCCCCGTGGTAACCGTTGCCGGTATTAATGGACCAATTGCCTCCAGCTTCGCATTGGGCTAGTCGATCCCAGTCGGAGTCAGGAGCAGCATTGGCTGCTGGAGCGAAGATGACGGTGGTTGCTCCTACTACTGCGGCTCCAGCGGCTAGTTTCTTCAGCGGTGTAGCGGTCTTGCGGGCATGTTTCGCCATGAGTTTCTGGGTATCCTCTCAGTGGCCACCGGTTGTGGGGAGAAAGCGGTTAGCTTACTCCTGATACTGGCTGTTGATTTTCGAGCCAGTACTTCCCTTGGTGTGCTTGCAATGTCATTAAAGTGGTCATGATCCCCAATGAGGATCAGCTGTCTTTTTGGTCCTCTGAGCGTAGATTTCTCTCCATAAGGCATTTCGATGATCCAAGCAAAGACCAAGGGAGTGGTGGAGATCATCGAAGAATTGATGAGTATACATCGTACTTATGTTTGGAAAAACCAGAGCTGCAAAGGTTCTGGTCAATCAGCCTAGCGTATTTATAACGAAATTGTCACGTTTTACTGTTTACTTTTTCTCGTAGGTGGCCTCGGGTGGACTATCGTGGCTTGTAGGCAGCACTTTTCGGGTAAGTCGTGGCGAGAGTTAGGTAGTCGCAATATTTGTTGCTGATTCGTTATCTTGGGGCCACTACAGCTCTCTCCTTTAGGGGGTTAGCGTCAGGCTTCAGCCTTCGCTAGAATAGTATCTTTCGTCTATCTATTTTGACCCTCGCAGATTAGACTGAAGAACCAGTGTCCCGCGGAGGCGGCTGAGCTTAAAAAATTTAGGAAGGAATGAGTGTCATGCCTATTGGCAAGATCAAATGGTACGACCCCGAACGAGGTTTTGGCTTTGTATCCAACCCGGGATCTGAAGACGTTTTCGTTAGCCAAGCTGTTCTTCCAGATGGCGTCACTGAACTTCACCGCGGTCAGCGAATCGAATTCGATTTTGCATCTGGCAAAAAGGGCCCGCAAGCCCTCCGCGTCGCTATTATTGATCCACCTCGCGTACACGCAAAGCCGCAGCGCGTTGAGCGTAAGCACTCCGCCGAGGAGCTGGGATCCGTGGTCGCTGATCTCGTGAATCTCCTTGACGGTAAGGTGTTGCCGCAATTAACTGCGGGTCACTATCCTGACCGTAAAGAGGGCAAGCGTATTGCTGAGATTCTGCGAGCTGTCGCTGCTGAGCTCGATATCTAGCATTGAGATCTAATCTCACAGAGCCCGTCTGATCTTTAGGAGGCGGGCTTTTTCGTTGCGCCAACAGACCAAACCACGCTCAGCGGAGTTTCAGCTCCGTCGGCGTCGCGGCCGATGAGTACGGATTTAATCTCCACTACTAATAGCTCGGCATCACTATTGGTTGTGGGGATTTCGATATGCTTCTTTTCGTAGGGGCCGAAGTAGAATTCACTGTTGTGGGCTGGGTCGTCGTAGATACTCAAGACTGTCCAGTCATGGTCGTATATATCTCGAGGTACGTCAACAACCAGCTCGTTAGCGGCGCTAAGATCTTTGAGAGTGGGGCTGTCTTCTCGGCAGGGCTCTCCAAGTTCGCATACGCTATACGGGGGAACTTCGAAGCGCTCGCTTCCCAGTTGAGCCTGTATTTTGAGGTCCTCCGGCGCAGTACCGGGGCGGTTATTCCACCAATTTTGAAAGGCTATTGAGGTGATGAGAACCACGAGAACCGCCACACCAAGCCCCGCTACCTGAACAATGGTTTTTTTCGTCTTTGGGCGCATATTTTTTAAATCCTCCTAGGCTGGCTCACTGCTAAACCGGACCTCATAAAGGTCGGGCCACTGCTTACCCGTGATATAAAAGCGATCAGTGCCGGGGATATTAGCAATACCATTGAGAACATGATCGGTATCGCCGCTGGTGCGATTTGGAACCGTCGAGGCATCGATAATGGCGACCACTCGCTTATGGTCGAGATCAATTTTATAAATATCAGTACTTAAATAGATGTTTGCATAGACATATCGAGTTCCGGACTCCTTTGTGCAGGCGAGCTCGTTGAGCATACTTACCGGCTCACCATCGCGAGTAATGGAAATACGATCGCGCTCTGCGAAGCTCTCTCCGTCGAGAATTCTGAGAGTGTCACTTCCGTCGCTCATCACCATATAGTCCTCGTAGGAGCACAAACCCCACCCCTCGCCGGGGTAACGCACTGTATGAGTAACGTCGAGACTTTCTGCGTTGCGGGCAAAGGCAATTCCGCTTTGCCACGTGAGTTGCCATACCGTATCGCCAAATCGTGTGGCGCCCTCGCCAAAAAGCTCTGGGTCGAGCGGCTGATTATGAGTACTGACGCCGTCGAGTGTGTAGTAGTAAATTCGGGATCGATTGTACTGTCCGCCGCTAACCAGGAGGCGATCACCATCAACCTCCAGCCCCTGGGTGTAGGTGGTGGAGTCGAATGGATAGGTATGAAGAATTTCAACGTGCTGATACTCGATGGGGGCAGCAGAATACGGGGCGCAGGCCCCCGAGCTTAGCGCTGCAAAGACACTTATACTCGCGAAGGCACCGCGCCAATAAGAACTACTCGTCATAGCTATTATCATGCCCCACCACGGCTCGATTTGCGCAGACTTGCTCGGCTATAGGCCATAATAGAGGTGTGTCACGTAAAAGAACCCCTCCGCTGTTATTGAGTGCTAGAGCAGTATCGATCGCCCGTCGCGCCCTTGAGGAACTGGACGAAGGCGAGGTAGGAAGCCATATTGGGGTTGCGGCTCTTGGCAATAATAGTGCCACGCATTGTTTCGAAGCTGCCGTCCCTGGGTATCCTGGGTGGGAATGGAATGTGGTGGTTGCTGCCGCACCTGGTAGCCGTTGGGTAACTATCTCCGAACTTGGTCTCGTCAGTGGAGGGGAGGCTCTTAAAGCCCCTGAATGGGTTCCCTACCACGATCGAGTGCAGCCCGGCGATCTTGGCCCTGGGGATCTCATGCCTCCAGCTCCCTCAGATCCCCGCTTAAGCGATAAGGATACGGAATCGGTTCTCTTAACCGGTCAGGCTATTGCGCCAGGACAGCGAAAGCTTGCTGCGATAGAACTGGAGACCATGAAGCAACGCTGGCACAAAGGAGAGTGGGGACCGGACACTGAATATGCACAAAAAGCCCCGCACCCGTGCAGGAGCTGCGCATTCTATCTGCCGTTCGCTCACCCATTAGGGCCTGATTTCGGGGTATGCGCTAATGAATACTCAGCGCACGATCAGGTGGTGGCCAAAGACTATGGATGCGGTGCGCACTCGGGAGTGGAAACCCCACAAACTCAAAAGCGGGTAGAGACACCCGCTTTCGACGACGAATCCCTCGTCGAGGTGGAGGTGCGCACGTAGGCGGTGGGGTGATGTGAAAGAGCACTCCGGCCGGAGCCGGTATAACCCTTATGTAATATATCTCACATTCTCTCCTGATCATTTGTTAACAATGCAGCTTAAATGGGATTGTTTAAGACGTGCACTCCTCAAAAGTGATTTTTCACATAGTGAGAGTGCAATCGATAGTTACCTAGCCCAACCATTCTGGAGAGAATATGGCCGAAACCGCTGTGGGGCAGAATGCCTCCCCACTAGATCGCTTTTTTCACATCACGGAGCGGGGTTCCTCAATCAGCACAGAGATCCGCGCTGGCGTCGTCACCTTCTTCGCGATGGCGTATATCATCATCTTAAACCCCCTCATTATCGGTACCATTGCCGATTCTGAGGGGCTTACTCTTGGAGTACCCCAAGTAGCAGCCGCTACGGCTCTCGCCGCAGGCGTTATGACCATCGCCTTCGGTTTGATCGCTCGGTATCCTTTCGGCATCGCTACCGGTCTGGGCATTAACACCCTAGTGGCGGTAACCATGGTCAGCGTAGAGGGCCTCAGTTGGCCAGAGGCTATGGGGCTGGTTGTCCTGGACGGTATTATCATCGTCCTGCTTGCCGTATCTGGCTTCCGCATGGCAGTTTTCAACGCCATCCCGGCATCGATCAAGGCAGCTATGGGTGTAGGTATTGGTATGTTCATCGCCATGATCGGACTCGTCGACGCTGGTTTCGTTCGCCGTATACCAGATGCCGCAGGCACGACAGTTCCCGTCACTCTCGGCTCCGGGGGATCGATTGCCTCGTGGCCCACCTTTGTTTTCGTGATCGGCCTCGTTCTGTGTGGAATTCTGGTGGTACGCCAGGTTCGCGGCGGGCTCTTCATCGGAATCGTTGCCACCACACTTGTCGCAATGGTTGTCGAAGCTCTCACGCATGCCGGCCCATCCTTTGTCGACGGGCAACCCGTAGCAACTGGCTGGTCGTTGGCAGTCCCTACTCTGCCCGAAACTATCGGTGGACTTCCAGATCTTTCCATCATCGGCAATATTTCCCTCTTCGGAGCCTTTACTCGAGTCGGCGCGCTGGCGGCCACACTGCTTCTCTTTACCCTTGTGCTGGCCAACTTTTTCGACGCAATGGGGACCATGACAGCACTAGGCAAGCAGGCTGAACTTACCGATGAAAAAGGAAATCTTCCTAACCTACGAGCGGCACTGATCGTGGAAGGCGCAGGTGCCATCGTTGGCGGTGGAGCCTCAGCCTCCTCCAATACGGTTTATATCGATTCCGCAGCAGGCATTGCCGATGGTGCCCGAACTGGTTTAGCAAATATAGTCACCGGCATTCTCTTTCTCTTGGCTATGTTCCTCACCCCGCTCTACTCCATTGTTCCTATCGAAGCGGCAGCCCCAGTGTTGGTCGTGGTGGGTGCGCTTATGATCGCACAGGTTCGCGATATCGATTTCTCCCAATTCCATATCGCGCTACCGGCCTTCCTCACTATTGTCATCATGCCTTTTACCTATTCCATCGCTAATGGAATCGGGGTGGGCTTCATTGCGTATGTCATCATGGCAGCCGCAGCAGGAAAAGCAAAGAGTGTGCATTGGATCATGTGGCTCGTTTCGGCCCTGTTCCTTATCTACTTTGCAGCGGAACCACTGTTGCAGATCGTTGGCTAAAACCCTTTATTAAAGCCGCCTACCACATAAGTGGTAGGCGGCTTTTATCTTTTCGAGAGAGTAACCTCAATGGCTATGACTTATGTGAACATCATCCCTATTGACTCTGCTGTCGATGAGCGGGTAGCCGATTTTCGAGATCTCAAACATTCCGATAAACGCCCCGATATTCCGGGGGCCAAGGGCCTCGTCATAGCCGAGGGACCCTTGGTGATAGAAAGGCTCTTGCGCTCCCGATTTCCAGTTCGGAGCCTAATAGGGTTCCCATCGAAGGTGGACAATTTCCTCGCCCAAGATCATATCCCTGAACTCGTCAAAGATATTCCTATTTATGCAATCGAGCGCGATGATCTCGCTGAATTAGCGGGGTACGATATGCACCGCGGTCTCCTTGCCTCCGCCGACCGACCCAGCCCACTTGCCGTATCGGACGTTATTGAGCATGCGCGCACACTCGTCATCTTGGAAGGCGTCGGCGATCACGAGAATATTGGATCAATTTTTCGCAACGCGGCGGGGATGGGGGTCGATGGGGTGCTCTTTGGCAATGGATGCGCAGACCCGCTATACCGCCGCGTGGTGAGGGTATCGATGGGACACGTCCTGCGTACCCCGTTCGCCCACTTCGGGGGACGCTATACCAACTGGCAATGGGGACTAGAGCAGTTGAGAGAACAAGGTTTTCACCTCGTCTCCCTGACCCCAGACCCGCAGGCTGCGCATATAGCCACCGCGCTTTATGATTCACATGCTCAGCCCTATGAAAAGATTGCACTCTTAGTGGGAGCTGAAGGCCCAGGCTTAACGGAACATGCCATGCGGGCAACAGATATTCGAGCTCGTATTCCCATGGCGCCGGGTACTGATAGTCTTAACCTGGCCACTGCAGCCGCCATTGCACTCTACGAGAGAGTCCGCTCTCAAGCCTTTTCGTCGGGCTCTTCAGATTGTTGAGCTTTTAAGGATGAGAAAAAATTCTTTATCGATGGCGTGAGCCGATCGGAGTAGCGCAGCTTCTCTCCGAGGTTTTCCACAAACGCGTCGTAGAGTAAATGAGCACGCACGGCCGATTTCTGCGCCCAGCTGAATGAGCCACGAGCAGCTTGACCGAGTCTTAGCGTTAGGTCGTCGTCAAGCTCTGCTTCCTCGTCGGGATCTTCGTAATCATCGTAATCTCGATAAACCTCGCCGATCCCCAATTTTGCGGTGGACTGTTGCGCGATTTCGCCGATTGTTGGCTTTCGTGGAGCCGGAGGAGGTTCTGGGCGCCCATCGGTGGCATAACCCACCACGTTGATATTGGGGGCGGAGACTGGGTCGAACCCGAGCCACGCTCTCTGCGCAGCTAATGCCAAATCGAGAGGAGCAAAGGGGAGTAGGATCCCACCCTGACCGGAGCTGAATTCTCCCGCCCAATATGGACTTTCGAAGGGCTCTACGAGACCGCTATCTTCAATAATGCGGTCGGGCTCGGCACTAAATGCCCGCTTGAGCGTTGTGCCATGCCAGTGTGCGAAACCGGCATAACCTGATGCGGTATCGGTGGCGATTACAAATATATCCGCAGCAGGTATTGCTGCGATCAAACGTGGGTCTACATTTTCCAATCGATCTAGATGAGCCACGAGAGTCTGCATAAGACCCAATCCTGGGAAGGCCGCAATATAAAACTCATCGCGAGAGGGATGCGTTGAATGGTTTAGGCTAAAAGATCCGATTGGGGTTATAGGTAGTGTGGGATAAATTTGGGCGAGCAGTTTTCTTCCGAACCCACGATCAGCACGCGGTGAGGCGCTAATGACCTTTTCTGGATTGGCGCTCGTGACGTACCACAAGGTCAGTACCACGTCGCGGGAAAGCCTTTTTACGGTCATTTGCGGGGGCGCTTGGTATTCGTGCGAACTCCCAACAGCACATCTTCCCAGTGCGGCGTTACTGCTTTCCGACGTCGTTTCTCTGGCTTTTCCCCATCAGGATGCTGCAGCAATTCATCTCCACTGAGTTCCTCGAAGGTATCAGTTTTCTCCAGATCTTCTTGGGAAGTCTCAGCCGGACGCAACGAACTCACGGGACTCAAGGAGCGGACTGGCTGAGAAAAACTCGGATTGATGAGGTCTGCTGCGAGCCCATTGCGTGCAACAGCGGTGGCAGGAGAGGAGGAATGACGCAGATAACTCCACTCAGCAATATTGCTGACTAAGCCGGATTGCCACGTCAACGTGACGACCCACTGGGCGGCAGCATCGCGATAAGTATCCCACGTTGCCTGAGATAGATCCATATCGCGGGCGGCGAAAGCAGTAGCAAGGACTTCCCACAGCGTGAGTTTGGCAGGGCCATCGTCGCGGACGGGGTAGGCTTGCTTGGCCATGTCGGCTAGGCGTTTGCGCTCACCAATGATGGGATGTGCATAGGGCTCGATGCGAGAGGGAGAAACGCCGTTTAGCTCAGCAACCTCTTCGATCGTGGCGCCAGCGCGGATGCGATCTTGGATCTCTCTCGGGCGCATTTTTAGCGGTGAAGATGTCCGTAGGTCGACCCCGCGGGAAGGCTTCTCAGCCTTGTCATCGTTGTCAGGGAGCTCTTTTTTTATTTTCTCGCTGGGCTGCACAGTTGCGAGGAGGGAATCAGTGACCGCCAGAAAAAACTGCTCGTCCGTTTCCTTATCGGTAAATACCAATGAGGTGGGAGTCGATTCCGACTCATTGAAGAAGAGTTCTTTCATAGTTGCGGCTCTCCAATCGGTGATGTATCCGAGTTGAGGATCGGGGGAAAGTCCCCGTTCCTCAACTCAACATACTGAGGTGCGTATCCACCCAATCTTATCGCATCCCACCTCCTGTATTGGAGTTCCACGCAGGAGCTGAGTGCCACAAAGATTAGCGATGATCCAAGATATGATCGATCGCTTGGGTGAGAAGGTGAATATCTGCCGCATCAATAGCTGGGAATAATCCCACACGAAGCTGGTTGCGGCCTAGCTTCCGGTAAGGTTCCACATCGACAATGCCGTGTGCGCGCAGGATTTTCGCCAACGCTGCAGCATCGACGCTGTCGTCGAAGTCAATCGTGCCTACCACAAGGGAGCGGTGTGAAGGCTCACTGACGAAAGGTTGGGCATGAGGGTGGTTCTCGGCCCACGCGTATAACGTATCTGAATTGCGGCGGGTGCGTTCCACCATAGCATCGAGTCCGCCCAGCTCATTCATCCATTTTACCTGTTCAGCGAGCATGATAAGGGTGGCCACCGCCGGGGTATTATACGTCTGGTTCTTGCGGGAATTGTTCACTGCAGTCTTGAGATTGAGGAACTCAGGGATATAGCGACCCGACTTGGCAATCTCCTCAACGCGATCGAGTGCGCGAGGACTCATGATGGCTATCCACAACCCGCCATCCGCAGCGAAGCACTTCTGAGGGGAGAAATAATAAACATCAACCGCGTTCAAATCGGCTGGTAGACCGCCAGCACCTGAGGTGGCGTCGATAACAGTCAGAGCATCTTCGGGGGCCGCGGGGCGATGGGTGGGAATCATAGCGCCCGTGGAGGTCTCGTTATGCGCCCATGCGATGACATCGCATCCGTCAAAGTCATGAGAGCCCGGTGTGGGGATCTTGCCTGGCTCAGCAGAGATAATGGCGGGCTGATCAAGCCACGGGGCTTGGGCGGCTGCGGTCGCGAATTTAGAGGAGAACTCACCGCATACCAAGTGTCCTGATTTTTTTCGTATGAGACCGAAGGTGGCGGCATCCCAAAAGGCAGTCGCTCCACCTAAGCCAAGAATGACTTCATGGCCTTCGGGGAGATTGAATAGTTGGCTTAGGCCGGTGCGGATACTCCCGACAATGTCTTTGATCGCAGATTGGCGGTGCGAAGTACCCAGAACGGTGCGGGCTCCAGCTGCCACGGCATCAACCTGCGCGGGCCGCACCTTTGACGGCCCACAGCCGAAGCGCCCATCGTGAGGAAGAAGGTGTGCGGGGATTCTAGGTGTCTCACTCATATTTCTGCTTTCTGGTTTCGGGTAGATACTCGCGGGTGGATACTCATGGAGTAGAAATTCCAGATTACCGATATTCGTGCCCTAGTGGGGTATAAGTGAGGAAAAATCTTTCAGCCATAACCGTTACCTTAACGGGGGTAGTTAGAGGACGTTGATCTTCCCTTTTTGCCTAGTTTTAGTGAAATAAAGGGGGTAAAGGTAGTTCATATCACAATTTTTGCTAAAATGTGCACCAGGCCACTTTTTAATATTTTGGCGTCACTCACAGCTCGATAAACCCGCCAGCGCCTAGGATTAGAGGGTGGAGTGGTTTGAGGTTGTGGCTCCATAGAAGAAGTGCTCGCTATATTTGAACTAGAATATTGGGAAACGGCAATCCGCTCTGCAAGGCATGTAGGTGAAGATCCTTTTCAACCAAAAGAATCAATCCAATCTCTTGTGGAATTGGCACGTTGTAAGAACTCGTGTGACTTATTTGGCCAGCCTCCTGCTGCTCACGAAGTCTCTGCGAGGGTCGCGAAGTGTGAGGGTGGAGCTAACGAGCCGGGAACCACAACGAGTTTTCATGAAAGGGAAGCTATGACTACCAACAAAGATAAGGCCGTTCTTCAATATCCAGGCGGAGAATATGAACTTGACATCATTCGCTCTCATGAGGGTAATGACGGCATCGCGCTGGGCAACCTGCTCGCTGACACTGGTTTTGTTACCTACGATCCGGGTTATGTATCCACTGGGTCAACGGAATCGAAGATTACCTATATCGACGGCGCAGAGGGAATTCTTCGTTATCGCGGCTACAATATTGCTGACCTCGCTGAGAATGCCAATTTCAGTGAAGTTTCCTATCTACTGATCAAAGGGAAGCTCCCGAATCAAGAGGAGCTCGACGCTTTCGAAAATGAAATTCGCCATCACACGCTCTTGGACGAGGACTTTAAAGACCAGTTCTCCATCTTCCCGCGCAACGCGCACCCCATGTCGGTGCTCGCATCCTCGGTGAATATTCTCTCGACGTACTACCAGGATCAATTGGATCCACTGGATGAGAGGCAACTTGATATGGCCACAGTGAGGCTGCTGGCCAAAGTGCCTATGCTGGCAGCCCAGGCGTATCGTGCATCCAAGGGCGCACCGTTTATGTACCCGGACAACTCCCTCAATACCCGCGAAAACTTCCTGCGGATGATGTTTGGCTATCCAACTGAGCCTTATGAGGTTGATCCGGTGATGGCTCGTGCTCTGGACAAGCTGCTGATTCTGCACGCCGATCACGAGCAGAACTGCTCCACATCGACGGTTCGGATGATCGGATCTGCTCAAGCCAATATGTTTGTTGCCATTGCTGGTGGCATCAATGCCCTTTCTGGCCCCCTTCATGGAGGTGCTAACCAGGCGGTATTGGAGATGCTCGAAGAAATCGACGCCCAAGGTGGAGACGCAACAGACTTCATGAACCGGGTGAAGAATAAGGAGCAAGGCGTTCGCTTGATGGGGTTCGGACACCGCGTCTACCGCAACTACGATCCACGCGCCGCTATTGTTAAGGATGCTGCCCACGAGATTCTCGAGCATTTGGGCGGTGACCACCTGCTCGATCTAGCAATGAAGTTAGAGGAGATTGCACTGAAGGATGATTATTTTATTCAGCGCAAGCTGTACCCGAATGTTGACTTCTATACGGGTCTAATCTACCGAGCCATGGGATTTAATACCGATTTCTTTACGGTTCTTTTTGCAATCGGCCGGTTGCCTGGCTGGATTGCTCAGTATCGGGAGCAATTGGCCACCTCAACAAAGATTAATCGACCACGCCAAATATACACTGGCGAGGTGAATCGCACGCTTCCACCTATCTCCGAGCGCTGAGAAATTACTGGATAATTAAGGTCTCGCTGGACTTTACCGCTAGAATAAGCGGGAAAGGTTCCAGTGGGGCCTTAATTTATCAACTAAGACCTCATATGACGTAGAACCAAAACCCATCGACAGTAGTCGTGCTTGAAGGAGATACAGCTTCCATGGAAAAACCAGTTATTGAAGTCCCCGCAGGTGCAGCCCCTGAAGATCTTGTCATCACTGACCTTCTTGAAGGTGATGGAGCAGAAGCCCAGCCTGGTGGCATGGTTGAAGTGCACTATGTGGGCGTAGATTTTGAAACCGGCCAGGAGTTCGATTCCTCCTGGGACCGCGGACAATCCATTGAATTCCCCTTAAGCGGCTTGATAGCTGGATGGCAAGAGGGAATACCCGGAATGAAGGTGGGAGGTCGGCGCCAACTCGTTATTCCCCCAGAGGCTGCGTACGGCCCTGCTGGAGGCGGCCATCCACTTGCGGGACGTACCCTTGTCTTTGTGATTGATTTGCTAGACGCCCGCTAAATCGAATTCTTCAAACCCGCATCGCTAAAGCTGATGCGGGTTTTTTGTACGCAAAGGAAGAGTAGCTTAACAAAATTGTCGATTCCAGAACAGTGGTTTTTTTAGGGTGCGGGGGTAGCTAAAATCTTGCATAAAGCGAGGAGGTCGGGGGTAGTAGATAAAAAAGATAGTGAAAATAATTCAGGATCTGCGGCTATTGGGGGGAAGTTTGGGTAGGTTAGGAAGCGAAGATATATACATGTGACTGGCAACACATGGTGTTGCTGTTGTGGCTTATTTCTAAAAATTTACCTAGACGTCAAGCCGCACATCGCCAGAGTTTTAGCACACGCGAAATTCTCAAATATTCCGGCTCCGCGTAGTAAAAGCTCAGCCTTAGGCCCCAATCGACCGAAAATAATATAGCTCCGCAGTCAAAAGACCCACCTCGGTATTTGCACGCGAAGCTGTGATGCGAAAGAGAGTGCACCATGAATGCTCAGCCCATGCCTAGGCGGCGCGAGCCCACCGCCCAAGAATTTGTAGAGATGCAAAAAGACCGCCAATTCCTGGAACTCAAGTCGACCTATCGATCCTTTACTTTCCCTATGTCGCTTGCGTTCTTTGTGTGGTACATCGCCTATGTCCTAACCGCTACGTATGCGCCGAGCTTTATGGCCACCCCCGTGTACGGGAATGTGAATATCGGAGTGATTTTCGGATTTGCTCAGTTTATTACCACCTTCGTAATCACGTGGGTGTATATCCGTTATGCCAATAGGAATATTGAGCCCCAGGCTGCAGCAATCCGTTCACGTATGGAGGGTTAAAAAATGAAGATATTATATGTAGCTGAAACCGTTTCAACCGGAAACCCCGTGCTCAACATCTCCGTCTTTATCATCTTCATTGTTATAACCATGGGGGTGGTGTTAAAAGCTGGGCGGTCTACAAAGGAGGCCTCCGACTTCTATACCGGTGGTGGATCCTTCTCTGGACGACAAAATGGACTCGCAATTGCGGGTGACTATCTTTCTGCTGCCTCCTTCTTAGGTATCGTCGGTGCGATAGCGCTCAATGGATATGATGGATTCCTCTATTCTGTCGGCTTCTTTGTTGCATGGTTGGTCGCCCTTCTACTGGTGGCTGAACCCTTAAGGAATGTGGGTCGTTTCACGATGGCCGATGTGCTCTCCTTCCGTCTCCGCCAGAAGCCAGTACGGGTGGCAGCGGCATTTGGCACCCTATTCGTTTCCCTGTTTTATCTGATCGCTCAAATGGCCGGAGCGGGATCCTTGGTATCAGTCTTGCTTGATGTCCACGACTTTGGAAAACAGGCGATAGTAGTCGCAGCGGTGGGAGTAGTCATGATTTTGTACGTGCTCATTGGGGGCATGAAGGGCACCACCTACGTGCAAATGATCAAAGCTGTTCTTCTAATTATTGGCGTGGGCAGCATGTCGATTTTGGTTTTTATCTCCATCAAGGGTGGTCTCTCCGCCGTTATGGACATGGCGGTAGAAACCCATCGTGTGTCAGACACCCTCGCCCAAAAAGGTTACGAAGCGTCTCAGATTCTGGAACCAGGGTTAAAATTCGGCCAGACTGCGACCTCACGTCTTGATTTTGTTTCCCTCGGACTATCTCTAGTCCTGGGTACAGCCGGTCTCCCGCACGTGCTCATGCGCTTTTACACCGTTCCTACCGCAACGGAGGCACGGCGCTCAGTTACGTGGGCTATCATCCTCATCGGCGCCTTCTACCTGATGACGTTGGTTCTTGGATACGGTGCTGCCGCTCTGGTGGGACCGGACCGGATCCTTGCCGCACCTGGGGGAGCCAATTCAGCCGCTCCGTTACTTGCTTTGGCACTCGCTGGCCCGTTCTTCATGGCGATTATTTCGGCAGTAGCCTTTGCAACCGTCCTAGCTGTTGTCGCGGGACTCGCAATTACCGCCTCGGCATCAATCGCTCACGATATCTACAATGGGGTACTTCGCAATGGAGAAGCCACGGAAGAAGAGCAAGTACGGGTATCGCGCATAACGGTTGTCATCATTGGCGCGGTTTCGATAGCTCTGGGTATCCTTGCCATGGGGCAAAATGTAGCTTTCCTAGTCTCTCTTGCATTCGCAGTTGCTGCCTCGGCAAACCTACCTACCATATTGCTCTCGCTGTACTGGAAGAAATTCAATACCACAGGTGCTGTAGCCTCTATGTACACAGGTTTAGCTCTGGCCGTCTTGCTTATAGTCTTCTCACCAGCAGTCTCGGGATCGGCGAATTCCATGCTGGGGGAGAACGTCAACTTTGCATACTTCCCGCTCAACAGTCCAGGTATAGTATCGATTCCTTTGGCCTTCTTAGCCGGCATTATTGGAACTTTTATGGGCAAACCAGATAACCTCGATCACCTTCAGGCGGAGATGGAAGTCCGCTCTCTAACTGGCGTCGGAGTCGAAGCGGCGGTCGATCACTAGTATCGCGGTAGAGCCTTAAGGTTCCAAAAATAACCCTGTTAAGGCTTTAATCACGGCCGTTTGTAAGTGCTCATATACCGTCAATAGAATGAAGAAATGCTCTTAACCTCTGCTAGCAGGAAGGGCTTCGGTATATGGCCACACCGGGTCATAGGCCCGCTACTCATAGTCGGACTATGCCTCGGGGCTTGCACCCGCGAACCTGCAGATCAACCCTCCCTAACCCGACGTCAACACGAAGGGCGATGGCTTGATCTCAAAGGGTTTCAGGTCCCTCAGCTGGGAGATCCAGTAAAAGATAATTTCAGCGCTCAAATTACCTATGTCAATATCGCCGAAGGCGGTCATATCGGGACTGTGAATGAGCGCGCACCCCGTCCCGCTCTCAGTCTGATCAAGCTCTATATCGCTCAATATATTTTCGAGCGTGGCGATACAAGCGATTTCCCCCGGGCTAGGTCAATGGTTAGAACTTCCGATGACGATCTAGCCACGGATCTGTATGAAAAATATCCGCAATCCATCGATTGGGTGATTAAAAAATACGGTCTCGAATCAACCCAAGCGAATACTCAGTGGGGATATTCGCTGACGAGTACTTTCGACGTTGCCTACTTCCTTGCCCAGGTGCTCATTAATAATCCGCAGGCGCCGGTGCTGCGAGCGATGCGAGACACGGCAGCGACCGCTAAGGACGGAACGAGTCAAAACTTTGGTACCGCTATTTTTCCGGGAGTGGAAGGAACTAAGTTTGCGTGGTCTAATGAAAAAGACATCCACGCCTCCGCATCTTTTGGAACTGACTTTGTGGTCGTGGCCAGCAGTTACGGTGATGCGGACAAGCTGACCAAGCTCGTCCGCATGCAGCTTATCGATGCTCCGTTAGCGACATCGACTAGCTCGACAGCCGCACAATTTGAAGAGCCTGATTAATCTGATCCCCATGTGGCAATGGGAAGCGATCTGCACCTGGAATGTGCGAGCTTAAACCAGCAAGAGCGTGTCCCAGATCAGCGCGAGGTGGCGCCGGTGGTTGGGGGAGAAGGATTCCGCGGTCGCCCGGTCGCCACTGACCCCAGTCGCGAGCATAAACATTGTTGACATCAACGAGAATTCCGTCCACAGTACGTTGTTGACCGGCCTTTTGGTGGATGGTTGTGAGGGGATGGATACGTCCCTGGGAGCCCCAGTCGTGCTGCCAGTAGAAGGATCCGAGTCCATCGCGACTGGCCCACTCAATAGTGTTGTAATTGCCATAAACGCCCATGCTGTAGCCCCCTAATAAGAGAGCTTCTTGGAAAGCTCGAAGGTAGGGGCGAATGAGTTGATCGTACTCTGCCCATGTGGGGTTATCGTCGATGGCTACGTAGATGGGGCGACCAGTCGGTCCCCCTGCAGCCTTGTGCAAAGCGATAGCCTGCGGCGCGTGGATTGCCGCGCCGTATGCTCCCTGGCGCCAATCCGCTGTGGGGCCTTTGCCAAATTGATAGACGGAAGCGGTGCTGAGACCGTTCGCTGCAAAATCACGAGTCTCTCTTAGGCCAACGGGTTTGCCTAGCATCCAGAGTGCATCGGGGCGTGGGCGGGAGACATAGCGGACAGCGCCCGCAGCACCGCTGGCTTTTACAGCAGCTGCCGAGGGAACGCCAGCAGAATAGTCGAGAACGGTTGCTTGGATGGGTCCCAAAGCAAATGCTTGGGGTGAAAAGCCTATGCTGATGGCGGCGCTGAGAGCGAGAGCCTTGACGAGGCGGGTGTTAAAGAAAGACATATTGCTCCTTATCAGTGATGCTAATAGATCACACTGGTTCAAGACTTTAACACTTTCAACGCTTAAAAAACTACCCTGTTTGTTCCTGTTGCGAGTTGGATTTATCCAACAGGTGAGCCAGTAGAGGGAAAAGTAGCACTGTGATGCTACCTGCCGCCACCAGAATTGAAGCGTTGGCAGAGCTTATGATCTCAGAGGTTGTCGCCACATCGGTGACGGCCACAATAATGGGTAGCGCGGTCGCGCCATATAAGCTGAGCTGGATTTTCTCTCGAGTTGTCTCGAGCCCGGAGCCAGTATTGGAGAAAATCTCGCGAAGTAAAATCGGTAGCCCGCGCGCGATATAGATGACCGGAATGAGAATCGCTAGACGCATGGGGTTGTCGACGACGGCGGCAGTGTCGATTGCCATACCCGAGCACACGAAGAAAACGGGAATTAATAAACCGTACCCAACGACATCGAGACGCTGTTCAAGAGCGTTGCGATATTTTTTCGGCACCAACTGACGCAGGATGAAACCAGCTGCAAACGCGCCCAAAACTACGTCGAGTTGGAAAGCGGCTGCGACCGCCATCAATATGGCGAGCATCCAAATCACTACGCGCAATACCATCTGATTCGTTGCGCTCGCTGAGCTAATCATAGCTCTGCCCACCCATGGAACTAGATTCCTTACTGTCGCTGGAATTGCGGCGATGAGCACCGCAATCGCGAAGAATGAAAGCAGTACCGTGGCGGTTAGCCAGGTGGTGCGGGTAGAAAGCAGCAGAGCCATAGCGAAAATAGGGAAGATCTCGCCGATAGCGCCATGCACTAGCAGCGACTTGCCTACATTAGTATCCAGCATGTCCTGTTGTTTCATGATGGGCAGGAGCGTGCCTACGGCCGTCGATGTCACTGCGATTGCGAGCACCGTTGCAGTAGCCGATGTGCCATAATCTAAAATATAATTAGCGCCTATATAAGAGAGGGCGATACACGCGAGCCATGTAACAGAGGCCGTGAATCCTTCCCGGCTGCGTACAGTTGACACCTTGATCTCGTATCCAGCCAATAAGAAGAGCATCCCTAGGCCCAGATCTTTAAGTAAAGAAACTCCACCTTCAATATCAGCGAGGTGAAGGGCATGAGGGCCAATGAGAGCTCCCAAACCAATAAGCAAAACCACAGCTGGAATACGCTTCCCGGTCAGCCAAGACAATATTGGGGCTAAGGAGGCCGCAGCCATGATCCACGCGAAGGAGACAAGCGTGCTGGTTTCCACGGAGCCGGCGGCCAGGAGGACGGGTTCTGAATCACCCAGAAAATTCTGCATTGCATTGATTTTAATGTGATCACCGGAGAAATCTCATAATAAGAATCAAGCCAATTTCTCAGGCACGGGTGAATATCCCTAAGGCTGGATGGTGCTACAGACAGCGCACCCGGTCAAGGGCAATGTGAACTTCGTGCTTCTAGCGGTATTGGATGTCATCTCTTCCATTGTTAATTTCGCATTGCCACCTGTACCCCTGCGTTCTCGGAAGCTGCGATAAAGGGGGGGGAGGAAATTAAGCAAAGTCACAAGACGGCAAAGATTATGGCTGCGCCCTTAGGACTCCGTGATCCTAGCCGAATGAGCACGGCAGATATGAGGGCCGACGATAGGGGTGCATTCTGCACATCGAGTCCACACCAAGGGGCCCACGCGGTTAACACGAATCGAATTCTCCAAGCGTCAAAGCCTCATAGTTAAGGAATGACTCAGAATAAGACAGGTTGCGATTGTTGTTCACGCATAAAGGAGATGACGGAAGCGGGGTCCATGAGATAGATACTAAAAATCCGGCTATCGTTTGGAGCCCACTCACTAGGGATCGCTCTTAGGAATAAAAAAGTGCCCCAGAGAGGAATCGAACCTCCGACACCGGCTTTAGGAGAGCCGTGCTCTATCCACTGAGCTACTAGGGCAGCGGTTGGGTCAAAGCCCACCATCTAGGTAGCGTACCCGAATACTAAGAAGTGGCCATAATTAGTACCCCTAGCAGCAAAAATATCTCGCCATTCCAGCCGGTGGCTATCTGGCCTATGCTTTTGCTTAGCCATAGAACCGTATAGAATCACCACTACTAACTAGTGCAGACGAAGTGTGAGGAAGGTTTAGATATGTCCAGCGAGGCGATTTTTCGCGATGTTACAGGAATTAGCGTATCAGCATCAATGATCGAGGAGGATGGCCACCAGTATCTCGCCCTTGATCTGATCGACGACGAGGGACATCCGCTCTCTCGTTTGCTCACCCTCAACCGGTATGACGCTAAACAGATGTCAATGGCATGTGAGCACTATTTACGTCAACAGATATCGGCTGATTTTACCGTCCTATCAGGGCACTTCACCTCTAGTGAACGTGAGAGCTTTGTGGATCCAGTGGATCCAGTGGATCCACAAGATGAGAATTAGATAAATGCGGACAGTTCTCGTGATCGGCATCGGTGCCGGCGACCCAGATTTTCTCACCCTACAGGCTAGCGCAGCTCTTAAACGCGCCCGAGCTGTTTTCGCTCTCGATAAAGGCGATACTAAGGCCGATCTCTTAGAGCTTCGGCGTCGTATCATCGAGCGCCATGCTCCACAAACACCGATCTATTCCGTGGAAGATCCTCCCCGAGTTCGCAACCCTAAGAATTATGATGCCGAGGTACGCTCCTGGCACAGCGCTCGAGCGCACCTGTTGGCCTCAAGTATTCGAGACAATTCAGACAAGGACGATACGATCGCCTTTCTTGTCTGGGGGGATCCCTCTCTTTATGATTCCACCTTGCGCATTATCGAGAAAATGCGGGAGCTCGAGGGGCTAGAGATGGCAGTTGATGTTATTCCTGGCATTACTGCTATCCAAGTGCTGACCGCACGCCATGGACTGCTTCTCAATCGTATTGGTGAAGCTATTCATATCACTACCGGCCGCAACCTCAAAGATACCCGAGAGATAGAGCGCCGCAATTGTGTGGTTATGCTGGACGGCCACGCAGCTTGGCTGGAGAATTTTAGCCCTCAGACCTATATGTGGTGGGGCGCCTATCTGGGCACCGATAAGGAGGTACTGCGCCACGGGTATGTTTCAGAGATCGGTCACGAGGTGCGCGATCTCAAGCAAGATCTCCGTCAGTGCCACGGCTGGATTTTGGATATCTATCTCCTGCGAGAGCTATAAGGCGCTGAGCTCCTTATAGCGGCGCGCCACTTGACCGGCCGGAGGATTGGTGGCGTGGGATCCGTCAGAATACAGCACGGTGGGCACTACCCGATTGCCGCTATTGACGGATTCCACCCACGCTGCGGCTGTGGCATCAGCATCGACATCAACCGTGGTGTAGGGGATATTCTTGTGGTCCAAATCGGCCAGCAAGCGCCGACAGAACGGGCACCACGAGGTGGCGTAGATGGTGATGGGGGTTGAACTCATGAATCAAATCCTTAGTCGCTGAAGATTTCTGTTGCTATTCTATCCCAGGTTTGAAAACAATAACGCTGGCCTGAACGGGAGATGGTCCAATCGGTGTGATCGGTGAGTCTAAAATCTTGGGGGATCTCAGGGGCTAGAACGGCTTTTTCACCAACTTCGATATCGGCGTCGATAAGTGTCCGAACAATGCGACCCACCTGGGGGAGTGTTTGCCGGTAAATCTCCCCACCCCCGATGATCCAGCCACGATCGGGTAGCTGAGCTAGATCGTGTATCACCCTGGCACCCTGCGACCACGCGCCGGGTTCGCGAGAGGAAATAATAATATTTTCCCGATGAGGTAGGGGACGCACGCTCAACGATTCCCACGTCTTGCGCCCCATAATGACAGTGTGGTTAAGTGTCTGTTCTTTAAAGAACCGCATATCCTCTGGCACATGCCACGGCATGGTAAGGCCATCGCCGATTATACGGTTGAGATTTTGCGCCCAAATAGCTCCTAGCATCTCTACACCGCCACCTGAGCCTTAATTACAGGGTGCGGATCGTAGCCTTCGAAAGCAATATCGTCGAAGGTGTAGGAGAATATATCTGGTGCCGTGCGTAATTTGAGCTGGGGATAAGGGCGGGGATCTCTGGATAATTGCAGGGCTACCTGCTCACGGTGATTATCATAAATATGGCAGTCGCCACCGGTCCAGATAAATTCCCCGACGTCAAGACCAGCTTGCTGGGCAAATATGTGAGTAAGTAGAGAATAGGAAGCGATATTAAAGGGAACCCCGAGAAACATATCGGCACTACGCTGGTAAAGCTGGCAGGAAAGCTTGTTATCTGCCACGTACAGCTGGAATAAGAGATGACAGGGGGGCAGAGCCATATTGTCGAGCTCGGAAACATTCCACGCCGAGACAATATTGCGGCGGGAATCGGGGTTATTTTTCAATGTGGTGAGAGCTTGAGAGATCTGATCGATATGAGCCCCATTGGGGGTCGGCCAACTGCGCCACTGCACCCCATATATGGGGCCTAGGTCCCCATTCTCATCGGCCCATTCGTTCCAGATGCGAATATTATTGTCCTGTAACCATCGCACATTTGATGAACCCTGCAAGAACCACAGTAATTCACCAACAACTGAATGCACGTGCACTTTCTTGGTAGTAATAAGCGGAAACGATTGCGCTAAGTCAAAGCGCATTTGTTGTCCAAATAAGCTTGTCGTTCCCGTACCTGTGCGATCGTCTTTATGAGATCCTTCTGAGAGAATTTTCCGCAGGAGATCCTCATAGGGGGTGGCAATAGTAGACACGGTGAACGCTCCTTTATCTCCGAGTTGTATTTATGCTCAGTGCACCATCGTACGTTTTTAAACCCGCCACACACCGAGTGAATCAAAGGTCTCGGGGTGCAGCGGGCTAAAGTCTAGAGGTGCATCTTAATAAGATCCGTGCTCATCTCGAAACTCAGTAGCCAGCTTAATGATCTCTTCCGCTAACTCTGGGCGGCAGATGAGAATATCTGGCATATAGGTATCTTTGTTGTTATAGGTTAATTCACTGCCATCGAGGCGCGAGCAATGCAGACCTGCGGCTTTACACACACCAACTGGGGCTGCGGAATCCCACTCGTACTGGCCGCCGGCGTGGATATAGGCATCATAATCACCCAGCAGAACGTGCATAGCCTTGGCACCAGCCGAACCTAAGGAGACCGAGGAGAAACCGAGGCTCTTTGTTACATGCTGGGCTACCGCGGGTGGGCGGTTGTGTGAAATTGCGATACGCTTGGACATCGGGCCGGTAACGGCACGGGCTTCGTCGGAATGGAAGACCACGCCAAGGTCGGGAAGACCAACTGCGGCATGAGTGGGAATCCCGTTCTCAACCAGTGCGATATGCACAGCCCAATCCTGACGTCCGGTGGCATATTCTTTAGTGCCATCGAGCGGATCGATGATCCAAACGCGCTCTTTACCTAAGCGCTCTGGGTTATCGGCTGCTTCTTCAGAAAGGAATCCGTCGTGTGGGCGGTGCTGGGCGAGAACGCGGGCGATCCAGTTTTGGGCAAGATCGTCGCCAGCATCGCCTAGGGCACGATCCCGCAGAACATCATCTGTGCGCACGCCTTTAAGGATATCGCCGGTGCCTTTGGCGATTCGGTAGGTCAACGTAGCATCATCAAATTGAGCAGTCATAGTTAACTAGTCTAGAGGGTCAGCGAAAAATTGAACATTATTGACAATGATCTCTCAGTGGATTCTGAGAAAGTTTTCGAGCGTTTTCAACCAGCTGTGCGCACCTGGTTCACCGATGTATTCGCCTCACCTACCTCTGTGCAGAATGCCTCATGGAAGGCCATTTCTGCTGGTGAAAATGCCCTCGTGGTTGCTCCAACTGGCTCAGGTAAAACGCTAGCAGCCTTCTTATGGTCACTTAACGAGCTTTCTACGACCTCAGGTCAAACCACACTAGCTGTGGCAAATAACACTTTCGACCCAGCGTCGGAATCAGATAAAGACGCAGGTGTAGGCGTTAAGGTCCTCTATATCTCTCCACTGAAAGCGCTCGGAGTCGATGTCGAGCGCAACCTGCGCGCCCCTCTTATCGGAATCGCGCGCACCGCAGCCAATCTCGGACTCGCGCACCCTACTATCACCGTTGGTGTTCGCTCGGGTGACACCCCAGCCGCCGAACGCGCAGCGCAATTACGTAACCCACCAGATATTCTTATTACCACCCCAGAGTCTGCCTACTTGATGCTGACGTCCAAGGCGCGAGGCATCCTCACAACAGTGCGCACCGTGATAATTGACGAGATTCACGCCATAGCGGGTTCCAAACGCGGGGTGCATTTGGCCCTCAGCTTAGAACGCCTCGAGCGCCTGATTGCAGCCGAGGGCACGAACCGGAGCGGACTCCAGCGCATCGGGCTTTCAGCAACCGTGCGGCCGATTGAGACAGTAGCCCAATTTCTAGGCGGCGATCGTCCTGTGCAGATTATTAACCCCCCAGCAACTAAGAGCTTTGATCTCGTGGTCCGCGTGCCCGTGGAGGATATGTCGGATTTGCCCACACTCGATCAATCTCTCACAGCTAATGATGAACTGATCGACGATTCTTTAGGGCTCAGTAGCAATACCGACGAAACTATGATGATCGGCGGGGATCAGCGCACTGGCTCCATCTGGCCACATATAGAAGCCATGCTCTACGACGAGGTCATGGACCACCGATCCACGATCATCTTTGTCAATTCCAGACGCAGCGCCGAAAAGCTCGCCGCGAGGCTCAACGAACTCTATGTCACAGAGCATTCGCCCGAGGTGCTTGAGACCCCAGCACAAAGTACGATTCCGGCCCAGGTGATGCCGAGTAAGGATGCGATCAAAGATGCGGGTTTGGTGATCGCCCGAGCGCACCACGGCTCGGTGAGTAAAGACGAGCGCGCCACCACTGAAACCATGCTCAAAGAAGGAGCACTCCGCGCTGTGGTGTCCACCAGCTCACTTGAACTAGGCATTGACATGGGAGCAGTGGACTTAGTCATTCAGGTCGAAGCTCCGCCATCGGTGGCATCAGGGCTGCAACGAGTAGGGCGCGCCGGGCACGTGGTGGGAGCGGTTTCACACGGCTCTTTCTACCCCAAACATCGCTCGGATCTCGTGCAAACAGCAGTGACTGTTAAAAGGATGCGGGGCGGCCGTATTGAGGCACTGCATATCCCGCGCAACCCCCTCGATGTGTTGGTTCAACAGACTGTCGCCCAGGTGGCTGTCGAGGATATCGATGTCGAGGAATGGTATGCGACTGTTATACGCGCTTTTCCCTACCGCACGCTGCCGCGTGAGGTCTACGATGCCGTGCTCGACTTAGCCAGTGGAGTGTACCCTTCCACTGATTTTGCGGAACTGAAACCCCGCATAGTCTACGATCGCATCACTGGCACGTTATCTGCCAGACCTGGGGCCCAGCGTGTTGCGGTGACCAGTGGCGGCACGATTCCCGATCGGGGCTTATTCGGGGTCTATCTCGTAGGCGGCGAGGTCGGCGCACGCCGTGTGGGTGAACTCGATGAGGAGATGGTATATGAATCTCGGGTTGGTGATGTATTCACTCTTGGAGCGTCGAGCTGGAGAATTGAAGAGATCACTCGCGACCAGGTATTGGTTAGTCCCGCACCAGGGCATTCGGGGCGCCTGCCGTTTTGGGTGGGCGATCAGCTCGGTCGCCCAGCGGAATTAGGAAAAGCGGTCGGCGCTTTCCGACGCGAGATCTTTTCTACACCACAAGCTCTCGAGGAGATTGCCACCCTCGACCATAATGCCCGCGAGAATATCGTTCGTTTTCTCCAGGAACAGCACGAAGCGACAGGGGTCATCCCCGATGAGCGCACCTTTGTTCTGGAACGTTTCCGCGACGACCTCGGAGACTGGCGGGTCGTTTTACATACGCCGTTCGGTCGCGGCGTTAATGCCGCGTGGGCGTTAGCTGTGGGCTCGGAGATTGCGCAGCGCACAGGAATAGATGCGCAAGCAGTGAGCTCGGACGATGGGATTGTGCTGCGGTTGCCGGATGCTGATGTGGAACCTGGGGCTGAACTATTCCTCATTGACCCCGATGCAATCGAGCATATTGTGACCGAGCAGGTTGGCAATTCGGCGCTCTTTGCCTCGCGTTTTCGCGAATGTGCCGCCCGTGCGCTGTTATTGCCGAGACGTCATCCGGGCAAGCGCGCACCACTATGGCAGCAGCGGCAGCGGGCCGCCCAGTTACTCGATGTGGCTCGGAAATATCCGACTTTCCCCATTATCTTGGAGGCAGTACGCGAATGCTTGCAGGATGTTTATGATCTACCGAGTCTGATAGGCGTTCTCGAAGACCTCAAGCTCAAGAAAACCCGCATTGTTGAGATCACAACTGAGCAGCCCTCGCCATTCGCGGCCTCGATTCTTTTTAGTTATACCGGTGCCTTTGTCTACGAGGGCGATAGCCCCTTAGCTGAAAAACGAGCAGCCGCCTTGGCCCTCGACCCAGCCCTCTTGGCCAAACTCATGGGCACAGTGGAATTGCGGGAGCTCCTTGAACCTGAGATTATCGCCGAAGTAGACGCCCAGCTGCGTCGTATTAGCACGGATCGCCAGGCCCGCAACCCCGAGGAATTTATAGATGCCTTGCGCATTTTAGGGCCTATTGCTGATCTGAATGAGCATATTAGCTTTGATACCAGAACGGCTGAACTCCTCAAACAATTCCCCAACAGGATCATGCAGGTACGCATTAACGGCCTCGACCATCTGGCACAGGTAGCCGACGCGGCTGTTTTACGCGATGGTCTTGGCGTCCCCGTACCGAGAGGGGTGGGAGCACAGATTGAGCCAGTGACTGATGCTCTTGACCAATTAGTAGCCAGGTGGGCTCGCACCCGCGGACCATTTGTGCTCTCAGATCTCCAAAACGCATTCGGTCTGGCTGCGAGCGTCGCTTTTGCTTCCTTAGAAAAACTCATGGAATCTAAGGCAATCATCGCTGGCCATTACCGTAAGGGAATTGAGGCGGAAGAGTATATTGCCAGTGAAGTGCTCCGCATAATTCGGAGTAAATCGCTGGCGAAATTGCGCAGCCAAACCGCCCCCGTGTCACCTTCTGCCTTTGCCCGGTTTCTCTCGTCGTGGCATCAAGTGGCTGCCGTGGGCAGCGAGCCTGAACTCTATGGTGTGGATGGGGTGTACAGCGTTATCGAGCAGCTCGCCGGCGTCCGGTTGCCGGCGAGTGCCTGGGAGGAGTGGATCTTCCCCAACCGCGTGCGAAACTACAACCCGGCGGACCTTGATGAACTGACCTATAATGGTGAGGTACTCATCATCGGCCAAGGTAAGGCCGGGGCCGGAGATCCATGGCTGACCTTGGTTCCAGCTGCCTACGCAGATTCTCTGATCACCGACCCCAGCGATTATTCGTTGACTGATTTACAAGAAAGTGTATTAACTCAACTGGGCACTTCTGGCAGTCATCTCTACCAGGAGCTCAGATCGGATGCCCTCGATAAGGACCTGAGGGAGGCGCTATGGGGTCTCTTTGAATTGGGGCTGGTGTCTCCCGATAGTTTTCGCCCTATTCGCGCCCGCCTGGCAGGGGGAAAGAATACCGCGCATAGGGCCAAGCGCACCCCGAACCGAAGCAGGGGGCGCTTTCGAGGAATGCGCAGTCAAGTCCCCACTCACACCACGCCTCCCGATATGGTGGGACGGTGGGGGCGCACGATAGCCGCCTCCACGGATGCCACGTCGCGGGCCTTTACGCTCGGTGAAACACTACTGGATCGCTATGGAGTGGTAACTCGTGGTAGTGCGATGGGTGAAGATATCGTTGGTGGCTTCGCCTTGGTGTACAAGGTTCTCAAGCAGTTCGAAGAATCTGGTAAGGCGATGCGCGGGCACTTAATTGAAGGTATGGGCGCTACTCAATTTTCAACACCGGCGATTATCGACCGTTTGCGTGGTTATGACGATAGTGCCGATATTTCAGGATGGCCGTCGGGTGCGAAGAACCCTGAGGTTGTGGTTCTTGCCGCAGCCGATCCTGCCAATCCTTATGGGGCCGCTATCGCCTGGCCAGAACGGGGTTTAACGCGGGCTGCTGGATCCCTTGTTGTGCTCATCGATGGCCTCCTCGCGGCTTATATGACTCGAGGAGGAAAGAACCTCATCCTGATGGACACCCCCGAGCCAGCTTATGATTTGGTCATTAATGCCCTCGGAGAAAAGGTGCGTTCCCGGCTGGTTATCGAGAAAGTCAACGGAGATTCAGCTTTGGAGTCGCCTCTCCTTAAATCGCTGAAAGAGGCTGGTTTATCCATCAACCCACGGGGACTGGTCTTGATGCACCAGCCTACCCCGCGCCGCAATACACGAGGGCGACCAGGGCGGAGTTTAGACGATGCGTCTGCTGATCTCAGCTTCGATGACTAGTGATCGCTAAGATGAGCCTTATGCGTACTATCCTCAATATCATTTGGGTCCTCTGCGGAGGCCTGTGGTTAGCATTGGGCTATTTTTTAGCGGGAATTATCGCTTTCCTTTTCGTAATTACCGCCCCAATTGGGGTGGCTAGCTTCCGTATGGCCAGCTATGCGCTCTGGCCTTTCGGCCGAGTCGTGGAACCCCAAGCAACAAACGGCTTGAGCGATGTAGCCAATATCCTCTGGTTCCTAGTAGCAGGCTGGTGGCTGGCCCTCAACCATATTATGACCGCTGCAGCGCAGGCAGTCACCATTGTGGGGATCCCACTAGCTATAGCTAATATCAAGATGATTCCGGTGAGTCTGTTCCCGTTCGGGAAACGAATTGTCGCCGCTGATCAGTCCTCCCAACCGCGCGGTATTCTTTAATGCCCGAGGGTGATTCCGTCTTCCGATTAGCCCGACGCCTGCAATTTATGAGCGGACGGGAAGTTATCTCTAGCGATATTCGGGTTCCCCGATTCGCCCTTGCGGATTTCAGTGGTCGACAATGCGAGAAGGTGTGGCCCTATGGCAAGCACCTGTTTATGGCTTTCGGTCCAGATATTCTGCAGACCCACCTCAAAATGGAGGGAACATGGTCGGTTCACCGCTTAGGCGATCGATGGCGAAAGCCAGCTTTTACCGCCCGCGTGGTACTCAGACTGGCAGATCCCCCCAACGATCCCATCGAAATAGTGGGCCATTCTTTAGGACTGGTCAGAGTAATCAAGGCGAGTGAATATGACGAAGCGATTGGTTATTTGGGACCTGACGTTCTAGCCCCTGAGTTTGATGCCGCCGAGGCTAAAAGACGCCTCCTTTTAAGGCCGGATCGAACGATCGGGGCAGCTCTGATGGATCAGAAAAATCTAGCTGGAGTAGGTAATGAGTACCGAGCCGAGATTCTTTTCCTGGCTGGTTTGCACCCGTTACGCCGTGTTGGAGATGTTGATATCGATCAAGTGTTAGCAATCACTCGACGGTTGATGTGGTCTAACAGGCTATCGACCACCCGCGTGAGTACAGGGGTTAAAATCCCCGGCCAAACCTCCTATGTCTTCGGTCGTAATCGTAAGCCGTGTCGACGGTGTGGCACGCTGATCGAAAAAGGGAAATTGGGTGGCAAGGACGCGCACGGGGAAGAAGGGGAGCTCGAACGCATTATTTGGTGGTGCTCTCAGTGCCAACCTAATACATAGCAAAACCGGCCCAATAAGAGGGCCGGTTATGCTATGTCATGGTTTTAGCGATGGTTGCGATACCAGGTAATGAGCTGATCGGTGGAGCTATCTCCAGAATCTACAGTTTTCTCGCCAGAGACTGCTGGAGCCAGGTCATTAGCCTGCTGCTTGCCTAGTTCTACACCCCACTGGTCGAAGGAATTGATATCCCAGATGACTCCTTGAACAAAAGTGATGTGTTCATAAAGGGCAATCAAGGCACCGAGTACCTGTGGGGTCAATTCCTTAGCCAAAATAGTGGTGGTGGGGCGATTGCCCGGCATCACCTTGTGATTGACCAATTCGCTCTTAACACCTTCGGCGGCGATTTCTTCGGCGGTCTTGCCAAAAGCTAGAACCTTGGTTTGAGCAAAGAAATTGCTCATCAGAAGGTCATGCATGGAGCCAGATCCACTAGCGGTAGGAAGATCTTCCTTGGGGCGGGCGAATCCAATGAAATCAGCAGGGATCAGTTTGGTTCCCTGGTGAATCAGCTGATAAAAAGCGTGCTGGCCGTTGGTGCCGGGTTCACCCCAGTAAATCTCACCGGTCGAGGTAGTCACAGCGGTGCCGTCATGGCGCACAGACTTACCGTTGGATTCCATGGTGAGCTGTTGCAAATAAGCAGGGAAGCGCCCTAGGTCTTCAGAATAAGGTAGGACCGCGTGGGTCTCCGCACCGAAGAAATTATTATATAGAACTCCCAAAAGGCCCATTAGAACAGGAATATTTTCTTCCAAGCTGGCGGTGCGGAAGTGCTTATCCATGGCATTAAAGCCCTCGAGGAAGCGCATAAAATCGCGGGGGCCGATAACAGCCATCAGGGCCAGACCGATGGCAGAATCGACAGAGTACCGGCCTCCGACCCATTCCCAGAAGCCGAACATATTCTTGGTATCAATACCGAATTCGGCAACCTTCTCAGCATTCGTGGAAACCGCAACGAAATGCTTGGCCACTGCTTCTTCGGCGCCGAGCTTTTCTACCAGCCACCGCTTTGCAGCATGAGCATTCGCTAGGGTTTCCTGGGTGGTGAAGGTTTTCGAGGCCACGATAAAGAGAGTGGACTCAGGATCGAGATCATCGAGCGCCGCAATCATATCGGCAGGATCAACATTGGAAACAAATGTGGCATTGATACCGGCAGTGGCATAGCTGCGCAGTGCTTTGGTGGCCATGGCTGGACCCAGATCGGAGCCGCCAATACCGATATTGACTACGGTTTTGATGGTGTGTCCGGTGTAACCTAACCAGCTACCCGAGCGCAGAGAGGTTGCGAAGTCGCGCATCCGGCTGAGGACCTCGTGCACATCGGCGGCGATATTCTGGCCGTCAACCTTGAGGCTTTCTTCCACAGGTAGGCGCAGGGCGGTGTGGAGAACGGCGCGGTCTTCGGTGTTATTGATGTGTTCGCCGGTGAACATCTCCTCGATACGTCCGGAGAGATTGGCGGCTTCAGCGACCTTGATCAGGGCTGCGAGGGCCTGGTCATTGATCAGGTTTTTCGACAAATCGACGTGTAATCCTGCGGCTTCGAAGCTGAGGCGGGAAGCGCGCTCACTGTCAGCGCTAAAAAGCTCGCGCAAAGTGGTCTGCTCGAGTTCTTTATGGGCAACGCTGAGTTCTTTCCACGCTGGGGAGCTAGTGATATCAAGGGACATGAGAATATCTCCATTCATGACGATTACTGGTTTCGCACAATGCGAAAGATCCTAAAAGTCTACGGTAGTCGATAATGATATTAAGTAGTGACCTCGAGGGAGCTCAAGGTGGTCAACACCATAGTTGAGGCTAGGTGGATTTTGTGCCGAGCTTCCCGCGACCCATGCGCAATAAGATCTGCGCTAAGCTCGGGCCTTCATCGCCCAATTCGGCGTGAAACTGATTGATAATTGCCAGTTCGCGGGTGTGAACGAGACGCGTGCCGCCAGCGGACATCCGCGTGCGTCCAATCGCCTTGGAAATCTCAGTGCGACGCTTCACCGCATCAAGGATCAGACGGTCGAGACGATTAATCTCTTCGCGGTACAGCTGGATCTCGCGATCCGTGAGGGGATCGTCGGTGCCTGAGGGAAACCGAACCTCGAAGTGGGGATCAGAATCGTTCATGGTTACCTATTGTGCCACGCTAGAAGGCAAGAAGGTAGAGGGAGAACATCTTGTGTCCTTTTGGCGTTGTACATTAGAGGCACTATGAATGACAATCACTCGCCATTTTCCCCCTCCCGCCGCCATCGTGACATATCCAACCCCAGTCACCCGGTGCGAGATGAGCCAGATCTGCTTACCGGTTTAAATCCGCAACAAGAGGCCGCGGTGAAACATCAGGGATCCCCACTGCTGATCGTGGCCGGTGCTGGTTCTGGCAAGACCGCGGTGCTGACGAAGCGCATCGCCTATCTCATGCGGTATCGCGATGTCCATCCCGGCCAGATTCTTGCCATTACCTTTACCAACAAAGCCGCAGCCGAAATGCGAGAGCGTGTCACTGAGCTCGTTGGCACGGTGGCTCAACGTATGTGGGTGTCTACCTTTCACTCGACGTGTGTGCGCATTCTGCGCGAGCAGTCACATTTGGTGGCGGGGCTAAACGCAAATTTCACCATCTATGATGCAGACGATTCGAAACGGCTGATCGGCATGATAGCCAAAGATCTGCAGCTGGATTTAAAGCGTTTTAGCCCCCGTATGCTCGCCGCCCATATATCGCAGTGGAAAAATGAACTAATCACACCTGAACGGGCACTCGCGGACGCAGAGGCAATTAAAAATCCCTTTAATACCACTGTAGCCGAGGTTTTTGCGGAATATCACAGGCGGTTGCGCAGTTCCAATGCACTCGACTTCGATGATCTCATCGGTGAAGTGGTGCGTATCTTCACCGAGTATCCCGACGTGGCTGCGTTTTACAGGCGCCGATTTCGGCACGTGCTGATCGACGAGTACCAAGATACTAACCACGCGCAGTACCGCATGATCGCGTTGCTGGTGGGCACTGGTGACGATGCCTCAGAATTGTGCGTGGTAGGTGATAGTGACCAGTCGATTTATGCTTTCCGTGGGGCAACAATTCGCAATATCGAGGAATTTGAGCGAGATTATCCCCAAGCAAGCACGATCCTCCTAGAGCAGAACTACCGCTCCACCCAGACCATTCTTTCAGCCGCTAATGCACTAATCGCCCAGAATGACAATCGGCGCGAGAAGAAATTATGGACCGATCTTGGAGACGGTGACCAGATCACGGGCTATGTAGCTGATAATGAGCACGATGAAGCGCGCTTTGTGGCTGCTGAAATTGATAAGCTCACCGATCGCGGACGCAATTACTCCGATATGGCTGTGATGTATCGTACTAATAACTCCTCGCGCGCCCTGGAAGATATCTTTATTCGAACGGGCATTCCCTATAAGGTGGTTGGCGGTACGCGGTTCTATGAACGTAAGGAAATCCGCGATATTATCGCCTACCTCAAGGTTATCGATAATCCGGACGATGAAGTATCCCTGCGCCGCGTGATCAACACTCCACGGCGCGGGATCGGGGATCGGGCTATTGCGATGCTTACTATGCATGCAGAAAGCACTGGAGTCTCTTTCTCCCACGCGCTCAAAGACGCCGTCGAGGGAAGAATCGCCCTGATGACCTCGCGGGTGCACAAAGCTCTTGCAGGCTTCGTGGAGTTGATCGAGCATCTGCGCACATTCGCACAAGGAGCGGTTGACGATGTCACCCAGCTTCCCAATATTGGCGATATTATCGCCGAGATTCTCGAAACCACAGGGTATCAGGCGGAACTGGAAGCTTCGAGTGATCCTCAGGATGGGGCGCGCTTGGATAACCTCAATGAACTGGTATCCGTGGCCCGCGAATTTTCCTCGGAGGCTGCCAATCTTTTGGCCTATGAACGGATGGGAACCGATGAGGAACTAGAAGAAGAGATAGGAAGCGTAAAGGCCTTCTTGGAGAAGGTATCTTTGGTGGCTGATGCCGATCAGATCCCGGAGCACGAACAAGGTGTGGTCACATTGATGACCTTACATACCGCCAAAGGCCTAGAGTTCCCGGTGGTTTTCCTCATCGGGTGGGAAGATGGGCAATTTCCGCATATGCGCGCTCTCGGGGATCCACGGGAACTCTCAGAGGAGCGTCGATTAGCTTATGTCGGTATTACACGAGCGCGGGAGCAGCTCTATATTTCGCGCGCTATGATTCGATCCTCCTGGGGTAATGCGGTGAGTAACCCGCCGTCTCGATTCATTGGCGAAATTCCGGAAGATCTTATTCACTTCCAGCGGGTGGAACCTGAGAGATCTGAATGGTCAGGTGGGTCGAGTGCCCCGTATATTCCTCCGCAGCGCTCAACGCGGCAGCGGCCCTTGGGTGGGCCGAAGACGCAAGCACGTAACCTTCATCTCGAGGTCGGTGATCGTGTGAATCACGCTAAATATGGGCTCGGAACTGTGATGGAGGTAGGCGGAAGTGCCGCACATACCACCGTGATGATCGATTTTGGTTCTTCCGGAAAAGTTCGTCTGATGCTCATTGGCGGAGTTCCGTTGGAGAAGCTATAGGGATATGGGGGCCATATCTCATGGCCCCCTATTTCTAATCCTGTCGGTACTTCACCAGATCGCGCGGACGGCCGAGGAAGGCCCCCAGCAGCCCCGCCACGGCGGGAAGCACTAGAAGGAAGAGAATGACGATCGGCCACGAACCTTGGTATAGCCCCCGGCCACCCAAAGAGATGAGTTCGCCGTTGATATCATATTCGCTACTGTCGAGTAAAATATAACCGAGCCCATGTCCTAAGATCAGGGCTGGAATAGTAGCCAATAACGTGGTGATAATTCCATAAAAGGCGCTGATTGCGCTGAGCAGCTTCGGCGCGGCGCCGAGAGTGAATAGTTGTTCATTCTGCTGCCTCATTGTTGGCGCTGCCAGAATCATCATCAGAGCTACAATCACAATGAATAATGCCGCTAGGAAGAGGTACTCCGCCTGGAATTGCGATTCTGGGAAGTAGGAGGTGTAGTAATAATCGTCGACCATTTCGGAGATCTTGTTGAGTATCTTCGATGAGGGAATCTCGGGGAAGTTGACCGCGTAGGTTGAGGTGTCGAACTTGATGGTCTGATTCTGCTGGATGAGCGCTTGGGCAGCCTGTGGGCTCAGGATCCACCCATTATAGAATTCGGGCAGAACAGCCGCGAAGGGGAGTTGGGCTCGTCCAATGGTATGGACTCCCTCGTCTTGGGGAAGTTCACTCAGAATAAAGTCTGCCGTGGCGCCCTCGTGGACGATGGCGCTACTTCCCAAGACTCCACCTGCTGCAAGAACGTCAGCGGCGCGGGCTCGTTGCTCTGGACTAAAGATAAAGAGGTCCAGGATTCCGTTATCGGCCTCTCCTAATACTATTGTTGAGATGCCTGATTGCAGATTCACAGTGGGATTTAATATCTTATGTCGACAGTGCCGAGCCGCCTCAGGAGAATCAGTAGGCGATTGACCTTGATAGGAGAAATGAGACCAATCGTGAGCGCGGCAGCCATCTGCAATCTCCAGGGAGAAATCTGACCAGTCCGAGGTCGTCAGGGTTGGCAGTGGGGTAATAGTGGCGCCGGCGACAACTTTTTCGATATTTTCATCGCGGGCGGATAAGGCGCTGGCGATATCCGGAGATGTTTTCTCGGTAGCACTCCCAATGGTGACAAGTGTTTCCGAGAATGTTTTAGCCTCGACGACGCGCCACGGACTAGAGTAGCCGAGGCCGGTGACTGTGAGGAAGGTTGTTATTGTTGCAATGGCCAAAAGCGCCATCACGATGGAGCTCGAGCGCAGGGCTTGCCTTCTCACGAGCCGAGCTGCCAGACGTGCGGATAGTGGTTTTCTGATCATCCCCGCAAGGTAGATCAACCCCGGAACGCAGCCGATGAGACCGAGTATTCCTCCCACTGTTAGCAAGAACTGGATGGCTGCAAGGGCCACGACAGTGTCCCCACTGGAATAGGCTACGGCCTCGGAAGAGTGCGGTAAGGAATGCAGGGCGATAGCACCCATAATGCTCAGCAGGAGCAGCACAGGACCGATGGTCATCCACTTGTGCCAGCGCAGAATCTGGTCGGAGCGATTCAGGGTAACCCCAGCGATAGGGGACCCGCGACTAGCCAGGAGGGCGGGCACATATGCGGCTCCTATACCCCCAGCTACAGCGGTAACGAACACTAATAGCTGAAGCAGCGGGGCAAAATCTAAGCTGAAATCAGGAAAGAGGTACGTCCACCGAAAAAAGAAGGTACCCAATCCGATGACCAGCCCCAGGGTGGCGCCGATAAGAGCGGTGACGAGGCCGTAGCTTAAAACCGCGAGGCGAATATGGCGTCGGGAAGCGCCCTGGGTGCGCATCTGGGCGTAGACCTCGGCCTGTTTCGTGGCCGCAATAGCAAAAACAGGAGTGATCACACTCATCATGATCAGCAAGAGAATGAGGATAAAAGTGAATGATATGAACAACCACATCACAGACTCTGCTGCGTAGGAAGAATTAAAGTCCTTCAAGTCAAAACCTGGATAGAGTTCTTCGTCAGGGATATCCGAAGCCGATTCCATGACAGCTTCCGATTGCACCACCATGCCGCGGGCATTGGCCTGCTTCACGGTGGACCAGCTCGGGGTTTCGGCATCCCTGAGGACCCACTGGGTGTTGGCTGATTGGGCCACGTCGTCGACAGAGAGGAGGGAGCCGATGAGCACGAAGCTGTCCCAGCCTGGCGATATGGATTTTACTGTGAGGGTGGTTGTGGCTGCACGGGTGCTATCAATGAGCCGATTTTCCGTCACCCTCAGCGTATCTCCTGGCCGCAGCCCTAACCGTCCCGCTGATCCTTCGCCAATGATAATCTCTCCTGGGTTTAATGAAGGCGCCCGTTCGAGGGCCTGATTATCAGGGATATGCGTGATCTGGAGTGTAGTATTTCTGCCGTCGATAGTAGCGAGAGCCTCTGCTGTGGCAACGGGCTCGAGCTGAGCGCGTGCACCAAAGATCCGAGCTTCTGAGCGGGGATCTGTGCGGGCATCGGACTCGTTAGAGCATTCGTAGTTATACCCGGTGATATCTTGTTTACACTGGCCTCCGAGAGACTCTACGACAGTTGTGTCGGCGCGAAGATCCGAGAGGCTCATACGCGACTGGTCCATGGCGATATTAAAGCTCACCACCGCTACGGGGATAGTAACGAGCAATATACCAGCAATACTTCTCCATAGGTGCGCTCTTAGGTCTCGAAGCGTGGGCCTAAGACTGGCTATATACGCGCTCATTAGAACTCCTTCACTGAGATTTTGCCGTCACGGACATGGACAATGCGGTCAGTCCAGGCCGCTAAACGAGGTTCGTGGGTCACCAGAATTCCTGCGGCACCGCGATCAACTCGATCTCGGAGGACTTTCATTACCTCTTCGCTGCTGGAGGTGTCCAAAGCCCCAGTGGGCTCATCAGCAAGCACAATACTTCGAGGACCAATGAGGGCTCGAGCAATGGCGACGCGCTGCGCTTGCCCACCGGAGATCTCCCCTGGGTATCGATCGAAGGTGTCCGAGAGTCCCACTTCCTCCAAAGCCGCGGCGATATCGTCGGTGAGGCTGGCAAAGGAAGCACCCTCAAGCTCTAGAGGGAGCGCAATATTCTCGGCTACTGTCAGCGTTGGTATGAGGTTATAGCGCTGGAAAACTACTCCGATGTGTTGGCGACGCAGTCGGGCAGCATAAGCATCATTCATATTGGAGGTATCAACACCATCAATAAGAACCCGCCCTGATGTAGGTTGTTGTAATAAACCCGCAACATTGAGCAAGGTGGATTTCCCTGATCCGGATGGTCCCATGACGGCGACAAGCTCGCCTTGACCCACTGTGAGATCGATATGATCGAGGGCCACGACGCGCCGGACGCCGGAGCCGAATACGCAAGAGATGCCGTTGAGTTCGATGGGGTACATTACCGTTCTCCTTGGTGGGTGGGGCAGGGGTGGAGGGATTCGATGCGATCGAGCCAGCGAGCCTGAGCTTCGAGAGTGTAGATGCGGTGTTCGATCAGCAGACGTCGCGGGAGGCGTTGGTGGGGTAGCTCTCGAGCCTGCTTATTTAAGATGCGAAGCTGGCCTAAAATTTCGGAGCGCTGATTATCGAGTAGATCGATGAGGTCGATGGATGGGTCGGCAATAGCGAGGTAGATCTTTGTTTCTAATTCATCTCTTTCGCTTAACGGGGTAGATACTGGGCGCCTAAACCACTCGCGGACGAGTTCAGCGCCTTGTTCGGTGATGAGGTAACTTTCCGATTGGTGTCCGTTGGCGCCAGTGATGGGGCCAGCTGCAGTGATGAGCTGATCTCGTTCGAGCCTCTTGAGGGTCTGGGTTACTTGCCCCATATTGAGGGTTTGAGTGTGGTCGGTCAGTTCGAGGAATTGCGCTTGCAATTGACTGGGTGTGAGGCGTTGTCTGAGCAGTAGCGCAAGGAGTGCTTGCTTGATAGCCATGGTGCTGCCTTCTCCTAAGAATAGAGGTTACTGAGTAACTAACTTTGAGGTTACCGAGTAACTTAAGAGTAGGGCAAGTGACTGTGGGTTAAGACACAAAAATCCCCCAACCTCTTCAGAGGTGGGGGGTGATCTAGTGAGCCAACTTAAGCGACGAAAACGCCACGTTCAGCTAGCCACGGCACCGGGTCGATAGGACCTTGACCCGCAGGGTGAACCTCGAAATGAAGATGAGATCCAGTTGACCAACCACGAGAGCCCATGCCAGCAATACGCTGGCCAGCATCTACATGCTGACCAACAACGACCTCGACGGTCTCCATATGGCCATAAACGGTGATCGTTCCATCGTCATGCAGTACTCGAACCCAGTTGCCAAAACCTGATGCGGGACCAGCGTCAATAACAGTACCTGACATGGCAGCAACGATGGGGGTCCCCATAGCATTCGCGATATCGATACCGTTGTGCATGGTTCCCCATCGCGCACCAAAACCTGAGGTGAATAAACCCTCAGCAGGCTTTACAACAATATTTTTTGGGGTCCTAGCAAGATGATCAGCCTCTTCGACCTGAGCGGAGAAAGCGATAGCTTTGATCAGTTGGTCGGTGAGGTTAAAAGCCGGCTTGAATTCCGCAAACTCCAGAATTTGAGGAGCAGCAAGATCTGCGGCCGGGACATCATTAGCGGCGAGCTTAATGGCGGGCGAGCCGGACTGGGGTGCTGCGGCTAAGGCGGCGCCAGTGGCGCCCGCAGAGGAAGCGATGCCAGTAGCAGCTGCAACGAAAGCTACTCTCCCGCGGACTGGGTTGATCTGCTTGCGGTGCTTGCCCCCACTCCGAGTTCGTGGCTGATGCATGAAGCTAACTTCCCTTTGCTTGTTGGAAACCTGACGGACAATAAAATTTGCGTATTGTCCTCTATGAACACGCATTATCGCTGGTGTTACATCTTAATCACGATTGTAACCAGTTTGTTATGTACTGCGATATAACACTAGCTGTTAGCGAGGCGATAGGCAAGCCAATTGCGAAGAAAAAATACTTCTTATCAATCGTGATACCCCTCATCTTATTGCTGGTGGTTCACACAGTGCCTATCGATTGCTCGCCTACTCTTAGACATATTCTTCTAGTGCCTTAATAAGTATATGGACTGCAGCTGACGCATGCCCCACATTCTTTGAGGTTGTGCTTAGGAGATAGGTTGAGCGGGGTCCTTCTCTTATCCCCAAAATTCCCGCGGTGACGCGTGAGCAGTGGCTACCGGGTAAGGGTAGGAGAGTAAGCTTAATCTCTTCCGATTTCACAAACTTGCCACCACAGCCAGTATTCACTCCATATTGCCGCGTTTAAGAGATTCCCTAGTTCGAGGCAGATAGATATCCTCGGCACCACCCGTACGGGAGGTTTGGACTTGTGAGGGTGTGCGCATTCGAGGTGTAGATTGATTTAAATTTTTCAGGGGTGGCCGCGTCTTTCTGGCTGATCCCCACAGGTGATGGCAGACTGGAAAGAATGAGCAAAAAGACCGGCCCGAGTGTCGAACCGCAGCGTATTCGTCGCCCGCGAACAGCGGTGAGATCAACCGCTCCCGCTTCACGCACGAGCACGTCGAAGAAGAAAAGTGCCAGGATCTCTTCCACGGACAAGATTCCAGCTGATCTGAGTATAAAAGCTAAAATTCGTCATATCCTCTTTACCTTGACGGTTCCCATAGCAGTTATTCTGGGTGTGATAATTTCTGGCGCCCTGCTTATTTTACTTCTCACTGAAACCTCCATGGCGGCTCTACCTGCCACGATTGCGTTGGGTTGGTTAGCTTTTAATGCTGCGCCCCTCAGCGGTGAGGATGTGGTGATCTCCTACGTACCCCTCGCGCCTCCTCTCCTCTTCGCTTGTGTGCAGGCTCGAACGGTCTACCGTTTGATTAAGGACCGCGTCAGCCTTTATGATCTCGCGGTTATTGCCTGTGCGGTCCTTGGTATACCCACTGCCTTGACGCTGATCGCCGCCGGGATGCTCTTTGATGCTTCCGTCGTTTTCCCAGTTGCGGTGCCACCGTTGCTGCACGCAGTGGGGGCTACAGTCCTTCTGCATCTGCTTGCTCTGGTTGTGGGAATGGGCCCACGGTTGTGGCGCGCCCTGATAAAGCGAGCAGGTCTGTCGCCGAACCTGATTGACGGAGCAGTAGCCGCAGTCCGTTTTATTGCTTATTGCCTTGCGGCAAGCTTAGTGGTCCTTCTTATATCCTTAGGCTTCCACTATCACGTGCTATCCGAGCTTGTGCAGGTATATTCACCGTGGGGCATCGTAGGAGCGAGTATTCTCAGCCTCCTGTATGTGCCGAATTTTATGATCGCTACTTTAGCTTTGCTCTCTGGTTCAGAAGCGATTATCGGCCAGGCAACTATCAGCCTCTTTGGGATTAATCTGGTGGCCCTACCACCGCTACCGCTTATGGCCGCGATTCCTCAGTCTGCTCATAGTGTCGCACCTAGTCTATTAGCTATACCTGCTGGTGTAGCAATTTATGTCGCTGTAAAGGCGCGGTTGAACGCTCTAGAATCTGCCGTAGCTGTGAGCGTGGCTACTGTACTCAATGCGGCCCTTATTTACTTCGGACGGGGCGAATTGGGTGTTTATGGGCTGACAGGTCCACACGTCATCGCGATAGTTCTCGTTCCCACGATATTCACCACTGCACTATTTTGTACGTGGGCCACCGCCACTGTCCAAGCCTCGCGGCGCACCGACAATGAATCCTCGACATCTAATGAACCAGATCCTAGCGACACGGGGAATCACCCTGAGGCAGCCACTGGTGAGACGGAAGAAGATACCAGTCAACCTGAGCTAGCAGGATCGCCAGAAGTCGCGGGAGCTTTAGATTCCCAAGAGACCGAAGAGATCGCAAACGTATCAGAGCCGGTAGAGCCCGACAAAACTGATAGCGAACCAGAATTAGAGGAGAAGGATGAGGAGGGCGTAATTGAGGTCGGGCCATTAGATTCTGAAGAGGTCGCTGAAGAATCCGAGCCGGTAAAACCAGAGGCAAATCTAGAGGAACCAATCGCCTTCGGGCCCGAACGCACCGAAGCTGACCTTGAAGACATAGCTTTTGAATCAGCTCAAGAAGAAAAAGAGACAGAAAACTAGGAAAACCTTATATCAGCACGGCTAGGATATCCCTGTGATCAGCTTCGAATCTTCTCAGCCGCTCAAAATTGTGGTGCTCGCCTCAGGGGCGGGCACCCTTTTGCAATCCATCCTTGATAACCAGGGTTTATACCACGTAGTAGGGGTGGTGTGCGATATCACGTGTCCCGCGTTGTCGCGCAGTGAAAAGGCTGGTATTCCCAGCAGCATCGTGCCGCTGGGAATGAATCGAGATCAGTGGAATGCGGATTTAGCGGTCACTATCGCCCAGTATGAGCCAGACCTCATCGTATCCGCTGGATTCATGAAGATACTTGGTGCCCCATTTCTTGATCACTATGCAGGGCGTACCATCAACACCCACCCCGCTCTACTGCCCGCTTTTCCTGGGGCTCATGCGGTGCGGGATGCCTTAGATTACGGTGTGAAAATCACAGGATCTACCGTGCACTTTATTGATGAAGGGGTGGACACCGGTGAGATCATCGCTCAAGAGCCCGTGGCGGTCTTGAGCGGGGACTCTGAGGCGGAACTACATGAACGAATCAAAGACGTAGAGCGCAGGCTCATCGTCGACGTTCTCAATTCTTTTGCCCGAAAATTTCGGGAGGACCAGCACACAGAGAGGTTTTCTTCCATCCATGAGTGAAGATCGCAAAAAGATTAGCCGTGCGCTCATTAGCGTCTACGATAAAACAGGGCTCGCTGAACTCGCCCAAGCCCTTGACAGCGCTGGAGTGGAAATTGTTTCCACTGGTTCAACCGCGAAATATATAGCTGGACTCGGCATCGGAGTAACCGCAGTGGATCAGCTGACGGGTTTTCCAGAATGCCTGGAAGGGCGGGTCAAAACTCTACATCCCAACGTGCACGCCGGCATTTTAGCCGATACCCGAAAAGCCCATCATCTCAACCAGTTGGCAGAGCTCAACATTGCCCCTTTCCAGTTGGTTGTTGTTAACTTGTACCCCTTTAAGGAGACCGTCGCCTCGGGTGCCGATGTGGATTCGTGTGTCGAGCACATCGATATTGGGGGCCCCACAATGGTGAGGGCAGCCGCTAAAAATCACCCCTCGGTCGCCGTGGTGGTATCCCCGGCTCGCTATAGCGATATTGAGCATGCCCTTCAAATAGGAGGCTTTAGCATTAAGCAGCGCCAGAGCTTAGCCGCCGAAGCTTTCCGGCACACTGCCTCATATGATCTCGCTGTAGCGACGTGGATGGCCGAAAACGAGACTGATTCTCAATTCCCAGAATTTTTAGGGCTCGAGTACCAGCTCAGCACCACTCTGCGTTACGGAGAGAACCCACATCAAGAAGCCGCCCTCTATAGCTCGGGCACGGGACTCGCTAGTGCACAGCAGCTGAGCGGTAAAGAAATGAGTTATAACAACTTTACCGACGCTGACGCCGCCTGGCGGGCCGCGTGGGATCACGAGCGCAGCTGCGTGGCCATCATTAAACATGCCAATCCTTGCGGCATCGCGGTCTCGGATGAATCGATAGCGCACGCTCACCAACTAGCCCATGACTGTGATCCACTGTCCGCATTTGGTGGAGTTATTGCAGCCAATCGCGAAGTCACAGCTGACATGGCGCGCCGTATCGCTGAGATCTTTACTGAAGTGATCATCGCACCCAGCTATGAGGCTGAAGCGATCGAGATCCTCGAAGCTAAGAAAAACCTTCGCATCCTGCGCGCCGAACCACCTCTCGTTGGGGGAGTAGAGCGCCGTGAGATAGCAGGCGGCCTCCTAGTCCAATCGCGAGATATAATTGATGCCCATGGGGATAACCTCAAGAATTGGACCCTCGTTGCTGGTGCTCCCAGCGACCCAGCGGAATTAGAAGACCTTAACTTCGCCTGGCGGGCAGTACGCGCGGTGAAGTCCAACGCCATCCTTCTTGCAGCCAACGGCGCCACAGTGGGGGTAGGCATGGGGCAGGTTAATCGGGTAGATGCCGCAAAATTAGCAGTCGAACGCGCTAATAGTCTCGCTGGAGATATCGAACGGGCTCGCGGTGCTGTGGCGGCATCAGACGCCTTCTTCCCCTTCCCTGATGGCTTCGAAATTTTGGCGGACGCCGGTATTAAAGCGGTCGTGCAACCCGGTGGTTCGATTCGTGACACCGATGTTATCGAGGCCGCTAAACGCGCGGGAGTGACGATGTATCTTACGGGAACCCGACACTTCGCTCATTAGGAATTGGTGATCGTGGTGGTGGTTTTGCTCGCACTAGAAGAAAGCCGCCACCCGATCGACTATTTTTAAAGCTATGACTATTACCCTTCCTGGCCCTGCCATTCTATTTGCACCCGCAGGCCGAGTTGATATCATCCCCAAGGCAGCCCGTATAGCCGATATGGTCATTCTCGACCTCGAGGACGGTGCCGGTGATATCGACCGTGACTTGGCTTATGAAAATATCCGAGCATGCGGTCTGGATCCGGCTTCTACCATTGTGCGCACGATTGGTCCCGACAGTCAGTTCTTTGAACAAGATGTGGCTTTCGTAAAAACGACTCCTTATTCCACGGTGATCGTGCCTAAAATAGGTTCCAATATTCCAGCAGTCCTAGAGGGCCTCGATGTGATTGCGATGATCGAGACTCCTCAAGCAGTGGTCAACCTGCCAGCGATCGCCGCGCATCCGAGCATTGTGGGCCTTTTGTGGGGAGCCGAAGACCTAACCGTGCAACTGGGAGGTACTCACTCGCGCCGTGGACCCGACGAGGTGTACCCGCACACCTATCGCGACACGATGCGGTTGACTCGAGCCATGATGCATATGCAAGCCGCGGCTCACGGCAAGATCAGTATCGATGCAGTTTACGGGGACTTCACCGATGATGAAGGTCTGCGGGCGGAGGCAACCGATGCAGCTCGCTCTGGCTTCGCCGCCAGTGCGTGTATACACCCGCGCCAAGTCGAGGTGATTCGCAAGGCTTACGCCCCCGAGCCCAGCCACTATCAGTGGGCAGAAAAAGTTGTAGCTAAAGCAGCGAACTACCCGGGAGCTTTCCAATTAGATGGTGAAATGATCGATGCTCCACTTATCCAGCAAGCACATCGGATTATTGCGCGGCATAAGTACGCAAAAGATCAAGAGTAACGTCGACCCGGTCTTCTGGCAGAGGGGAATTTAAAACGGCGAGAGCTGCGTCGGCGAGCATGCACGCCGTTTCCGGCAGGCAGGTGGAACTGAGCTGATATGGGGTCGAGCCGTCATTATCGCGCATTTCGCTCACCGAGGTGGCTAAAAGAAAAGGTACGTGAGCGCGAGGATCGTCTGGGCCCACAATTTCAGCCGCGGTTGCGCGGAAGAATTCCCGCAACCGGCGACGCTGATCATGATAGGTGGCAAATTCTTCGGAGCTCACTACTGGCAGTTGGTATAGTTTACCGACATTCCACCGAGTAGATAGTAGCAGGCGACATTCTGAGGCTGTCAGCGCCCACAGCCGCATTGGGGCGGCTAAGGTAGCGTTTTCGAAATGCGCAGCGAGCGCCATCGACGGTTCTACCGTGGAGTTAAGTAAGGTTAGAAATATCTCAGTCTTAGAAGGAAAGTGGTAGTACAGACTCGCTTGCCTAATACCCACCGCATCAGCTATCTGGTGGGTGGACGTAGTGGCAAAGCCTTGGGTGGTGAATAACTCCGCGGCTGCATCCAAGATCTCTTCGCGGGCGGTAGCGCCACGCCGACGAGGACTGTTTTTGCGGGGACGCCCCACTGCTCCAGCCATCCTTATACCTCTTTCTGTGCAGGAAGCGCGGACTCTAGGGAAGAAAATACATCCGAAACCATACGTGTCGACGCTCCATAAGTACTGCGCTGAATGGCAGGCAAAGAAGCGGCGGTGGTTTCGTGGCCATGTACTCGATCAGTGAAGCGTCTAAATTGCAAGCCTAGTCCAGATTCCCACGCGGTGCGCAGATAGTCTGCCTGTGCAGCCTCGAGCGTTCCCGCCAGCACTGCCGAGTTTAGTCGCGCGGGAGTAGAGAACTCTTGTGATTTCGCGGCCACTCCAGCCCATCTAGCGAGCGCAATAATAGGATAGAGCAGCGATTGTCGAATATCGATATGAGCCTTAAGATCTGGCAATCCTGAGTTCATCCTAACGGCTGGCGGTCGGTAAGTAAATGCCTCTTTAAGCAGCTCAACGGCTGCATTTTCTTGGTTAACGACGTGTGCTAATAGCCACGTGCCAGCGTCGGCAAAGACGGCGAACCCACGACCATCAGTGCCTTTCAGTTCCATGAGCCACTTTTCCTTGCTCCGCGCTTCGAATCCAAAGTGGGTGCGTTCAGTCAGGAGTCCTACTTGCCCAATAAGCTCGATCAGTGGCTGGGTATCAACCGCGGTACCGCCGACGGTTAGCCACTTAATGGGTGAACTAGGCAGTGCGTCGCCACGGCCGACCGCTCCGGTGAGTACTAGATCCGCACCCCCAGTCAGGTCCTTGATACCTTCCGAGTGGAGTACATCGGTAATAAGTCGTGAAAACCAAATGACCAGCTCTTGGGGCCTAGCCTCATGCTCAATTGCGTTGCGGATGAGATCCTGAGACTCAAGGAGAATACCGCGAGCGGTGGCAGCATTCTGGCACTGCGGCGCCTGGGAGGCGAGTTCAAGAAGAGAATCATGCAACACAGTTTTCCAGCTTTCCCCGTTGTAAAAAAATAACCACATTAGTTTAGCGCACAAATCCAATAATAACTCGCTGTGCACAACAAAGCGCTCCACCAGATATAAGGTGGAGCGCTTAGGGCTGTCGTTGCAACTCTCTACGAAGAGAGAGGCGTTAATCGTCCCAGACTTAGCGGCTGGTGAACGGCAGGAGAGCCATCTCGCGAGCGTTCTTCACAGCGGTTGCGACCTGACGCTGTTGCTGTGGGGTAAGACCAGTCACGCGACGTGAACGGATCTTGTGGCGATCTGAGATGAATAGACGAAGGGTGTTAATGTCCTTGTAGTCTACCTTCTCAATGCCCTGAGCCTTGAGAGGGTTTTTCTTCGGGCGGCGGGATTGTTCCATCCGCGCCTTCTTCATATTAGTGCGCTTCATTAGATACTCCCTGAATTACCAGCTGGACTTACGAACGCCTGGCAGCTCACCGCGGTGAGCCATCTGGCGCATACGGACACGGGACAGGCCAAACTTGCGGAGGTAACCGCGAGGACGGCCATCGTGCGAGTCGCGATTGCGGACACGAACTGGGGAGGCATCGCGAGGTTGACGGTTCAGTTCGAACTGTGCATCCAGACGATCCTCGTCAGAGGTATTGGGATTCTTAATGATTGCCTTGAGCTCGTTACGACGCTCCGCATAGCGGGCGACGATTTCCTTGCGCTGCTCGTTCTTGGCGATCTTGGACTTCTTAGCCATAGATTATCGCTCCTCGCGGAATTCGACGTGCTTGCGGACAACCGGATCGTATTTTTTCAAGGTAATGCGATCAGGATTGTTGCGCTTATTCTTACGAGTGACATAGGTATAACCAGTGCCAGCCGTAGACTTCAGCTTGATAATTGGACGGATGTCATTACGTGCCATGTGTTAGACCTTCTCTCCCCGGGCGCGGATCTGTGCAACCACGGACTCAATGCCGTCGCGATCGATGATCTTCAGACCCTTGGTGGAAACATTCAAAACAATGGTACGGCCCTCAGAGGGCAGGTAGAACCTACGACGCTGCACGTTGGGGTTCCAACGGCGGGAAGTGCGTCGGTGCGAGTGAGAGACAGACTTGCCGAAACTCGGCGTGCGTCCCGTAACCTGGCAAATAGCCGACATGGGTAAAACTTTCTCCTAGCCGCCCTTCGTTCACACCTGCGCTAACAAGGTACTAAGGGCGTTAACGAACAATTTCGACAACAGCAAGGGACAACCATACCGAAAAACTCAATAAATTCCTAATCCCAATCCTCGATGACCCCGAAAAGTAGTCTGATGGACGTAAAGGAGTAGCACATTAGTGGTTGCAGTCATGCGGACCACCTCGTACTACCCGATGCCGCATGAGAAGTTTCACTGTAAAAGTGGCTAAGAAGATTTCCTTTTCCACCCTTGCTGCTGGTAGTATTTCCGAGGTTGCTATCACGCCACCGCATAGGTGGTGGGCTTATATGTGGTAGAAGCATGACAACTAACCGTAAACGAAACCCAACTCAGGCACGATCACTCCATATAGTAAGTAGGGGCGAGACGACCTGAAGTTTCAATCCTGAGGGAATCGGAGAATTATGAAGAAGGACATCCACCCGGACTACCATCCGGTCGTGTTCCAGGATGCTGGTACTGGCTTCCAGTTCCTGACTCGTTCCACCGCTCATAGCGACCGCAAGGTCACGTGGGAGGACGGTAACGAATATCCGTTGATCGTCGTAGACGTCACAAGCGAATCGCACCCATTCTGGACCGGTGCTCAGCGCGTGATGGATACCGCTGGTCGTGTTGAGAAGTTCCAGCGTCGTTTCGGTGGCATGGCCCGCCGCACTAAGAAGTCCTAAGGAGGGAAGAAAAAATGGCAGTTCCAAAGCGTCGTATGTCGCGTGCTAATACCCACGCCCGCCGTTCCCAGTGGAAGGCTGATAACGTGGCCCTCCAGGAAGTCACGATCGATGGTCGCACTGTGCGTATCCCTCGTCGTCTGGTTAGGGCAGCTAAACTAGGCTTGGTCGACGTCGAGCAGTTCTAGATTTATTAATATAGAACCTAGCCCCATGGTGCGGATAAAATCTGCGCACCATGGGGCTAGGTTTTTCTTAATCTAGCAAAAGTGCTGTAGAAGTGATCCGAGTAACTTAAGATGGGCATAATGAACTCCTGATCGTCAGGAGGTAGAACAGTAGGGCTTTTTATATTATGAAAATCTTAGTCGTCGACGATGAGCAAGCAGTGAGAGAGTCACTCAGGCGCTCATTATCGTTTAATGGATACACCGTTACTACAGCCAAAGATGGTGAGACGGCGATCAGCATGATCGACAGCGAGGACCCAGATCTGGTGATCTTGGATGTCATGATGCCCAATATGGATGGGCTGGAAGTGTGTCGCTTCCTGCGCGGTTCTGGGGATGACCGTCCTATCCTCGTCCTAACCGCCCGTGATGGCGTTTCCGATCGCGTCGCCGGACTCGATGCTGGCGCAGATGACTATCTTCCAAAACCATTCGCCCTCGAAGAACTACTAGCAAGGGTCCGATCTCTGCTGCGCCGTGCTGCTGCCGAATCAACCACTCCTGCTGCCAGCGGCGAGTTAGTATTCGCCGATCTGGTTCTCAACCCCGAAACCCGTGATGTCACTAGAGGCCGCCGCCGTGTAAGTCTCACGCGTACCGAGTTTGCTCTCTTACAGTATTTACTCGCTAATCCCAAAAAGGTACTCAGTCGCAGCCAAATCCTCGAGCAGGTCTGGGGCTACGATTTTCCAACCTCGGGTAATGCCTTGGAAGTTTATATTGGTTACCTACGCCGCAAGACCGAGAGGGGAGGGGCGACCCGTCTCATCCACACGGTGCGCGGCGTGGGTTATGTTCTACGCGATACGGCACCGTGATCCTCAGACGTCCCAGTTTTGGCCCCGCCGCGCCGGTGGGGCCAGCGGAGGATGCGCTCCTTAAAGACGACCTGTTCGGCTCCTCCAATTCTTTGCGGTGGAGGGTAACAATCTTTACCACCTATATGGTGGCGATCGTCATCTTCGTGGTATTAATCCTCAGTTACTTATCGGCTTCGAGGGCGATTACTAATGCAGTCGACCAAGACCTGCGTGCCAAGGCGGAATCTATGATGGTTCTGAGCGAGTCCCCTCAATTCGCCTTAAATGCTCGATCAGAGATTGATTATTTCAAGGTCCGCAACCCTGACTATTTTGCCACTGTGCAGCGCTCCGACTGGGTCTATTCCGTTGGCGATGAACTCCCGCTTCCGGTCATTCGAGCCACCGACCGATCTAAAGTAGAAACTATTGACGGAAAACGCATCTATCTGCTTATCGATGACCAGCGCACTATGGTGATGATAGCCCGCGACTTTGGTGGCGTTCAGTCGCTCTTAGCTGCTCTAGGTTTTGTTTTACTGATTATCGCAGGCCTGGGTATCGTACTCGCAGTGGCAATAGGTTTATTTGTTGCTAGGGCAGGATTACGGCCTTTGGTAGCACTGCAAGCTGCTGTAGAAGAAGTCACCAAAACCAAAAAACTCGAGCCGATTCCGGTCTCAGGCACAGTAGAATTAGCCCAACTGACCACTTCCTTCAACGAGATGCTTCGAGCATTGGAAGAGTCCCGCAAACAACAAGCAGAACTCATCGCTGATGCGGGTCATGAACTTAAAACACCGTTGACTTCTATGCGAACCAATATTGAATTGCTCATGATGATGGAAAAACAAGGCGGGATAAGTGCCAGTGATCGCGCTGAGATGGAATCCGATGTGCTGGCGCAGATGGAAGAATTGACCACCCTTATCGAGACCTTGGGAGATCTAGCACGCGAAGATTCATCCTCCCTAGAACTGCAAGTGGTCGAGTTAGCCGACTCCGTTGACGAGGCCTTTGAAAAAGTGCGCCGCAGGCGCCCCGATATTCAATTCATAGCGAATCTCAGTCCTTGGTATTTATGGGGAGATCTCCAAGGGATAGATCGAGCCATCCTCAACTTGATTGATAATGCGGCGAAATTCTCTCCCCCGGGGGCCCCTGTCAAGGTAAATATGGAGCAACTCTCTTCAGATCTCTTGGAGCTATCTGTTGCTGACTCGGGACCTGGAATTGCCCCAAGGGAGAGGCACAAAGTATTCGGGCGATTCTACCGGTCAATTGAGGCTCGAGCGGTACCTGGGTCCGGCTTAGGGCTATCGATTGTGGCCAAGGTGATTGCGCGCCATCACGGCACTATAGAAGTCCTAGATTCCGAGGACGGCGGCACACTAATGCGAGTGACCATTCCGGGATCAACGGACCCCGACGCAGTCGGCGGAACACAAAGAAGATAAGCTAGATTCACAGACTCTTTTTAAAATCATTCCAGCCTCCCTTAACAAACGTGGAGCATCATGACTGATATGAACGATAATAATCAATGGATCCATCCCGAGCGCGATCCTCGCTTTGAGCAGGTTGTTAACCCCTACGCCCAGCCAATCGTTGCACAGCAGACACCAGATCCCCAGTCTTTAGCCACCCCAAAGCGCACCATCGGTGTTCGCAGTGCTATAGCTCTAGCACTAGCAGCGGCCGTCGGTTCAGGTACTTTGACCGGCATTTATGCCACCCAACTATCAACCAATAACCAGTCCCAAGGTCAAGTCATTGCTGCATTAAATGCTCCAGTTAGTCACGGGGTCACACCTGACATGCCAACCGGGGGAGTTCAGGAAGTGGCAGCCAAGGTGCTACCGGCGGTGGTTTCGTTGAAGGTCAGCGACTCCACGGGAGTGTCAGAAGGGTCAGGTTCAGTCCTGTCACCCGACGGCTATATCCTGACAAATAACCACGTTGTGGAGGGAACTGCGGGTGATCCCCACCGCACGCTGATCACGGTTGTGTTCAACGATGGACGTCGCATGCAAGCTCGCTTTGTAGCCGGGGATCCCAATACCGATGTAGCTGTTGTAAAAATCGATGACGTCCAGGATCTTCCCGTTATGAGCTTCGGCGACTCCTCATCGATCCAAGTAGGACAACCTGTCGTCGCAGTCGGTGCCCCCCTCGGATTGTCTTCGACAGTAACAACGGGGGTGATCTCGGCAATTAATCGACCCGTACGAGCCAGCAGCAGGGACCTCGGCCAGTCCTCCCTCATCGACGCTATCCAAACCGATGCTGCGATCAACCCCGGAAACTCAGGTGGACCACTCGTGGATATGAACGGAAACCAGATAGGTATCAATTCTATGATTGCCTCGATTCCGCACAACGGTGACAGTGCTGGATCGATTGGATTGGGCTTCGCCATTCCCGCCAATTTTGCCAAACGAGTAGCGCAGCAATTAATTGAGAGCGGGGAAGCTAAGCAGCCCATGATCGGAATTCGATTAGGCAACGACCCCCGCATCGTTGGTGCTGTCATCGCTGATACCACTTCAGGGAGCCCAGGTGAAACTGCGGGCCTACGCCCAGGCGACGTAGTAGTAGGATTTGGTGATCGCCGCATTGACAGTGCTGACGCTCTTATAGCGGCCGTGCGATCTGCTGACTTCGGCCAGACCATAACTCTCAAACTAACGGATCTCAGGGGTGAAAATCCGCGGGAGGTAGAGGTTCGACTTTCCGACGAGTAGGTTAATAAGAAACCGAGCGACCGCCTAATTTTCAAGGAGAAACTGAGCATAATATGGGTTCCAAAAACCATTTAAATTTGCCCGGAGATCTATCAAAGCTGAGTGATATCCGAGAACCTGACGATGATCTCTTCTTCGCCCAAGAACAAGCTGAGCATAAGAAGGGGTTGCGCCGCGCTCTGGCAGTTTTGGTCACTGATAGTCGTGATGACCGCGAATGTGAAGCAACCTGCACACTCGTTGCTGAATTGCTGGCTGAGGGCGGATTCGTGGTGGATGGCTCTATTAGGGTTCCCGCAAAGGCCTCGCAGATTCGCAACGGTATCGAGGCAGGAGTCATCGGTGGAGCTGACCTAGTGGTGACAATAGGGGGAACAGGTGTGGGCCCGCGCGATAAGACCTTGAGGGCCACCAAAGCGGTTCTCGATCAGGAAGTGCCAGGGATTGCTCAGGCTTTACGCTTTTCAGGTATGCTGTGCAACGCTTTAGACGCTTGCACGTCGAGGGGAACGTCTGGTGTCTCGGGTTCTACCGTGGTGGTCAATCTTGCGGGATCTCGGACCGCAATTCGTGATGGGATGGCCACGATGATCCCGCTGGTTCATCACCTAGTTGATCAGCTGCGTCCACCAGTAACCAATGGCTAAGCGGCGCGTCTTTCGACAAAGCCTCGCTCAGAAATACGATCGCGAGGCTGACCGAGTCGAACCAACGGAGGTTCTACACGAACAGTGCGATCACTATTCACGGGAGCATTATCTTCATCAACGACCGCCGCACTACGGGGAGTAGAACCACTCGAAGTGGGAGCTTAGCTTTTTTCGTGAAACGGATAAATTCTTCCCCATGGAAAAATCCAATGCTTGGCATTTAGTTATGCAAGCGGCGGCTTTCACCATCGTGGTAAGTGCCTGCAGTTCATCTGATGAACCTCATGGGGCGAGCGCATCGTTACTACAGGACTCCGAAAAAGAGCCTGCACCTTCCACGACGCTGATTGACTATTTGCGTAACAGTAGCGGCATTGACCAATCAAACGGCATCAGCTTGGCTAATACCGGCACCCGGGACCTGCCGAGACAAAAACGTCGAGCGCTATCCCAATGTTTTTGATATGACTATTTGATTACGGGTAGCTGGACGGTTGATTTGTCAGATGGAGGTGTGCTGAGCTCTCATATGGACATACCTGATAAGTCAGTTAGGGATGCGACTTAGTGCCACGCTCTTGGCTGAGCAAATCGCGGATCTCGGTTAAAAGCTCCACCTCAATGCTGGCAGCTTCAGAAGTCTGGTCGACTCCTTTTTCCTTGGCAAGGGTCTCACTGAGCTTATTCATAGGAACTATAACGAGGAAGTAGACAACTGAAGCCACAATCATGAAATTGATTCCGGCAGTAATCACGGCACCAAAATCAAGGAAGCTGGCCTCATTGCCCGGGCGCAGATAGAATCCGAGACCAGAAACATCAGCTCCGCCCAACGCGGCGATTACTGGGCTGATCAGGGAATCACTGAAGGCGTTGACCAGGCCAGTAACGGCTCCTCCCACAACCACAGCGACGGCCAACTCGATGACATTACTTCGTAGCACAAACTCTTTGAAACCTTGAAACATCTCTATAACTTTCGTCGAAGGGATACGATCTTCGAGTTATCGTACCCGACTTCAGCCTTGAGCGCGTGCTCCCGTTACGATGACGCTAATGGGGGATTGCGCCGCCGCAGCCGCCACGCTCTCGGCGTCTGCAATATCGAGGGATAGCAAAAGTGATCCAGTTTTTAAACCCGCCGCCTGGTGATCGGCACTACTACTAAAAACCACCTGAGCACCTGAGGCAACTGTGCGTGGTTCCCCGGTCTCGGCGGAGAGCGCCACAATACTAATTTGGTCACCAGGAAGGACAAACCCCGCAAGGGCAGGATCATTCAAACTTATAGGAATGAGTGCATTGCCGTCGAGGCCGACAATATTCTTGGCATCGAATTGGGTATTAATAGTATCCTCGGGGAGCGCAATCGCGGACTTAGGCCGTTGACTAATAAGTACCCGACCCACAAAATCTTGCTTTTTCATCGACTGTCCCCTAGGAATGAGGTCGATTGCCACCTGCTTTTCCATTAAATCCTCGGCTTTCAGTCGGGTTCCGGCTGCGACGTCGTGACTGTAGATGATCGCGGTGGCGGTGGAATTATTGTGTCCGGCCACAAGTAAGAGGGCAGCGCTGATGATCAAAGCCGCGGAAATGAGACGTCGAAAAGCGATCTGGCGGGCAATACCTGGCGAGGCAAAAGGGTAGATCATACCTGCTATGACTCACAGCGAAGATCGACGGTTCCGTTCTCAGTGAGGATAATGTCTACACGGCAATCGTGGGCCTCGACTACGATGGGTTGAACCTCGCTGGCGAAACACACCCCAATGAGTAACGTAGGACGATCAGCCAATGCGCGGTCATAAAAGCCACCGCCCTGGCCGAGGCGTTCACCGCTGGGGCTGTAGCTCAAACCTGGCACCACAACCGCGTCAAGCTCACCTAGAACTGCAACATCCCTAGTTGCCAAACGAGGTTCTCGTATGCCACAGCTGCTTTTTTCCAAGGATGCTGGACCCTGGTATAGGCCCCACCGAAGCTGGTGCCGTTGAGCAACACGCGGTAACCAGAGCTGCTCGAGGGCTGCAGCGAGAGGAGCGACAAAGTCGAAACCCGGTTCGTGAGGAAGGGGAGCGTAGGCGGCAACAGCTCGCGCATGATAGTCACGAAGAAACTTCACCAAGTGTCCGGAAATTTGAGCATTTTCACTTCGGCAATCTTTAGAAATACGAGCTCGTCTCACCTTATCTCGCATCACCGATTTCGCTGCAGCACTATTCATGGTTTGAATCCTAGGCGGGAAAAAATCTCGTGGCTATAGCGGTGGTGCTTTCCGAAACTCAGCGGTCAAACGTTTACACTATTAACCATGACTTTGCCTTCCTCCTATTCCTCGACAGCGGTACGAACCGTTATTGTGCCGGCGGCTGGCATGGGTACGCGCTTTTTGCCGGCCACCAAGACGGTGCCCAAAGAGTTGCTACCCGTTGTCGATACCCCCGGCATCGAGCTCATCGCTGAGGAAGCGGCACTTCTCGGGGCCCAGCGGCTTGCTATCATCACGGCCCCTAATAAACGCGAGGTGCTTGCCCATTTCCAAAAATTCGGGGACCTCGAGCGCATGCTTGAAGATCGTGGCAAAGATGAGCAACTAACCAAGGTTCAACGTGTCAACACTCTGCCTACCCCAGTCGCCGTAGAGCAGGCAGAACCCTTGGGCCTAGGCCACGCAGTTAGCCTCGCAGAATCCGTCTTAGATGACGATGAAGATGTCGTTGCGGTCATGTTGCCCGATGATCTTGTACTTCCTATGGGCGTAGTAGAGAAAATGCTTGCAGTGCGCAATGAACTCGGGGGGTCGGTACTCTGTGCCTTTGAAGTCGCACCGGAAAACGTGTGCAATTACGGGGTTTTTGATATCGAAGAAGCTTCGTATTCCGGCGATCTGACCGTGAAAAAAGTTAAGGCCATGGTGGAAAAGCCGACCGTTGAACAAGCGCCGTCTACTTTTGTTGCTACCGGTCGCTATCTGTTAGATCGTTCGATATTCGATGCCCTAGCTCGCATTCAACCAGGTGCTGGCGGAGAATTACAACTAACCGACGCAATTGCCCTACTCATTGAGGAAGGGCACCCCGTCCATATTGTGGTTCACCACGGTAAGCGCCACGACCTCGGAAATCCTGGAGGGTATATACCGGCGTGTGTCGATTTTGGTCTCCAAGACCCCGTGTATGGTCCTGGATTACGAAAAGCCCTGCGTAAAATATTTGACGAGCATGGGCTCTGAAAAGAGGGAGAATCCTAGTGCGCTCCGTTGACGAGCAGCTCAATCTCATCACCCAGGCTGCACGAACCCCAGAACCTGTTCGTATCGCTATCGCCGAATCGTTGGGGCTCATGTGCGCCGAGGAAGTTCAGGCCACGCATCCGCTACCTGGTTTCGACCAAGCAGCAATCGATGGTTACGCTATTAGAGCAGTCGATATCGCCCCGATCGCGGGGGATCCCGATGTCCCCACCGAAGTGTCGTTGCCAGTTGTTGGTGAAGTAGCTGCTGGCAGCTCAAGACCGTTGCGGTTGCAACCGAAGCAGGCAGTGCGCGTCCATACCGGCGCCCCCCTCCCGAGCCTTTCCGATGCTGTTATCCCGCTGGCGTGGACCGACCGAGGACGCAAGCGTATGACCGCGCTCAGAGCTGTACGGCCAGGTGAATTCGTACGCAGGCAGGGCGATGACATACAGCCCGGCGATATAGCGGTCTCTGCAGGAACGATTTTATCTCCTGCCCATATAGGCCTCCTCGCAGCTGTGGGGCGGAGTAAGGTACTGGTCAATCCGCGCCCTCGGATGTCTGTGATTTCGATCGGTTATGAACTTGTTGACATTGACCGGGATCCCTCCCTGGGTCAGATTTATGACGTCAACTCCTACGCCTTAGCCGCCGCGGGTCGAGAATCCGGCGCCGACGTGCACCGCGTGGGAATAGCGGCGGGGGAGCCTCGACGGCTGCGCGAAATCGTCGAAGCGCAGATGCTGCGCAGCGAAATTATCGTGATCTCTGGCGCCGTTGGGGGTTCGGGATCGGACACCATTAGGGACATTCTTAATGAGTTTGGTGAGATCGACACTACCCGCGTAGCCATGCACCCTGGCAGTGTTCAAGGCTTTGGTCTCCTCGGTGATAAACAGATACCGGTATTTCTGCTACCGGCCAATCCAGTATCCGCCTTGGTAATCTTCGAAACCATGATCCGGCCCCTGGTACGGGCGAGCCTAGGCAAGCGTAACGCTAGACGTCGGGCCGTACGCGCCCGGGCGCTGAACCATGTGAGCAGTAAGAACGGGCGGCAAGGTTTCATCCGAGCCAGGCTTATGCGCGATGCACAAACGCAGGATTATCTTGTCGAGGCACTTGGGGGTGCCAATGGAGCTCCCGCCCACTTGCTCGCGGGCCTATCAGATGCCAACGCGATGATTCGTATTCCGGCAGGTATAACCCAGGTGCGTCCGGGCGATATCGTCGAGGTCCTCTTTATGAATCAGCAAAGCTAATGCCCATCTTTCGCGAGCGTCTTGCTCTCGGCCCCCGACACCCCATGCACCCAGGTTGGCGAGAGTATACCCCGCATATTCGAGTGGGCACACGCCAACTTCGGTTACGGCCGCTACGAAGAAGCGACGGTCCTCAATGGTGCGAATTGCGTATCGACGACGAACGGTTCCTCCGCCCCGTCGAACCGACTCCCACTGCCGCGTGGCACCTCGCACACAGCAGTGCCGCTTGGCGAGCTACCTACAGATACTTGAGTCGCAGTGCCGCTAAGGGAGAGACTTTGCCCCTGGCTATCGAAGTCAACGGGGAATTTTCCGGCCAGCTGACAATAGGCAATATCCAACATGCGACTGCTCAGGAAGGATGGGTGGGTTATTGGCTGCATTCTTCTCTAACTGGCCACCACATTGCTACCGCAGCAGTGGCTCTAGCGATCGATCATGCCTTTAATCGAGTGGGTCTTCACCGCCTCACGGCAACACATCTTCCGTCGAATAAAGCTAGTCGAAGGATCCTGGAAAGAAACGGCTTCAGAGAGGAAGGCTTATTAAAGGAAAACCTTCATATTGACGGCCGGTGGCGCGATCATTACTTAATGGCCCTCACGCGTTCAGAGCTTCAGCAGACGGCTGTCCAGAGAATAAGCGACCAAGGGATCATTTCAAAAAAGCCCAGTAGGAATCGGCGCGCCTTATAAGCTATGTTCGGTCGCCCCAATAGGCTTGAACTGTTAAGTAGAAAGGGCTATCACTAGTGACCGGACTCATTGGTCTTCTCATCATCGTCGTGCTGTGGATTTTCGTGCTCGCACCGTGGTTTTTGCGTGCCCAGAAACCGATAAGAAAAGCGGGCGAAGCCTTCAATGAAACGCGCGTCATTCTCGAGGGTGGATCTAAAAAGCTCAGCCCCCAGCGATCGTTGAAAAAATTGCCGCTCGAGGATTCAGCGGTCCCAACTCCCAGTGACTCACAGCTCGAGTCTGACGTTGAGGCATCGGGCGAGGAAAATGAGCCGGTGAATGGCGAGGATCAAGACGAAGATTCTATCCTCATAGATCCTCCTATTAGAGAACAAACTATCTCTGACCTTTCTTCACAGGCCACCTATGAAATCGATTCTTCCTATACCGATCCAGAGGATCTGCTCTTCCCAGCCCCCGACGAAGATACTGGCGATGAAGTAGAAGATAGCGAGGAAACGCCCGATAACGACGACTTTAGCCCAGAGTTCACCGAAGAAGAGCTGTCGTATATTCAGGCTAGGCGTGGTCGGGGAGGTTTCGACCCTGAAGCGGATCGAGAAGCCGCGAAGTCACGTTATCAACGGCGAAAGATCGTAGTAGCTACGATGAGCGTGTTGCTTCTCGTCGCTGTTATCTCTGCGATTGTATTTGGGGGACTGGCCTGGATTGCCCCTGCACTCATGGGCGTTATATTTGTGGCATACCTGATCGTGCTGAGGAAATTGGTTAAATCAGAGATCGAGTTACGCAACCGACGCATTCGGCACCTCCGTCGTAGCCGACTTGGTGTACGGAGCGTCTCCGATAACGATCTGGGTATACCGCAGCGGCTGCGTCACCCTGGCGCGGTGGTTTTAGAGATTGACGACGAGTCAGCCGATTTTCAAGAATTGGAGCTCATCGACAGTGCTCATTATAAACAGCCCACACATGATGCTGAAGCTTCGCGGCGGGTGAGCTAGGCATGGATCGCCCAGTGGTACGCGATATTGCACTCGCAATATTTCGGCTCGTCCTCGGCGTCATCTTCGTAGCACATGGTTACCAGAAGCTATTCATCCAGGGAATTGATGAGATTGCCGGACAGTTCTCTGCAAGCGCTATTCCCCAGCCAAAGCTCTCTGCCTATATAGCTGCCATTGCTGAACTCGGTGGGGGAGCCTTGCTGGTTATTGGACTGCTAACCACTGTAGTTGCTGGTGCTCTAGCTCTTCTTATGGCGGCGGCCTTTTACTTCGTCCACCTAGGTTCTGGTTTTTTTGCGTCCAGTGGGGGATTCGAGTACGTGCTCTTGCTTATTGTGTCTCTTATGGTAGTCGTGGTATTTGGTGCAGGTCGGCTCAGCGTAGATTGGTTTCTCACCCGCGATGCTGAACTGTGACAAGGTTCAAGCTGCTCTCTCGGCTCGCTTGGATGGCGAAGCTTTTTCTCTTAACGATGAGATCGTTGATGCCCACCTTATAGGGTGCGAACAATGTCGCCATTTTCTTGAGCAAGCCGCCTTAATGAATCGCAGATTAGCCTTCAACGAAAATTTGCGGGATCGCGCTCCGGACTTGTCGGCAATTATCATCCATGGTGTGGAATCCGAGTGGCGCCGTCACGCGTCTGCGCGAATTGTTGGTATCACCGTATCGCGCGTATTCATTGCAGTTACTGGTTTGTTCTGGGTCTTTTGGGCCCTCTTTCTTTTGGGCGATGTTGAGTTTCTAGTCGATGACCCGCTGATGAGTAGAGTTGTAGTAGAGGCAGCCGCTATGCGGTTATCACTGGGTTTTGGTCTATTTTTTGCCAGCTGGCAATACCGCCTCATCGCCGGAATCTTGCCCGTGTATGGAGCTGCGTGGATGTTCAGCTTTGGTTTTGCGACGCGTGAAATTGTTGTTGGGACGATTAACTACGATGCACTCGCTCAGTTGGCATTGCTGCTTTTCTCCGTCGTAGCGTTGGCGGGATGTTGGTTCGCTGAACGTGGCTGGGAATTGCTGGAACTCGGCAGACGTTCTCTGTAATAAGGCATCCTCAATAACCCCTTGGTCCTTCGACCTCGAGGATGTGGGTGTTGCGTGTGGACTAGCTCTCTCCGAGGATCCGGTGGGCGAAGGCCTATGTTCCCTTGGAGATAGCTGGGTGGAGATTAGCGCGTTGAGTGCCGTCGGGCATCCGGTAGGAGATAAGTCCAGTCTTAGGGTCAGCTTCGACACGCCCGTGGCGAGACCTATTAGGGTCATCGTCGTTTCTAAGGTTATGGACCCTACACAGGGGGCAGAGATTGGCAGTGGTAGTTGCCCCTCCACGAGAAAAGGCCTGTATATGGTGGATATCGCAGCGTACGGCCGGGATCGAGCATTCTGGATGCTGACATATCAAATGCGAAGTTATCGCGCGAAAACGGTCGTCTGCGTCTGCTAAGCGTTTGATATCAAGAACTTCGTGAGGCCTGGGTACTCCGTGTGAGTCCTTGTAGATTGCGATGGCAAAACCCATTTCGTTGATAATTTCTTCAGCAATATCGGTAATATTGAGAATGACGCCATCACTATTGGTGACTGTACCATCGCAGTGTTCTTGCGCATCTGCTATCGGAATAAGGATCAGAGGACTGTGGCGAAGATCCCGGTGGCCAGAATCAGTTGAAGTATTGGTAATAACGGTTTCATACAGAGCCATAGCGAGGCCTTCAGCCTCTCCGTTGGCCATACCTTGGGATGCTTTATCGTGGGCTTGTGGAGTTAGCACTGTGCGCAGACGTTCACATTGCGCTTCAGGGAGCTTCATATTGATATAGCGCATGCCGTCTGCATCGGCAGTTGCGGAGAAACGGGCGTACCATGCACGTGGGCGGGAATACTCGGCATTTAATGTTTTCAACGTAGTTTTGATGTGGCGATCGAGGTCGAAGCAGCTCAAGGTTGCCGCTTGACGGATGAGTTCTTCTCGTAATTCCTTAGGATCGATGCTCGGATTGCGCAGTTTTTTGCTCACACTTGAGATCAAACGTAGTTTGGCAAAACTCAGTTGGTAGTCAATAGCTAGGTCGAGCTCGTCCGGGTGAAAAGTTTTTGCAACCGCGAGCATCAGTGAGGCTTCGGTATGGGTGCAGTCGAGGAATAACGCCATCTCGTCTTTTGTCAAAACGGTGCGCTTGAGTTCGTAAGCAAGTTCACCACCACGTGGAGCGAGGTCCTTTATCGATTCTAGGCACGTCTTCATGCTCCTGACGCTAAACAGGAAGAATCGCGAGCACAATATCTACTCTAAAAAACGCGAAAAGTTGTGGATAACTTTTTGCGTTTGCAGTATCGACCTTTAGACCCTCAACCGCTTTGGCTCTACGATTTTTGCTATCGCCACGCAGGGATCCACGCTAGCGCGTCATAGGCTGAATCGGGCAGAATGAAGCCAAAGAAGAGAGGCATGAAGTAGAAGAACTGTGCAATAAGGATGCCGAGGTAGATACTAACAATAACCGTTCCCCCTCGGGGTCTCCTGTGGATTATTTTCCCTAATAGGTAGGTGAGCATCACAATAACCATCGGGATCAGAGGAGCCGCGTAGAAGAAGTACATCTGGCGGTCGTAACCGATCAACCAGGGAATGAAGCCAGCCGCAAACGTCCATAAGGGGATAACAAGTACCCAATCCTTTTTGATCAGGACAAGCCACAAGGCGGCAATAATAACCGGTATGACGAGCCACCACAGAGCGGGAGTGCCAAAGAGGTAGAGCATGCGGCGGCACGCGGTTGGTCCGCAAGGAATATCCGTTTGTGAGAAGTAGAGAATGGGCTTAATCCCGACCAGCCATTCCCATGGCTTGGATTCAAAGGGGTGCTGGTGGCCGGCGGAGGTGGTTAGCGAGGCATGAAATTTCAGCACTTCTGAGTGATAATAAGTCCAACCTGCAAGTCCCTCGGGGAGAAGCTTGATAAAAGAATCATCTCCTAAAGTGCCGTCGCTAGCAACATGGTGATAGATCGACGTCTCGCTAGCGAACCAAGCTCGCCAGCTCCAGATATAGAGCGCAACAGGGAGGATAACCAGGTGGGTAAAAGCGCGCCAGCTATCACGCATAAGTGTTCCTACAAACGGTGATAACGTACCGGAGCGGGCGCGAGTTCGGTAATCGAGAATAACCGAGAGGATGCCAAAGAAAGCCATATAATACAGACCTGACCATTTTACGGACAGCGCTAGTCCGAGAAAAACTCCACAGGCAAAACGCCACCAGCGAAATCCGATGGGAGGCCCGTAGAGTGATTCGTGGCGATCCTCATAGCGGGCAGATACCTGCAGCCAATCTCTGATAAGAGCCCACGAGGCCGCAGTAATAAAAAAAGTTTGAAAGACGTCAAGAAGAGCGAATCGACTGATTACCAGAAGGAAGCCGTCGCTTAGCGCTATCACTCCCGCTGTAGTCGCTAGGCCGGTTGAGCGGGTGAGCTGCCTAGTTATAGCCATGATAAGGGTGATCGTCAGTGCGCCGAGCAGCGCGCCCACCGCCCGCCACCCGAAGGGCGTGTAACCGTAGAGCATTTCGCCAAGGGCGATAAGCTGTTTCCCTAATGGTGGATGGACAACGAGGCCGTAGCCCGGATTTGATTCGATGCCTCCAAGGATCGGGTTCATCCACGTCTCCACCATATCCCAGGCCTGGGGCACATAATGCTTTTCGTCAAATACTGGGGTTTCTTGGTCGCTGAGGGAGCCGAGATTGACGAAACGCAAGAGTGCCGCGCAGATGAAAACGACCATCGTGGAGAGAGTATCCCCGAGGGTCCAGATATGGCGTGGGTATTCGTGGTTAGGTGGCTTCTTGACGAGGTTCACTGTTTTAATATTAGAGGTAGAGCGGTCTCGAGTGGAAAGATATTGAGAAACTCGCCGGAGCTGGATAGCGTGGCTGATGGCCCTAATCGTTACCCTATTGTGACCTTCGGTCAGGCATTGTATTATCGTGCCTGCGCATAGCGTTGGTAACGAAATGGTTACATTGATCAATTTGGAGCGCCGGAGCTGTCAATTTTGGGCGCCTTTGTTGCATTATCGCTGCATATGGAGCACGGTAGCTTTATGGAAAAATCTAATGAATCTCAGCCTGCAGAGGCTAGCGGTGTCGCTTTGACGACCGCGCAGGAGGATGCAGCAGCACCTACTGCAACGCATGAGCTTGCTGCCATGCTCTCGAGTAGATCGACAATCGAGGAGCAGGCCTACGGTGACGAGGAAGAGATTATTCTTCAGGGTGAAGATGAGGATGCCAAGGTAGATTGGCTGGTCACCATACCAGCAGTCGTCGCGGTTTTAGCCGTCGTGGCTTGGGGTCTCCTTCTTCCGGATTCATTCTCAGGCTTTGCCGGCACGGCCCTTGGCTATGTCATCGATACCTTCGGTTGGGCCTTCATTTTGGGCACCACCGTCATATTGGTATTCGCTATTGTTGTGGCGCTCAGTAAATTTGGTTCCATAAAACTGGGCCGCGATGATGAAGCCCCCGAATTCTCCACCGCCAGCTGGATCGCCATGATGTTTGCTGCCGGCATGGGAATCGGTCTGATGTTCTACGGTGCATCGGAACCGTTGACTCACTACCTCAACGGAGTGCCAAATTATGCCCCGAATAACGTGGCTCAGGCTATGGCAACCACGCTCCTGCATTGGACATTGCACCCGTGGGCTATCTACGGAATTTTTGGCCTTGCTATTGCATATTCGACCTTCCGTTTAGGGCGACGCCAGCTGCTAAGCGCATCCTTCATCCCATTATTTGGTGAAAAAGGGGCGCGAGGATGGCCAGGGCGCGTGGTGGATATCCTCGCAATCATAGCCACCATTTTCGGTACTGCGTGCTCCCTTGGTATTGGAGCGACTCAGATCCGTGCTGGTCTCACCGCTGCGGGAATCGTCGAGGAACCACGGATGTCCACGCTTATTGGTATCGTCTCTGTGCTCACTCTAGCGTTCTTAGTGTCCGCTATGTCGGGCGTGGGCAAGGGCATCCAGTATATTTCCAACGCTAATATGGTCCTCGCCTCGCTCGTTGCACTCTTTGTGTTCGTCGTGGGACCTACCGTAACCATCCTCAACCTCATTCCTGGTGCCCTAGGTGCCTACCTGTCCAACTTCTTCCAAATGATCGGTCGTACTGCTGAGTCCGCTAATGGTTCTGCCGGCGAGTGGTTGGGTGGCTGGACGATCTTCTATTGGGCTTGGTGGATTTCCTGGTCACCTTTTGTTGGCATGTTCCTGGCTCGCATTTCGCGCGGACGCACGGTGCGCGAGTTCATTATGGGAGTGCTACTGGTACCATCTGCCGTGTCCGTAGTATGGTTCGCTATCTTTGGTGGGACCGCTATTCACCTCGAGCAAGAAGGTCGCTCGATCTATGGTGAAGGCAAAGCAGAATACCAGCTCTTTGATCTGCTCCACACGATGCCAGGTGGGCATATTGTTGGCATTATCGCCCTCATCCTGCTTGCTACCTTCTTTATTACCTCGGCAGATTCTGCCTCGACGGTGATGGGGTCAATGAGTCAAAATGGTAAGAGTGACGCTAATCGCTTCGTCTCTGCGGGTTGGGGTGTTCTTGTAGCTCTCATCGGTATGACGATGTTGGTCACCGGTGGAGCGGATGTGCTATCAAACTTGCAGAATTTAACTATCATCGCCGCTTCGCCTTTCCTCCTTGTTATTGTTATGCTCATGTTTGCTCTCTTGAAGGATCTTCGCAACGATGCGATTTACCTCGACTATCGTGAGCAACAGCGCTTCCAATCCCGGTTGGCCCGCGAACGACGCATCCACTTAGAGCACGTTCGACGGGAGAAGAATAAGGCTAAGCGCCGTCTCGACAGGCACCACAAGAAAGAGAAAACTCCACATGTTTAAGCGCGTTGCGTCGATAGCTCTAGCATTCATCGGCGTCATCGTAGGAGCTGGGTTCGCTACTGGCCAGGAAGTGCTGCAGTACTTTGTAGGCTTTGGCTCGATGGGCATCCTTGCGGCAGTCATATCCAGTGTCGTGGTTATGCTCTCGGGCATGGCTGCCATCCAACTCGGCTCCTATTTTCTAGCCGACGACCACGGGGCCGTGATCCATCGGATCTCTCACCCCATCGTTGGCAAAATGCTCGATGCAGGTGTCCTCGTGACCCTGTTCTGTACCGGTATGGTTATGTTTGCCGGCGCTGGTTCCAACTTGAATCAGCAATTTGGTTGGCCAATTTGGGTAGGCGCGATCGGACTGCTGGTTGTGGTGCTCATCGCAGGTCTACTCGACGTTGATAAGATCACTGGCGTTATCGGCGCCGTAACTCCCTTTATCGTTGCCTTTATTGGGCTGGCGGCCGTGTGGGCCTTAACCCATGCGTCCTCCTCACCAGAGGCTATTGAGGCTGGCGTGCGCTTGATTGAGCCCGCTACTCCGCACTGGTTTATTTCCTCCATGAACTACGTAGGACTGAATCTGATGGTGGGTGCCTCGATGGCAATCATCATCGGCGGAAATAATACTGATCCAAAAGCTGCTGGTATCGGCGGCCTCATCGGTGGCATTGTCTTTGGACTCATGCTCACACTAACCGCATTGGCACTCTACCGCAGCGTTGATGTGGTGGCCCAAGACGATGTTCCTATGCTGCGCATTGTCGACGGCATTCATCCGAACTTGGGTCTTTTAATGAGTATCGTGATCATCGGCATGATCTTCAATACTGCGGTCGGTATGTTCTACGCCTTTGCCAAGCGCCTAACGTCCAAATCTCCACAGCGTTTCTACCTGGTATTCGTGGCTTCCTGCCTCATCGGATTTGGTGCCAGCTTCCTAGGCTTTAAAACATTGGTTGCCACGGTATACCCAATCCTGGGCTATATCGGAGTGATACTCTTTACGGTGATTACCCTTGCATGGATAAAGAGCTTAACTACCATCCGTGAGGAGTCCACACGCCGCGACCGCATCAGAGAATTGCTACGGCGTAAACTCGATCCGCGCCTACGCTTTAGCTCCAAACAACAGCGTATGTTAAATCGGTATGTTGAAGAGTCGAACCTAGAGCGCGAGGAATTCGTGGAATCTATTCGCGTTGAAGTTGAGGAAGAGATCGAAGAGGAAATCGCTGAAGAAGAACGTCGTGAACACGAGAGCCTTGACGGGGCCGATGAGAGCACCACAGAGTCTCATCAGATTGAATCTGAGAATTCACGTGAGCACCCGGAAACTTTAGGAGATTCCGATCAGCAGTCGCCACATAGGTTGCAGGATCACTAGAGCTTGACCTAGCGCCGCCAGTTTTTTACTGGCGGCGCTTTTGTATAGTCCTATAAGGGTAGATTAGGGGGTGCTAGTTAAGCCGCTGCCTTCTAAGGAGTTATTAAGAAGATGACCGTCGACCTACCACCTCTGCCACGCGGGCTCATCCTCGCAGCGACGCCACTGGGCAATATCGGAGATGCTTCCGAGCGGTTGCGCCAAGCTTTGAGTGAGGCTGATTATATTGCCGCCGAAGATACCCGCCGTACAAAGGCGTTGGCGCAGGCTTTAGGAATTGAGGTGAAGGGGAAGATCATCTCTAATTTCGACCATAATGAACGCTCGCGCGTGGCTACACTCATTGAACTGGCACGTGATGGAAGAGTTGTTGTGGTGACCGATGCAGGAATGCCTATCGTGTCGGATCCTGGATTTCCTCTTGTTGAGGCTGCTCATGAGCAGGGTATTCCCATCACTTGCTTCCCTGGTCCATCTGCCGTGCCCGTAGCTTTAGCCTTATCCGGGCTGCATGTGGGAAAATTCGCCTTTGATGGATTCGCGCCACGAAAAAAAGGAGCCCGACTGTCGTGGTTAGAGTCTCTGAAGAACGAAGAACGGGCCGTGTGTTTCTTTGAATCGCCCCATCGAATTGTCGATACGCTCTCGGATGCTCTCGATGTTTTAGGTCCGCAGAGGCGTGTCGCCGTGGTGCGCGAATTGACTAAAACATTTGAGGAAGTTAAGAGGGGGAGTCTTCTTGAAGTTCTGCAGTGGGCACAGTCTGGGGTACGTGGCGAGATCACCTGCGTGATCGAGGGAAATTTGGGGGCGAGGGATGTCGATATTGACGATATTATTGCCGAAGCTGTAGAGAGGGCAGCGGCTGGGGAGCGGCTTAAATCGGTCTGCAAGGACCTGGCCCGCACGTACTCTTTGCGTGCGAATGATATCTTCGAGAGCGCTTTGGTTGCTCGTGATAAAGTTCTAAACCATGAATAATTTGCTGGTAGCAGTTGCTTGGCCCTATGCCAACGGTCCGCGACATATTGGCCATGTTGCGGGTTTCGGTGTCCCCTCGGATGTATTCGCTCGTTTTCAACGAATGGCAGGGAATAATGTGCTGATGGTGTCGGGGACCGATGAGCACGGAACTCCCCTATTAGTGCAGGCTGACAAGGAGGGCGTCCATGTCAAGGAGCTGGCTGATCGATATAATCGTCAGATCGTTGAGGATCTTACCGGTTTGGGTCTAAGTTATGATCTCTTTACCCGTACAACCACCCGCAACCACTATGCGGTGGTACAGGAACTGTTTAAGGGCCTGTATGACAACGGTTATATGATTAAACAAACAACTTTCGGGGCGGTGTCGCCATCGACAGGGCGCACCTTGCCTGATCGGTATATCGAGGGTGAATGTCCGATTTGCCACTCGGAGGGTGCCCGTGGAGATCAGTGTGATAACTGCGGCAATCAACTAGATCCGGCGGAACTCATCAACCCGATATCGAAGATAAACGGTGAGGTTCCTCAATTTATTGAGACTGAGCACTTCCTTCTTGATCTTCCGGCGCTTGCTGAGTCTTTAGAGCAGTGGCTTCATAGTCGCAAGGATTGGCGTCCTAATGTGCTGAAATTCTCGCTCAACCTCTTAGGTGATTTGCGCCCGCGGGCCATGAGTCGAGATATCGATTGGGGAGTTCCAATTCCCGTCGAGGGCTGGGAGAATAAGCCAACAAAAAAATTGTATGTATGGTTTGATGCTGTTATAGGCTACCTATCCGCATCCCTGGAGTGGGCCTATCGCTCGGGCGATAAAGACGCTTGGCAGAAGTGGTGGACTAATCCACAGGCTCTTTCCTACTACTTCATGGGTAAGGACAATATCACCTTCCACTCCCAGATCTGGCCTGCTGAGCTCTTGGGGTACCAAGGATCCGGTGCCAAAGGTGGTCAGGAGCATCACTATGGACACCTCAATTTACCGACCGAGGTGGTTTCATCGGAGTTTCTGACCATGTCAGGCTCGAAGTTCTCCTCGTCGAAGGGCGTTGTCATCTACGTCAAGGATTTCCTCAGGGAATTTGGCCCGGATGCCTTGCGTTATTTCATCGCGGTCGCCGGTCCGGAAAACAACGACACAGATTTTACCTGGGATGAATTCGTCCGACGCATCAATAATGAGTTGGCGAATGGCTGGGGCAATCTCATCAACCGTACAGTCTCTATGGCGCATAAGAACTTCGGGGAGGTTCCTCCCTGTGGTGAACTTCTCCCGGCTGATATGGACATTCTGCAGGCGGCTACCGAAGCCTTCGACCGAGTTTCTGAACATTTGGCCCAATCGCGATTTAAGCAAGGCATTTCTCATATTATGCACATCGTGGGTGAGGCGAATGCTTATATTGCGGAGATGGAACCGTGGAAGCTTGCCAAAGATGAATCCCAGCGTGAACGCTTAGGCACTGTCTTGTGGGTAGCCTTGCAGCTGGTTTCAGATATCAATGTGATGCTCACTCCATATTTGCCGCATCTCGCTCAAGCTGTTCACGAGACTTTGGGACGCTCGGGAATATGGGCAGCACAGCCTGAGATCGTTGAGGTTAGCGACGATATTCCGGTTGAGCTGGTCGGAGTGGGTTTACCTGACCCCAGTTCTACATATCCGGTAATCATGGGGGATTATGCGAGCGAGCAGGCTTGTTGGCAGCGCATCGACATGGTCGCCGGTACGCCCTTGTCGAAGCCGCGCCCGCTGATTGCAAAATTAGACCCTAAGCTCGCCACGGAGGGCCCGAGTTGGGCACCGGTGCAATAGCATGGGGAAGAAGAAGCCGCGCCCTCTCGCGCAACCGTACCCTAGAATCCCTTTGCTTGTCGATGCTCACACGCACCTGGCTAGTTGTGGAGCTCGCAATACCAGTGAGATCAAAGCCTTAGTCGACCGTGCCTTAGCCTCGGGGGTGGAGAAACTGTGTACCGTCGGTGATGGCCTTGACGAGGCCGTCTTAGCTCTCACGGCGGCGCAGGTGAATCCTCGTATTTTTGCTGCGGTAGCGATACATCCTACACGAGCAGGTGAACTCGACGAGGTGGCACGCGACCAGCTTACTCGTATGGCCGGGGACGAGCGGTGTGTCGCCGTAGGAGAAACAGGGCTTGATACTTATTGGATTACACATGCTCCTGAGTCGACGGCTTCGCTAGATATTCAGGAAGAGGCCTTTCGCTGGCATATCGATTTGGCGGTGAAAACGAATAAGGCCCTCATGATACATAACCGCGAGGCTGATGCGGATTTACTGCGAATTCTCGCGGATGCTCCTCGACCACGCGAAGTTATCCTGCATTGCTTCTCTTCACCCGTGGAGGTTGCGCTCGAGGCGATCGACAGGGGCTATATATTGAGCTTCGCTGGCAACCTGACTTTCAAGCGCAACGATCATCTACGACAGGCTGCTGCGCTGGCTCCGATGGATCAAATTTTGGTGGAAACTGATGCTCCGTATATGACGCCCGAGCCCTATCGCGGAGTTAAAAATGAGCCGGCATTAATCGGCCATACTGCGGCTGTGATTGCGCACAGTCGCGGGATGGAGCTGGAAGAATGTGCTTATCAAATCTACCGAAATTTCCATCGCGCCTATGGACTCGATGAAACCTTGGGAACAATTTGAGTGGCGGGTGTGACGACTGTACACGCATGGGGCAAACGCGTTTTCCCAGTTCTACCGCCTGTAGTTGTGGTTCTGTTATCATAATGTAATCAAACCCTCGAATCTCACTGAGGGGGTTGGAAACTCGTCACGCAGGGTGGCAGAACGTTGAGAAAGGGATTATGGGACATCATCGCAAGGATTTAACTCCAGGATCATCGCGTCGTATCGCCATCCGTTGTGCAGCCGGTGGCACCGCCGCGGCTTGTCTGATGAGTGGCGGAGCGATGGTAGCCCAAGCAAAAGACGTGGTGATAAACCTCGACGGGGAGAACGTAGAGTTACTCACAACGGCTAGTGATGTGGCTGGCGCGTTGGAGAAAGCGGGGATTACCGTCGACGCTGACGATATCGTCGCTCCCGCCCCCGATCAGAAGATTCAACACAATCAAGTAATCTCAGTGCGTACCTCGAAACAAGTCGATCTGGTTATCGATGGCAAGCGCGAAACGGTCAAAACTAATGCAAATACCGTCGGGGAATTAGTCTCACAAATTGATTCAGTGTCCAGTGCAGCCCGGGCTTTGGGTTTAAGTCAGCCTGTTTACACCAGATTGGCGGAGGGGCCACGTGAAATCAACGTGGTAACACCAAAAATAATCACGCTGTCCGATGGGGGTCGGACTTCATATATCTCCATTGCAGAACCTACTGTGGCTGATGTGCTCAAAGCTCGAGGTATAACATTGAGTGCTTTAGATCGCGTGACACCAGATCTGAAAGAGCAGATAGCGCATAATACCCACATCGTTATCAACCGTGTGATAGAGCAGGACGTCGAAGAAGTTATTGAATATGACGCTCCTGCAGCCTATTTTGAGGATCCCCACCTCGATAAGGGGGTGGAACAGGTGCTCCAGCCCGGTACACCTGGACACAAGCGGGTGAGCTCAATTATTACACTCATCGACGGGGTGCAAACCGCGCAAGAGATCCAATCTGAGGAGATTATCCATACTGCAATTCCCGCAACCATTGCACGCGGAACCAAGCCTGTCATCTCCGTGCCCGCGGTCAGTTCTGGATCGGTGTGGGATAAGTTGGCACAGTGCGAAGCCGGAGGGAATTGGTCTATAAACACCGGGAATGGGTTCTCTGGAGGGCTGCAGTTCGCTCATTCTACCTGGCTGGGTTTTGGCGGGGCGCAGTATGCTCCCATGGCATATCTGGCAACTCGAGAACAACAGATTGAGATAGCCCAAAAAGTGCAGGCGGTTCAGGGCTGGGGGGCGTGGCCCGCGTGCACATCCAGAATGGGCTTGCGATAGTCTTCTCCTTCTTATTACCTGGGTCTCGCCACCTTATTTGTGTGAGGTGGCGAGGTCCTTTTTTGTGATGAGTAATCTTTTGGGTGAATATGACGGGTTGCCCAGGCATTACTGCCGAAAATAGGGGGTGTTGATGGGGGTGGATTTTCTGTACTGCCTATGTCAGGATTTCTGCAGATAACGGCGCTATTCTCGGCTTTTGCCTCGGTCAGATGTTATCTACCTTACATTAAGGCGAAATAGTGACGGTAGCCCGTTGTTATGGGTGTAATTGTTTAGTACACTCAAAGTCGAGGCATCAGACGTCCGACAAGTCAACTCAATGGAGGTTGAAACATGACAAATACCGCTGAAGGTATGAACCGTCGTGGTTTTTTAAAGGCAGCAGGCGTTATGGCCGCTGCCGCTGGTATTGCTACCACCGTTAGCGCCTGTGGCTCTGACGATAAGTCAGATGGGAACACTAGTGGATCCGGATCCGGATCCGGCGGTGCTATGAGCAAAGATGAGATTACCGCTGGTATCTCCTATGAGCTGGGCACCAACGGCTATGACCCAATGACCACAACGTCAGCACTAACGATTGCTGCGAACTGGCATACCCTGGAGGGTCTATACGAGATCACTCCCACCCCAGACCGCACTGTTTACGCAGCGCTCGCTGACGGTGACCCCAAAGTAAGCGAGGACGGAAAGTCCGCTGAAGTGACTTTGCGCGACGGTGCAGTTTTCCACAATGGGGAGCCAGTCACCACGGAGGATGTCGTGTTCTCCTTCGAGCGCGTATTGGACGAGTCAAATAATTCGCTCTACGCATCCTTCATCCCATTCATTGAGAAGGTCGAGGCTAAAGACGCCACCACCGTGATGTTTACGATGAAGTACCCCTTCACCCTTGTGAAGGAACGTCTATCGGTAGTGAAGATCGTACCGAAGGCAAGCGTAGAGGCTGATAGTGCAGCATTCGATGCTAACCCTGTAGGAACCGGCCCGTGGAAGATGACCGACAACGGTGCTGCATCTTCGCAGGTTGTCTTTACAAAGTTCGAGGATTACACCGGTCCTAAGCCAGCCAAGGCTGCCAAGATGACATGGAAGATTCTTCCAGACGCAGCAACTCGTACCAACGCTATGGAATCCAAGTCGGTTATGGCTATCGATTCGGTTCCCTACCTCTCACTCACCCAGGTTCAGGCCTCGTCGAGTGTCGAGTCTGTTCAAGGTTTCGGCTTGCTGTTCATCATGTTCAACAATGGTGAAAATTCTGCCATGAAGGACCTCAAGAATCGTCGTGGTGTGCTTTATGCCATCGATATCGACAAGGTTATTCAGACAGGCATGGCCAACCAAGCGTCGCCGGCTAAGTCTTTCGTCCAGGAAAACCACGCAGCCTACAAGGAAGCTTCGATGGTGTACAGCCTCGATGCTGCCAAGGCTACCGAGCACTTCGCCGAGACTGGCCTGAAGTCTGTCCGGATGCTGGTAACCAACCATGACTGGGTCAAGGGCTGCACCCCAATCATCAAGGAATCGCTTGAGGCTGCTGGTATAAGCGTAGAGTTCACCGAGTTGAAGTCTTCGGATCTCTATACCCAAATCGCATCTGATGACACGTGGGATATTGTGATCGCCCCTGGTGATCCTTCCGTCTTCGGTGCTGACGCCGACCTTCTTATGCGCTGGTGGTACGCAGGTGACACCTGGACCGATGGTCGTATGCACTGGAAGGGCACCGACTCCTACAACAAGGTTCAAGAGCTGCTTGAGAAGGCATCCCAGTCTTCCGGTGACGAGCAAATGGATCTGTGGCACCAGACCTTCGATCTCCTCTCCGAAGAGGTACCTCTGTATCCGCTCTTCCACCGCAAGAGCCCATCCGCTTGGAACGACGATGCACTTGATGGTTTCGAGCCGATCTCGCTCACCGGTCTCTCCTTCGTCGATGTGGGACTGAAGTAATATCTTGTAGAAGATAAGCGACAACGGGGCGGGCTTGGCTCCTGCCAATACCCGCCCCTTAGTCGAAATTGGCTCGTGTTCGGCCAAAAATTATTGAGCACAATCAAACTTTAACCGTGATGCGCACTGGCATCGTTATTTGTCGTGCCCGCATAAATCTTGGGGAAACTGCCCAGTCATCGCAAGCACGCAGCTTCCTTAAATACTGAAATACCTGTCCCCACAAAAACTACTTAAGCTTCATTTCTTACGAAAGGAGCAGTCCCACTGTGTCGAATCTCATCCGACTGATCGGACGAAGGCTAGTTGCGCTGCCCATCATGATTTTGGGCGTTACCTTTTTGGTCTTCTTCGTCATGTCTTTCTCACCCTCCGACCCTGCGCGCCTAGCCCTTGGCGAAGCAGCTTCCGAAGAAGCCCTCGAGGCCTATCGTGAGCAAAACGGTCTCAACCTTCCCTTGTTCGTTCGCTACGGACAATTCCTTCTTGGACTTTTGCGGCTAGATCTTGGAACCTCCAAGGGTAATACCTCGGTAACCGACCTCGTCGCTTATGCTTTCCCAATTACGTTGCAATTAACGTTCATCGGCCTTTTCATTGCTGTCATCATCTCCTTCAGCTTGGGCGTTATCGCTGCCCTGTACCGTGATAGCTGGCCTGATCAGCTCATCCGTATCCTCTCTATCGCAGCATTGGCAACTCCTTCGTTCTGGCTGGCAATCTTGCTCATTCAGGCCTTCGGTACCGTGCCTTCAGGAACTGGTTGGTTCCCAGCGTTGATCTCAGAGTGGGTCCCATTTACTGAAGATCCTGGTCGCTATATCAACAATATCTTCCTGCCCGCCTTCGCTTTGGCTGTTCCTGTTGCAGGTTCCTTGACCCGTGTGGTGCGTACTGCCATGGTTGAAGAGCTCGATAGGGATTATGTCCGTACCGCTATCGGAGCCGGCATTCCAAAGTCTGTTGTCATCGGCCGTAACGTCTTGCGTAATGCATTGATCACCCCAATTACAGTTTTGGGTCTGCGTGTTGGCTACCTCATGGGTGGCGCGGTGATCATCGAGATCATCTTTAATATTCAGGCGATGGGTCAGCTCATCCTCGACGGCGTTACCCGTAACGACGTCTACCTTGTCCAGGGCGTGACCTTGACTGTGTCTATTGCCTTTATCCTCATCAATATCATCGTTGACCTTCTCTACGTGATGGTCAACCCGCGCATTAGGAGCGTCTAATGATACGCAAGAAGATGACCCAAAAGCTCAGCACGCCTGGATTGCGATTCAAAAAATCCAGCTTGCCCGTAGGCTCGCAAATCGCCGTTGGTATGCTCGGCCTTGTGATTCTCATGGCTATTTTCGCGCCGTTGATCACCAAATTTGATCCTCTCACCACCTCGCTTCCCTTCGATCCTTCGGTGGTTGGCGATGAACAAGCTAATAGCGCACTAGTCCCAGTCGTTCCGCCAGATTCCACCTTCTGGTTTGGAACCGACGCCTCCGGCCGCGACGTCTTCGCTCGTGTAGCCTATGGCGCTCGCTACTCCCTCGCCATTGGCCTCCTATCTACCGCAATGGCACTAGTCTTCGCCGCGGTCCTCGGCTCCATCGCAGCAACAGCTGGCAAGGTAGTTTCCGAGATCCTCATGCGTATTTTGGACATCATCATGTCCTTCCCCGGCATCGCTTTGGTTGCTGTTTTCGTAGCCTCCCTCGGTAAGACAATCGGCGTGATCGTCTTTTCCATTGGCTTCCTGTATGTGCCGCAGCTCTCCCGTATCGTTCGTGCCAACGTACTCTCACAGTTTGGTGAAGATTATGTTTCCGCTACCAAGGTCATGGGTGCTCGCACGTCCTGGATTCTGTTTAAACACGTTGCCCGTAACTGCATCGCTCCCATTATGGTGTTCGCGACGGTGCTGGTAGCCGATGCGATCGTACTCGAAGCCTCGCTATCATTTATCCAAGCTGGAGTTCAGCCACCTGCTCCATCGTGGGGTAATATCCTGGCCGACGGTAAGCAACTTTTGACTTCAGGATTCTGGTGGCCCACATTCTTCCCAGGTCTGATGATCTTGATCACCACCTTGTCTCTGAATGTACTTTCCGAGGGTCTCACTGATGCGTTAGCAGCACCTCGAGCTCGCGGTAATGCCAAGTTCATCGGGGCAACTGAGGATGAAGTCGAAAAGCGTAATGAGTATATCGTCAGCGAGTATGTTCGCCAGAAGGAATCTCTTGGCGAGCGCTTGGATGCGCTGCGCATTTCTGAAATCTCCCGCGATGATCGCCTCATCTTAAGCCCAGAGAAAAGCGCGCAACCTCCACTACTCGAGGTCAAGAACCTCACCATCAAGTTCCCAGCAGCCCACGGTGATGTGGCTATTGTGGATAATGTCTCCTTCTCCGTTCGCCCGAGTGAAACTATGGGTCTAGTGGGTGAGTCCGGATGCGGCAAGTCCATCTCGTCTATGGCGGTGATGGGTCTGCTCCCTGATACCGCAGAAATTACTGGTTCAATCCTTTTCGACGGACACGAGCTAGTCGGTATGGATCCCAAGGAGCACAACTCCTTGCGTGGCCATGAAATTGCCATGATCTACCAAGATGCTCTGAGCTCCCTCAACCCCTCGATGCTTATCTCCTCACAGATGAAGCAACTGACCTCGCGCGGCGGAACGCGAACCGCTGAAGACCTTCTTGAATTGGTGGGCCTCGATCCTGACCGCACCTTGAAGTCTTATCCCCATGAGCTCTCCGGTGGACAGCGTCAGCGTGTGCTCATTGCTATGGCGCTCACTCGCGATCCTAAATTGGTCATCGCAGACGAGCCGACAACCGCGTTGGACGTGACGGTTCAAAAGCAGGTCATTGACCTGCTCCACGATCTGCAACAAAAGCTTGGATTCGCCATGGTCTTCGTATCGCACGACCTCGCCCTTGTGGCCTCGGTCTCGCATCGCGTCACCGTTATGTACGCAGGTCAGATCGTCGAGCAGGCACCAACTGCCGAGCTTATGACCAGCCCAACCCACGAATACACCAAGGGTCTGCTGGGGGCTGTGCTTTCGATCGAATCCGGAGCCGAAAGGCTCCACCAGGTACCCGGCACAGTGCCTTCGCCTCGCGAATTTGTTACGGGCGATCGTTTCGCTCCGCGTTCCTCGCACCCGACTGTGGGTATCGACACCCGTACCGTCCCCGTTGAGGTTGGTCCCGAGCATTGGTATGCGGAGCTTCCAGAATACCTCGACGCTCACAACCGTCCGATTGCTAAGAGTTAAGGAGCACTGACATGACTTCTCCACAGGACGTCCCTGTTATTGAGCTGAAAAATGTCCACGTGGTTCACACCTCACGTACTGGTAAACTCTTCCGGCCGGATAAGGTTCATGCCGTCAATGATGTGTCCATGAAGGTGTTTAAGGGTAAAACCCTAGGCATTGTGGGTGAATCAGGGTGCGGTAAGTCAACTACAGCGCGTGTCATGGTGGGCTTGCAGAAGCCTACCGGGGGAGAGGTTCTCTTCCGTGGCAAACCGGCGCACTTCAATGCTTCAGGGCGCAAGGAAATTGGACGTGCTGTTTCGGTGGTCTTTCAAGATCCCGCAACCGCCCTCAACCCTCGTATGATCATCCGCGATGCGTTAACTGATCCTATGAAGGTCCACGGCATTGGCACTCCGGAGTCGCGCGTTGCCCACGTCAAGGAGCTCCTCGATCTAGTGGGTCTACCTCAGTCGGCCCTCGACGTGTTACCTCGCCAGATCTCAGGTGGCCAGCGCCAGCGCGTGGCTATTGCTCGCGCCCTGGTTCTAGAACCTGATGTCATCATCGCCGATGAACCGACCTCCGCCCTCGATGTCTCGGTGCGTGCACAGGTACTTAACCTTCTCGTAGATCTGAAGGAACGCCTCGGACTTGGTTTGGTTTTCATCTCCCACGACATCAATACTGTCCGCTTTATTTCTGATCGCATCGCGGTGATGTATAAGGGTTCGGTAGTCGAAGAACAGTCGACGACCGATATCTTCAACAACGCCCATGATGACTACACCAAGATGCTGCTCTCCGCAGTTCCTTCATTGGTGCAGGAATCGCAAAAGCTCTACTAGTTTCACCCTCGGTGTGCCCCGGAGGTCGTAACCTCCTCCTCCGGGGCACTGGAGGATACTTCATCTTTTTCTCCTTTTCGGAAAGGTCCTTAACATCATCATGAATAAGAAATTTCATGGCATCATCCCTCCGCTCGTTACCCCACTACTCGAAGATGGATCCTTCGACCGCGAGAGCTTCAAACGTCTAATTGATAGACTCATTGATGCAGGATGCCATGGTCTTTTCGTCCTCGGTTCCTCAGGCGAAGTCGTTTTCTCCACTGACGCGCGGCGCCGGGAAATCATTGCTGCTGCAGTTGAATTCAACGCGGGCAGGGTGCCTGTGCTGGTGGGCTGCATCGATACAGAGACCAACCGTGTTATCGAACATGCCAAGGTCGCCCAGGAACTCGGCGCCGATGCGATTGTGGCTACCGCCCCCTTCTACGCACTCCAGGGCCTCGAAGAGATTGAGCGTCACTTCCGCCTCATTCACGAAGCCTGCGAGTTGCCACTTTTCGCCTACGATATTCCAGTGTGTGTTCACACGAAACTACCGCACACCTTGCTCGTACGTCTTGGACAAGAAGGTGTTCTCGCTGGTGTTAAGGATTCCTCAGGTGACGACGTATCATTCCGCTTCTTGGTCCAAGATAACGAACGCGCTGGCCACCCTCTGACCATCCTCACCGGCCACGAAGTTGTCGTAGACGGAGCTTATTTGTCCGGGGCTGATGGTGCAGTTCCAGGTCTGGGCAACGTTGATCCAGCAGCTTATGTGCGCCAGTGGAACGCCTACCAAAATGGCGACTGGGAGACCGTACGCGCCGAACAGGATCGACTTGCGGATCTGATGCGCATTGTTTTCGTACCCCAAGACCTGCACGGCTACGGCGCCGGCGTAGGTTCTTTCAAGTCCTCTCTGATGCTCCAAGGCGTTTTCACCAGCAATACGATGCCAGCTCCTGTGCGTACTCAAAGTGCGGAAGTGGTTCAAGGAATTGGTGAACTGCTCAAGGCTCACGGCGTTCTCTAGAAGAAGGTTAAACGATAATGAGCACGGATATCACCAGCATCATTGAGCAAACAAAGGGGCTCATTGTGAGCTGCCAAGCCTATCCAGGCGAGGCACTGCGAACTCCTGAAGTCACTGCCAGAATGTGTCAAGCAGTAGTTGCAGGTGGAGCGGTTGCGGTTCGCGTCCAGGGTGTCGTCGACATCTCAGCTGCGCGCCAGGCAGTTGAAGTCCCAGTGATCGGCTTGATTAAGTACGGACATGATGGAGTGTATATCACCCCTTCTACTGCTCACGCTCGTGCGTGCGCCTTAGCCGGGGCTTCGATTGTGGCTATTGATGCCACCAATCGGCCCCGGTTAGGAGGGGAGTCTTTCGCCGATGCTGTGCGTAGTATCCACGAAGAATTCCCTGGAGTCGCCATCATGGCTGACTGCGGTAGCCTCGATGACGCCCTGCGGGCTGAGGAAGCTGGAGCTGATCTCATAGGTACGACGCTCGCCGGATATACCGGTGATCGAGAAAAAACCGCGGGACCAGATTTCGAGCTTATCGACGCTGCATGTGAGCACATCACTCGACCCATCATCGTCGAAGGCCGCATCCACACCATAAGTCAGCTCAAAGAAGTATTTACTCGCCCGATCCATGCTGCCTGTGTGGGCACCGCCATTACTCATCCCACCTCGATTACCTCGTGGTTTAGTCAGGCTATCGAATACTAATTGATGGGATCCCCATCCCCCTTATACCGTGGCAGAAAGGATATATTCTCATGGCTGTGAGTACTACCCAGCAGGCAGTAGCCGGAATAGAAAAATATATCCGAACCCACGGACTTCGTGAGGGGGATGCATTGCCCTCCGAGACTACCCTGTGTGACGAGCTAGAGTGCTCGCGCAGCTCCGTCCGCGAGGCTATGCGAACATTGCAGTCACTCGATATCGTCCACATCCGTCGTGGCCAGGGTACTTTTATTTCGAAAATGAGCATGAGTCCGCTGGTACGTGGGATGGTTCTGCGTTTGACTCTCGATCCCCGTAACGCTGGGGAAAATCTCCTCGAGGTAGTTGCTACGCGGGAGGCTATCGAATCAGCACTGGCCGCAGAACTAATTGACAAGCATACTTCCGCAAGTATCGAGGATATGCTCATCACGGTTGAACAAATGCGTTCGAGCTACGAAAACCGCGGCCATTTTACCCGCGAGGACCGTCTGTTTCATCGGCAGCTACTAGCACCAACATCTAATAAACTTATGCGGGAGCTTTCCGACGCCCTTTGGCAGATTCACGACCGAACGGTGCCCATGCTCAGCCTTGATATCTCTTCGGACTACGCACGCACCATTGAATCGCATGCCGTCATGGTCAAAGCCGTTGCCGCCCGTGATGTTGAGGCCTTCAAAACTGCAGTCCACCATCACTATATTCCGCTGCGAGAAGCAGTGGCGAAACTCAATTAAGGATAAAGTATGGTCAGCATTGCCGTCGATATCGGTGGCACCAAAATTGCCACGGGAATTGTCCTCGATGACAAGCCTAAAGAAGTGCTATTTCGCAGCGTTCGTCCAACCTTGGCTCAAGAGGGTGGCCAGGTAGTCTTACGCGAAGTAATAGCCGCCATTCAAGAAAGCCGAGAGCTGGCCAAAGAAGCTGGTCTGGAGCCAAAGCGCATCGGAATCGGAGCCCCAGGCGTGGTAGGGAACGGCCGCATTCTATATGCGGGCCCCACCATGCCAGGCTGGGTCGGAACCGAACTTACTGAACGTATCACCGAAAAGTTTCAGCTTCCCATCGCTCTTCATAACGACGTGCGCGTCATGGGATTGGGAGAAGCCGTCTATGGCATCGGTGCAGACAAAGAAGTTCTCTTTGTCTCCATTGGCACTGGCATCGGGGGAGCTCTGATTAGTCGGGGCGAATTGATTGATTCCCCCCACTTCAATCGGGGAGAAATCGCTTATCTCCTAGGACCCACTCCACAGGGAGGCTGCGCTCCGATTGAACACGTTGGTTCAGGTCCAGCGATGTCTCAAGCCTATGGCACCGATTCTTTGCACCCGGTAATGCAGGACTACCGAGCAGGGGTCAAGGAGGCGCGCGCACTTATCGATAAAAGCCAGGAGTGCGTGGGGCAGGCGATTGCCGGTTTTATCAACTCTTATGATGTCGACGCCGTAGTTCTCGGTGGTGGAGTAGGAACCTTGCCGGAAACCCTCGCGCCCTTCGAAAAAGGTCTGCGTTCAGGTCTCATTTCTTCTCTTAAGGATATTCCGTGCATTCAGGCGACTCTCGGTACTAACGCACCACTCGTGGGCGCCGCATATCTTGCTCGAACAAAGGACAATACGTAATGGCTGATATTTTCCGCGGACGTGTCGTTAATCGTGAGGGAATCACCCCCATGGAGATGGAGGTAACGGACGGTGCAATCTCGGCTCTGAGGGTTCTCGACGAGGATCCAGATTCGCTGCCCATTCTCTTCCCTGGCTTTACTGATATCCATAACCACGGCGGGGCAGGGGAGTCTTTCCCTAACTCCGACCTTGCTGGGTGTCGCAAAGCTGCACGCTACCACGCTATGCACGGCACTACGTCGATGCTCGCCTCTCTAGTTTCTGCAACTGAGGAGATCCTGACCGAGCAAACAAAAATTCTTGCGCAACTAACTCACGAGGGTGAAATAGCCGGAATTCATATGGAGGGCCCCTTCGTCAATCCAGGTAAATGTGGCGCTCAGGATCCTGATGCCATTATGCCCGGAGATCCAGAGATGTTTAATCGGATTGCTAGCAGCAGCGAGGGCACCATGCGCTCTGTCACCTTCGCCCCAGAAACTGCTCATGCTAAGGAACTTGTCGATGTGTGTGTTGCCCACAATATCATTGTCTCCCTCGGGCATACGAACGCTGATGCCGATACCACTTGGGAGATTGTTGATTATGCCCTCAGCAAGCGGGCGACTGTGACTGCGACGCACCTTTTTAACGCTATGCCAGCTATCCATCACCGTGAACCAGGAGCAGCAACCGCGCTTATCGACGCCGCTGAGCAGGGCCTGGTGACAGTAGAGGTCGTTGCCGATGGTGTTCACCTTAATGACCATATAGTCAATATGGTGCGCAATGGTTCGCCTCATAATACTATGTTCATAACCGATGCTATGGCTGCCGCTGGCTTGGGCGACGGAGACTACGTGCTAGGAGCACTCCCGGTGACAGTCAGCGACGGAGTCGCTCGTCTCACCCACGGCGGAGCGATCGCCGGGGGTACGTCCACCATCCACCAACAACTGCGTCGGCACACCGCCAAAGGGTGGACCTTAGACGACATGGTTCCCCTCGTGTCTCAGAATGCTGCTGCATTATTGCAGCTTAACTCGGGCGAGCTAGAGATGGGCCGCGATGCCAATTTCGTGATTATGGATGAGGATCTATCAATCCAGAGCGTTTATCGCTTGGGTAAAGAATTGTCATACTAAAAAAAGGAGTTAGTAATTATGGAAATTATCATTATGCCTGATGCCCACCAAGTGGCACTGCGCGCAGCCGATGTCTACGAAGGCTATGCCACCGAAGGGGCAACGTTGGGACTAGCGACTGGTTCCACCCCGCTGGCGATGTATCGTGAGCTCATCCGTCGTCATCGCGAAGAAGGGTTAAGCTTCGCGCAATGCCGAGCCTTCCTCCTCGATGAATATGTGGGACTACCTCGCACACATGAGCAGAGCTACTATGCCACCATTCGGAACGAATTTACCTCCCATATAGATATCGATGACACCGCGGTGAAGAGTCCCGATGGGACAGCCCCAGATGTCACTGAGGCTGGGAAAGCCTACGATGCCGCTATCAAAGAGGCCGGTGGCGTAGATATTCAGCTTCTTGGAATTGGAACCGATGGACATATTGGGTTCAACGAGCCAGGTTCCTCCCTGCGTTCTCGCACTCGTCTGAAAACTTTGCATCCGCAAACGATCAAGGATAACGCTCGCTTCTTTGAATCCGAGGATGAGGTTCCTATCCATGTTCTCACCCAAGGACTGGGCACTATCTCCGAAGCCCGACATCTGCTGTTACTTGCCACGGGGACCAATAAGGCTCAGGCAGTACGAGATTTTGTAGAAGGACCGCTCGCATCCGTATGCCCGGCCTCAGTACTGCAATTGCACAATCACGCTACCGTGATCGTTGACGAAGAGGCGGCATCACTTCTCGAGCATGCGGACTATTACCGCTTCGCCTTTGATCACAACCCTGCGTGGAAGAAATAAGGGCGGTACCCTTTTAGAGAAATATTCTCTAAAAGGGTACATTTATCTGCTATGGAGACCCTCGAACCGCCTCGACTTCTAGGCCCCCAGGAAATTCGTCAGCTGGCGGACCATCTGGGGGTGAGCCCGACAAAAAAGCTGGGTCAAAATTTTCTTCTCGACCCCAATACAGTGCGCATGATCGTTCATGCAGCTGGACTCAATGACGAAGGTGTTTCAGAGCACGTCGTCGAAGTGGGGCCCGGCCTAGGCTCTTTGACCCTCGGCTTAATCGACCAGGCGCAGCATCTGACAGCTATCGAGATTGATCAAAACTTGGCTCGTCAATTACCGCAGACGATAGCTGATTACGCCCCAGATTTCGCCTCTCGTTTTTCCTTGATGGGAGCGGATGCGTTGCGGATAAGTTCGACTGATCTCTCGAACCCCACGGCTCTGGTTGCTAACCTTCCATATAATGTTTCGGTGCCAGTAATCTTGCATATGCTCAAAACTTTTCCTTCAATCCAACGAGTTTTGGTGATGGTGCAAGCAGAAGTTGCCGATAGGCTAGCGGCAAAACCCGGCAGTAAGGTTTACGGTGTCCCGAGCGTCAAAGCTGCCTTTTATGGAGATGTAAAAAGAGCCGGCTCCATCGGTAAAACCGTCTTTTGGCCCGCACCGAAAATAGATTCCGGCTTGGTTCGTATCGATTGCACTCGTCCCTATGATCTTTCTCTGAGGCAGCAGGCATTTCCACTTATTGATGCTGCTTTCCTCCAGCGCCGCAAAACCATGCGCGCGGCATTATCAGGATTCTATGGATCGGCAGCCCAGGCCGAAAATGCTCTCAGACGTGCAGGAATTGATCCTGCTATTCGCGGTGAAAAGCTTGGCATAAATGATTTTATTCGCTTGGCTCACGCCGGGGGGAGCGACATCTAAAGTGCCGAAGGTTCCTAAAATATCGAAAGTAACTGCCAAAGCCCAAGGCAAAGTGAATATCCATTTAGGGGTGGGGCCCATACGAGACGATGGCTACCATGAGCTTTCTACAGTTTTCATGGCTCTCGATCTCAGCGATACCATTACCGTCGAGGCCACCACGGGGGTTGGGGTCACCACTCTTGATTGCGCGGAGACCGGGGTGCCAACCAACGCTCGTAACCTCGCGTGGCGGGGAGCCGAACTGGTGCTGCAGCGCTATGGGCGCCTCGGTAAAACACAGGGTCTCAAGATTACTATTGAGAAAGGTATTCCGACAGCTGGTGGAATGGCCGGTGGGAGTGCCGATGCCGCCGCAGCCATGGTGGCCACTAACCACATGCTGGGCGGTCGCCTCAGTCAGGCAGAACTGTTATCCTTAGGTGCCCAGCTGGGTGCTGATATCCCATTTACTATCCTCGGTGGTGTAGCTCTTGGTCAAGGAAGAGGTGATGAGCTCCGGCCTTGTGAGTCCAAAGGTAAATTCCACTTTGCTCTTGTTTTTTCGGATACCGGCTTATCCACACCTGAGGTTTTTCGTACCCTGGATTCTATGGATCGTATTTCCCATATGGACTCCTCGCGGGCAGAAGCTGCGCTTCGACTCGGTGACGCGGATGCATTGGCGGAAGCTATGCGCAATGATTTGCAACCCGCCGCCTTAAAACTTCAACCAGCACTTGCAGATATTCTCGCCGCGGGTCAATCCGCCGGAGCTCTTCGGGGCATAATTTCCGGCTCGGGGCCGACGTGTGCTTTCCTCAGTCCTCATGAAGAGAGCGCACGCGCTATCGCCCGTGCGCTCTCACCCCTAGCCCGCACTGCTATCGCTTCCGGTCCAGCTCGCGGGTCATATATTGAACGGATACATCATGGCTAATCTCATCAATCTGGCAGAAGTCTCGAAGTCATTCGGCTTAAAAACCCTTCTCGATGAGGTGAGCTTAGGTGTGCAGTCCGGAGATCGCATTGGCGTAGTGGGACTAAATGGTGGGGGAAAGACTACTCTGTTAGAGGTTCTCACGGGGATCGAGCCTCCAGATTCCGGGCGAGTAAGTCATACTACGGACCTGAGGATGGCGGTAGTTACTCAACGCGCTGAGCTTGATCCACAGGCCACCATAGCCGACATCGTGTTGCGTCCGTTGGGACTAGCCACCTTTGAATGGGCTGGTGATGCGCGAGTACGTGAAGTGCTTAATGGTTTAGGGGTTGCACGGCTCGGGCTGGACACTAAAGTGGGGGAGCTGTCGGGTGGGGAGCGACGCCGTGTAAATTTAGCGGCAGCCCTTGTTAAAGAACTCGATGTGGTCGTTCTCGACGAGCCCACCAACCACCTTGACATTGAGGGTGTCCAGTGGTTGGCTGCTCATATTGTTGCCCGCAAAATCGCGGTTGTAGTAGTCACCCACGACCGGTGGTTTCTCGATACTGTCGCGACCAAGACCTGGGAAGTCCACGATGGTCACGTCGACATCTACGACGGTGGCTATAACGATTGGATTTTTGCCCGCGCGGAACGGTCACGCCAGGCCGATGCCGTAGAGCAACGCCGTAAAAACCTAGCCCGCAAGGAGTTAGCGTGGTTGCGTCGAGGAGCGCCCGCACGCACCTCAAAGCCTCGTTATCGCATTGAGAACGCCGAGGCGCTCATCGCTGATGTCCCTTCACCGCGCGACAGCGTGGAGCTCATGGCTTTTTCAAAGAAACGCCAGGGCAAGGTTGTCATTGAGCTGGAAAATGCCCGTATCGAAACTCAGGACCATCGAGTTCTTGTTGAAGATCTCACCTGGCGTTTAGGGCCCGGCGAGAGAATTGGCCTCGTAGGCATCAATGGTTCCGGTAAGACCACGCTGTTAAGAGTGCTCGCTGGTGCTTATCCACTCAGTGCTGGACGTCGTATTGAAGGGCGAACCGTGCGCATAGGATGGCTGCGTCAGGAACTCGACGATTTGGATCCACATATTCGACTCCTTGATGCCGTGGAAGAAGTGGCAAGCTATGTACAGCTAGGTACTAAGGAGCTCAGCGCGTCTCAACTAGCCGAACGTCTTGGCTTTAGCGCGAAGCGCCAGCGTACACCAGTGGGCGACCTATCCGGTGGGGAACGCCGACGTTTGCAGCTAACCAGAGTGCTCATGGCTGAGCCGAATGTGCTGCTCTTGGATGAGCCCACCAACGACCTTGATATTGATACCTTGCAGGAATTGGAATCTCTTCTGGATAACTGGGCAGGAACTCTTGTCGTGGTCTCGCACGATCGATATCTTATCGAGCGTATCGCTGATTCCACATGGGCCCTTTATGGTGATGGCATCTTGAGTAACCTTCCTGGTGGGATCGAGCAATACTTACAACGACGGCAGGAAATACTAGCTGATACTCCTTCTGGGCTCATTCAACACGGAGAAGCTCAGGTGCATCAGCCGCAGCCGCAGATCGACCCAGCTTTAAAAAGGCGCGTTGAGAAGGAGATGAAAGCTCTCGAGCGTAGGGTGGAAAAACTTCGCGAACAGCTCACCGAGCTTGATGCTCAGATGGCCGCCGCCGCTCATAACGTCAGTGAACTGATGACATTAGGGGAGAAGGCCCGCGTGATCCGTGAGGATATTGAGGGCCTGGAAATGGAATGGATGGAGCGAGGAGAGCAGCTCGAGCTATGACAGTTGGGCACGAAGCCTTTCGAGCTCAATCTGATCTTCGACAGCTTGGATAATGCGCTCGACATATTGGCCGAGCTTGCCAGCGTCCATCCAGCTTTCGAGAGGGCTGAAAGCTTGATCAGAGATTCCAGAAATACGCTCACGGGCTTCATTGAGTCCTGTTTCGCCACCCTCATGAACCCTTTGCAGGGTGGAGTGGGCGATATGGCCGGTGACTGTTAGCTCACCTAACATGGTGATGAGAAAATCTACGTTGGCGTAATCAACGGGGAAACCCTTTGCAACGAGATAGCCTGAGATATCCCTGTAGTAGTCGAGGGCATGCACATGAGCTGCTGGAGTTTCTAACATGGCCTTCTCGAAACCAGGATAACGCTCAAAAAGATCCCATAATTGCTTAACCAGAAAGCGTAGGGCATCCTGCCAACCCATCTCGTCCTTCGGCAAGGTCAGTTGCGATAGTCCGTGTTCTAAACATAGATGCACTATATCGTTGCGTGTTTGAACGAGGCGGTATAGCGATGGACTGGAAACTCCTAGTTCTCGAGCTATATCGGCAAGGGTGAATTTATCCACTCCACGTTTGAGAGCAATACGTACTAGGTCAGATTCATTGAATTTAGGCTTTGGTCCAGTCTTCTTTACGGGCATAGCGAAGATAATACTACTCCTAAGTTATATATTCGAATGCCTTTAAAACTTCGACCTCGTTGACATTCGCCTTCGTTTTAAGACTTTATTCGGCATCTTATTTGAGATCAGCAACTGTACGTATAGCGACGTAAACACGCCGAAGCGGGTAAATTGGAGGTATGTCCAACAAAGAAGAGAAAAAACCGCGGAAACTGAATAAGAAGACCTACCAAGCAGAGCTGAAGCGGCTACAGGCCGAGCTCGTGGAGATGCAGCAGTGGGTGGTAGCTACAGGGGCCCGCGTGGTCATTATTATGGAGGGCCGCGACGCCGCAGGCAAGGGGTCGGCAATTAAGCGCATCACCCAATATCTCAACCCACGTTCGTGCAGGATTGAAGCGCTTCCTGCTCCCAACTCGAGAGAACAGGGACAGTGGTATTTTCAGCGCTATGTGGAGAAACTCCCCACCGCCGGCGAAATCGTTATTTTTGACCGATCCTGGTACAACCGGGCGGGCGTCGAGCGCGTCATGGGATTTTGTACAACCGAGGAATACCGGAAATTTCTCCATCAAGCGCCAATATTTGAGCGCCTGTTAACGGAAGATGGCATCATTTTGCTCAAATACTGGTTCTCGGTATCGAATGAAGAACAAATTGAGCGCTTTAAGTCCCGCCGTAACGATCCACTGCGCCGATGGAAACTCTCGCCTATTGACCTCAAATCTATTACACGTTGGGAGGACTATTCCCGCGCTAAAGATGAGATGTTTATCCACACCGATATTGTGGTAGCACCGTGGTACACGGTTGAGAGTGAGGATAAGAAGCGCTCCCGGATCAATGTGATCAACCATATTCTCTCGGCTGTCCCGTATGAGCATATTAAACAGGAATTACCGGAGATACCCGAGAGGCCTGAATCGTCGTATGACTATCAGCGCCCTCCGCGGGAAGAGTTCCGTTATGTTCCAGATGTAGCCAAACGCTTGGAGGAATAACATGAAACCTGGCCGCGCTAGCTGCTCATATAACTAGCAAAACCTATTTATCGGAATCTGGAAATAGCTCGTCTAAAACAGTGAGCACTCCGTGCTCGCTATTGGGAGGGGCTATATGGTCGGCAATATCCTTCAATTTTTGATGACCGTTGTCCATGACATAGGAGGTCCCAGCGGCCTCGATAAGTTCGTAGTCGTTGAGATAATCTCCAAAAGCTAAAGTTTGGGATATATCGATGCCCATAGCGTCTGCAAGCTCGCGCAAAGCTTTGCCTTTATTAGCAGACTTATTCATGACATCAATCCAATGCTTGCCGGAGACTGCAACAGCGAGGTGATCAGGAAGCGCGGAAAAAAGGTCATGGGCGCGATCTTCAACGTCCTCGAAGCTGTAGAGGGCAAGCTTTACAACATCATCGTTGACTGCCTGATGAAGGTCTTCGATATGGGTGAGGCGGGCGTAGTACCGGGTACCTTCAGCTAGGAAGTCCTCGTCGGTGCGTGAAACAAATGCCCCATCTGTGCGGCACAGGGCAAGGCCCCAATCGATCTCTGGGTGAGCGTCAACAATGTCAATAATGCGGTGGGCATCCTCAGGGGCGATCGTTGTCGTTGAGATGATCTCACCTTCGTGGTAGACCATTGTGCCATTCTCGGCGATGACCGAAACCGGGTAGGATGCCTGCTCGAACTGATTAAGCAGCGTATACAGCTGACGGCCTGAGGCTGGAGCGAAGGCGACGGACTGCGAAGTTAGTCGATCAAGAAGAGCCCAAAACCCCTCAGGTATATGGTGTTCGCTATCTAATAATGTGCCGTCCATATCGCATACGACTAGTTTGTACTGCGGATCCTGATTACCCATTATCTCGGCGTGCCTTTCTCGATAAGTTCATGCAATGCCCACGCTACCTTACAAGATGCTAGCTAGCGGAGCACATTTTAATATGTCACACTTAGCCTATGACAGATAGCGTGATTCGTGCCTATGTTGAAAATCGCACCGGTATTGTCGAGCTTAACCGCCCCCAGGCTCTTAACTCTCTGAATCTCGAGATGGTCACTATTATCTCGAAGCATATGAGCATCTGGGAAGCCGATCCCGATATTGACCAAATACTGATTTATTCTAATTCCAAAGCTTTCTGCGCCGGCGGTGATGTGCGCCTCGCCCGAGAGTATATTATTGCTGGCGATCCCGAGCGCGCCGACGAATTTTTCCGTGCTGAGTACGCCATGAACGCTCAGATTCATCACTGCACTAAACCGTATATCGCGCTGATTGATGGTGTAGCCATGGGCGGCGGCTTGGGTATTTCGGTGCATGGTAGTCACCGCATCATAAGTGAAAATGCTCTTGCGGCGATGCCCGAAATGGCGATCGGGTTCATCCCAGATGTGGGTGTTGCCTATATGGCACAACGAATGGTGGGGCAGCGAGGCTTCGCATCGCCAGCCCTCGCGCGATTTATGCTCCTCAGCGGCTGGCATCTGGGGCCAGCTGATCTTCTATGGTCAGGTTTTGCAACCCATTATGTCGAACACGCAGATATGGAAGGTGTGCGCTCTGCGATCATTGCCCACGGTATTGATCAAGCGCTTGATCGCTATGCTCGACCAGTGAAGGGTGAATCGGAGCTTGCGAGATTTGCGGAGGCCATCGAGGAGGTCTTTTCGGCGGCCGAATGGCCCGATATCGAACGACGACTTACTGCCTATCCCGAGCTCGCTGAGCGTTTCGATACCCTCACCAAGGTGGCAAGTCCTACCTCCATGATTGCCGCCCTCGAGCTCTTAACTCGCAGCCAAGAAGCCAGCACTATAGAGGAAGAACTTCGTTTAGAAGAGAGGCTGGGGGCCTATCAGCGCCAGCACCCAGATTTTGCCGAGGGGGTCCGAGCAGTGCTCGTGGACAAAACTCGCGATGCTTCGTTCTGCCCTGCTCACATCGATAATGTGGACAAGGATGCGATTAAAGCCGCACTAGAATTGTCGTAGTTGACGGTAGGCGAATTCTGCTCGTTGCTTATCGACGCCGCTCGGGAGACGTGTGGATCGAGCGGCCGCCGCAGCCTCCGGAGTATAGGGAGGTAAATGGAAGGCGGGAGCGTCGATAAGCACGAGAGCAGTGGTGCACTCATTCACGGGAATAAAGACGTGAGTCCAGTGACCTACAATGCGCTTCACAGCATGGACAAGACCTAGTTCCTGGGCACGAGCAATAGAAGTAGGTTGGAGTAGTTCAGGAATTGCGTATTTTGTCGCGAAGGCTCGTACCGGTAGCAGCTCAGCTTCGCTGGAGTGGGCGAAGCTGAAGGTATCCCCACTGAGGAAGCCAGCTACGATCCCGTGGGCATTAATGGAATTGCCGCGAAACTTGACCTGAGCCTGATGGGTTTGCTCGTCATAGGTTACTCTGGCCTGGGGAAATGCGCCGTGGAAGAAGAGTTGATGTTCCACACTGAAGTAGAAGGAATCTGCCACAACGTCGGCGATGCTGAGTGAGTTCGTCGACTCTAAAGTTCCCGAGCTTAGATTGACGCGCGATCCGTTTTCGAAGACAATCACATCATCGTCGGCGCGAATCCTGATATTTTCGAAGGCCGCGAAAGACAGCAGCGCTCGCTGTAGATCTATGGAATGTGGCAGGGAGCGCAAACCAAGGGCGAGTGTTTCATCGATAGATGGCAAGAAACCGCCCCAGTCGGCATCTTCGGCTAGCACGAGATCCGTTGTCCCGTCATCCTGCGGTGCTAGATAGAGCAAACCTGGTCCAAAAATCGTCCGGGCCGCCTGGATGAGCTCATCTGAAGCGGGAGCGAAGAGAAAATCGAAATCGGGGTGGGGAACCAGCCATGTAATATGAGTCCGATCAGCGTTGAGTGAGCCGATAATTCGGCCCTTAAGCTTCAATGCCCGGTCAGCCCCAATAAGGTCAATCGCATAGCCGGATTCAGTGCGCATATAAGCAACCTTAGGGGACGTACCCAAGCAGGTCCGCAGGGCATAATCGCGGCGCAGAGCAGAGAAATAACCATCTGAACGTACGTCATCGAGGGTTCGAGGTGGTTGCAGGTGGGTAGACAATGAGGTTCCTCTAGGGTGAATTACTTCAAGCTAGGTAACCAGCGTTACCTAGCTTGTAATCTGGACATACCGCTATTTATCTTAGCGTAGAGGACTTTTAGGAACCTGTGGGCTGAACGCAACCAATGGTGTCGCTTCCAGCAGCTGCTGAGAAGAGCGTTTTACCCTCGTAAGTAGACACGTTGAAGATCATGACTTTTTCAAAAACTCCCTCGCCATTGGCGGGAGTATGCCAGCACCACTCGTGGGTCTCGGATTCGTCGTTGAGCGGTTGGTCGTAGACAAGGGTCATATCCAGCTCTTTGCGCGGTGGGTTGGAATAAATATAAGTCGCGAGCGCTTCCGTGGACATCTCGGGGTAGTAGGCATCCCAGAAGTAAGTTCCCTCTGCGGCAGTTTTATCCTCGATCTCCGTTGCACCCAGGGGGAGGACATAGTCGTAGAGCTTGGCTACGGTAATACCATCGCTGCCAACGCTGGTGCCTGAATCGGCTGTTGTGTGGTCTTCGTCGGAAGCGCAGGCAGCAAGGGCGGTTATGGTGGCGAGCCCGCAAATGAGGGGAATAATTTTCATATCGGAAATCCTTCAGAAGAGTCAACAAAGATTGCTATCAGCCTATCAAATGCGAGCTTGCTAACCCATTTTCTATTGGAGGAGCTCTCGTAAAATAGGGATGCCCGTTAGACTGTCAGGGACACCAAAAGGAAGCCCACAAAAAATAAAGGCAGTATTTAATGCTTCATGCTGTAACCTATGCATTCCTCGATTCGCTTAACGTCCTCCTCATCGGCATTGTGGTTGCATTGGGGATTATGCTGCCTGAGCGCTCCCGTTATCGCCACGTGGTGGGGGTCCTCATTGTTGGTGACTGGTTGGGAGTTTTTTTACTTGCATTAAGTACGATGTTTATTTTTGACCAATTAGGCGATGTCGTACGGAAAGCGGTTTCTTCGCCCATATTTGGTTGGTTGCTTATCTTTGTGGGCATATTAAGTATTGTGATGACGGCTCGCGGAGGGGACTCCCAGGCGATGGTCGCAAAGTTCCTGCCACCTTTGCATACCCCCAGCTTTCGTACCCTAATTATGGGACTATTTATTGGGCTCGCCCAATCTGTTACATCGGTTCCTTTTTTTGCGGGTATTGCAGTCTTAAGCGCCGGCGATTTTTCTTGGATGACCCGTTATCTGGGAATGATTGTTTACGCCAGTATTGCTCTGTCACTACCGACGTTATCGGCTCTCATGATGGTGTCTATCCGATCTCGGCCGACCTCGCGTGCAGCGGTCCTGTTCCAGGCAATGCGTGGACGACCGCGTTTGGCTTCGCAGATTGCCGGTTATACTGTTGGAATCGCTCTGATCCTTATGGGCAGCTTTCATCTTTAAGTGGTTGGTAGCACAGAGTTCATCTCATAACGGTTCGGTAAATTTCGGGCGCGGGGATGTAAAAATATGCGGAACTATGCCACCATAGAGCTATGAAGAAGATTCGCCATATCGCTCTCGCCACCTCTCTTGCTTGTGTCATGGGATTGGCTCCTCAGGCAGCTGCCCAGCCTGCACCGAGTAGCTCAGACTTAGCAGCGATAGGCGGAAGCTCCGAATTTGTGCTGCCCAAGGAATTGCTCGACGTGGCCGATCAGTTGAGGATCCCAGTTCCTGCTGAGTTGCGTCCTGATGACACCCTCGCTCGCACTACTCACGAGCGGGCTGCTTTGCAATCTGCCACAGAAAAGCACCTTGCAAAGATGGGGCATACCCCTGATCAACGGGCGTATAGCATAGCTGCTGCTTGGGCTGATGAGGCTGCACGCGGACGAGTGGTATTCCACGGCAATGCTGGACGCGGCGGCAGTCATCTGCGTGAAGGCACCGGAAATATTTACCGCTATACCCCGCAACAAGCTCGCGAGCGGGCGAAGTGGCTGAAAAACTCCCCAAACTATTATCCAGATGGGCGAGGATTTGGGGTAGCTACATCGGCGCGCAGAGGCCAGGTTTTTGTCGTTGAGTATTTCCTCAACTAGCAGTGGTTTAATCCGCACCTTTGTCACGAAGGTGCGGATTTCCTATTCTCGGGATTGAGAGCTTTTGCCCTCGACACTTAGTATCATCTCGTGTTCAGCACTATTGCTAGGAGTCGAGGGGTGCTCAGGGGATAGTAGATCGCGTAAAGCTAGCACAGTGACGTAATGCTCAGGAGCAAAAGTGGCCCGACTCAGCACGCATCACTGGATGCCTGCCTCACATAATCAATATAGGAAACGGTTAGTGGTGCCCGGCTGTTGTTTATGGGGCCCTGCCAGCCGCTAGATACTGAACTTCATTGCACTCAGTAGGCCAAGGCTCACGCTATATGATCGCATATGCCCCTAGGTATCAGTTTGAACTCTTCGAATATAGCTTTACAGTCCGGTGATCAGGATTCACCTATTCCCCACGAGAGGCGTTTGAAAATGGTGAGATCTCGAGAGCCTCGTGGGCTGCGGCGACAGTTGAGGTGTCGGAAGTTCTTAACCTAATCTGCGACCATGGGGAAGAGTTCAAACTCGGGGTGCTCTTTTTCGATAAAGGCAAGTTTCCACTTATCCCCAAAGAGAGCGACGAGCTCGCCATCGGTGCGCGTGAAAATCTCAACTCCGCGCTGTTTGGCTAATTCTGGGGCGGTCTCTTCGGTGGTGCGCCGTGCTACGGAGTAGGGGATAGGGTCAGCTTGGGTTTCTACGTTGTATTCATTCTCCATTCGAGCCATCATGACTTCGAACTGCATGGGACCTACCGCCGCCATGACGGGGGCGGCATCGCCACGGGCGTCATTCCTCAAAATCTGCACTACCCCCTCGGCTGCGAGTTGGTCTAGCGCTTTGCGGAATTGCTTGTATTTGCCCAAGCTCTTCGCGCGAAGGGTGCGGAAATGTTCGGGGGCGAATTGCGGCATGGGTGGGAATTGCACTTTTCGTCCTGCGTAGATGGTATCGCCTGGTGCGAGGGAACCGGCATTGACCATACCTACGATATCGCCAGGAAATGCGCTTTCCACTGTGGATCGGGTGCGACCGAAAACAGTGAGCGCGTATTTTGTGGAGAAGCTGCGCCCCGATTGAGCGTGGGTGACCTGCATTCCGCGCTCGAATTCACCTGAAACGATTCGCATAAATGCTAGTGAATCGCGGTGATTTTTATCCATGCCGGCTTGTACCTTAAAGATTACGCCAGAAAATTCCGACCCTACTTCGCGAAAACCGTCGAAGGTGCCGGTGGCGGCGGCTAATACTTTCTCATCTGAGCCTCTTCCCTGGGGGGCGGGGGCGAGGGTGCATAAGGTATCGAGAATTTGGTGTACACCAAAATTCAACATCGCGGAGGCAAAAATAAGAGGGGAAGTCATGCAGGATAAAAAGAGTTCTTGATCGTGCACGGCTCCATCAGCAGCGAGGAGTTCTACCTCTTCGGTGGCATTGTCCCATGCCGCGCCCTCACGGGTATGGGCGGCATCGGGCTCGTAGTGCTCCTCTGGGGCAATGGTGGATCCGCCTGCGGTTCGCACAAAGTGGATATAGTTTTCTGCTTCACCCTCATCATTGATGCGAGCGAGTCCGCGAAAATCGCCTGCTTCTCCCACGGGCCAATAAAGCGGAGTGGGTTGTAGCCCGATCTCTTGAACGATTTCATCGACGAGTTCCAGAGGGCTGCGGCCTGGGCGGTCCCATTTATTGATCACCGTGATAATGGGGAGACCACGAGCTTTACATACCTTGAAAAGCTTGAGGGTTTGCGGCTCGAGGCCTTTGGCAGCGTCAATAAGCATCACGGCTGCGTCGACCGCGGTGAGGACGCGATATGTGTCCTCGGAGAAGTCGGCATGCCCTGGGGTATCGACGAGATTGATCATATAAGGCTCGCCCTCATGACCCGCCGGCGCATATTCAAATTGCAGAGCCGATGACGCGATCGAGATCCCGCGGTCTTTTTCCATCTCCATCCAGTCAGAAACAGTTGCCTTACGTCCTGCTTTACCGTGCACGGCTCCGGCTTCGTTAATGATGTGTGCGTGAAGCGCGAGAGCTTCTGTAAGTGTTGATTTACCGGCATCGGGGTGGGCGATGACTGCAAAGGTGCGACGGCGGGCGGCTTCTGTGGCGGTGTGGGTTGAACTCATGATTTTTAAGGATAGTACAAACTAGGTGCTCTCCTTTCTTTCTCCGTATGAGCAGAGTGGTGTTGATTACATAGGGCGTGGCTTAGTTGGTTTGAAAGTCTTATTCGTTTATTCTTGGATTCTGATGCCTATTGGTACTCGTTTTCATTATTTTCAATAAGAACCCCTTGATGGAAAGGCTCCCATGTCCCTTCGTCCTTCCGCTCAGAGGCTCTTAGCGTCGCTAACCTCGCTATCCATGCTCGGTGCAGCGCTCATAGTGCCCTCAACAGCAACTGCCAGCCCCGATGATGGCAAGCGTGTGATTACGCGCCACCATGTCGATTCCCCAAAGACCTTCTACGATGAAGCAACGGGATCTATCCAATTGCGCACCGAATACTCCGACGGAAAGACAGCCGAATTTGACGAGTCGGTCATCTGGATCGGTAAAGGCTGGGAGCGCGGATTCCGTGGATATGTACCCACCTATCAGTTCACCACCCCTGATAATGATTTATTCGATCATATGGGACTTAAGCGGGAAGCGACCTACTACGCGAGTCCAGCGAATATCCGCAGTTCAGCAACACCGATTTGGTGGGGTTATGGGTCAGATGAAAGCTTCAAAATCAACCAGTACCTCAATCAAATGGCCATGCTCGACCTCGTGAGCGTCAAAGGCCCAGGCCGCGTGGAACTGTTTAACTACTACGAGGACTACCCAGCTGGTCTCAATCAACTGCTCGGGTCAAGCGCTCAGAGCCCTCGCTCGAGCAAGCTCGATTTCGGAGAGCACACCCATAACTACACCCTTTTCACCAAGCCTGGACGCTATGAGCTCACCTACCGAACCGTAGCGCGCCAAACTGACAAGGAGCTGCTCTCCTCCAAGCTCAGCACGCTAGTGGTACAAGTAGGCGGCGAAGCTCCTAAGGATACTGCGAGCGCCAGCCTGAAGGACCGCTACTCCAACGCACCTGCCCAAACGCATTCCCCGGCTTATACACTGAGCATTGCCCCGACCGAGCTCAATGCCGAGAGTAGCGCCGGCGATGACAAGCTCGACACCATTCGTTTCGACGCCAAAGACGATTCGGTGCGCGGTACCCTGACTGTGCTTATCGATGGCTACCATCTCACTGATCTAGACGTGGTAGACGGTGTGGCGAGCTGGAATGAGCTCATGGGGCCTGAAGCCTCCAAACTTCAAGCTATTTTCGTCCCCGAGGGGGACGCTGGGCAACGCTGGATCTCGCCTATCTTAAGCCGCGAGGTCGATGAGGAATTCCAGGTCATCCCCGCGACGGTGGGAGGCGTTGAAACCGAAGAATCATCGTTTGATGAAAAAGTTCTAGCTCCGGTTGCCAACGACGTTGTAGACCTTGATCTCAACAATTTTGAGCCACGTGAAGATATCACCTGGGCAATTGCCATTACTCCTATTGAAGACGATCACTATCGCGTTACGCTCACCGCAAGCGACCCCAGGGCGCGCGGCGTAGTCAAGTTCCGCGCTGGTGAGGGCGGCGATGAATACTCCTTCTTCGTTGAAAACGGTGTAGGCACCCTTGTTCTTAGCGATAGTGATCTTCAAGATCGCCAGCCGCATATCAAGATCATCCCCCACCCAGCAGTTGCGGTTAGTGCTGTCGACGTAACTGCCACAGCACCAATAGATCTGGAAAGCGATTCGATAACCATTGCTACTCCTCCCATGGTGTCCACACCGCTTATCGACGCTCCCGCTGAAACCCCAGAAGTACCCCGGGTAGTTCATCGGTGTGAAGACAAGATTCTGCTCGACCGCGGGCACACCGACTTGGTGGTGGATCGGGAAGGCGAGAAGCTGAGCGCCATGATCTACGACGAGACGGGGATCGAGACCGACGACTTCATCAAGCGTGACATCGAATCAGTAATCAATGTTGTGTCGCCCGCCGCCTCCGTGGTACGCACGCAACGGTTTGATAACCAGGGACTCGACTTCATCGATGCCCAGTACCTCGATCAGGGTGAGAAGTTCTACCTCCTTCCCGAGAGCTTAGGCAATAAAACCAGTATTCTGTGGCCTGGCTACAACACCATGAAGCTCGATATGGAGGACTTCTCCGATGGGATTACGTGGCACCTAGAGCCCACGAAACTGCCTCAAGGAGCACAGTTTGGGCTCTACCGTGATGCCACCCTCAGCGATAACACCTTGGTCATGATCAACTCAGTGACCAAAGACTACGAGGAAAAAATCAGCACGGCTTCCCACGTGCACATGAACTGGGCGTTTAGCAAAGCTGGCGTATACACGCTCAAGAGCTATTTTACGGGCGAACTTAACAACGGCACGAACATTTCCTCTGAGCCCGAAGAAATGACCTTTGTGGTGGGACATAATGCCGACGAAGCCTGTAAAGTTTTGAGCCAGCAATCTCACGATGAACAAAGCCCTGAGGACACGCAGCCTGGGGATCAGCAACCAGAGGATCCGCAGCCTGAAGATCCAAAGCCTGAAGATCCAAAGCAGGAGCCCACCCCAGTCTGGATACCAATTGTTTCAGCCATCTCCACGATTGCCCTCACAGCTCTGGCAATCTTGCAGATGCAATGGCTCATCGATTTCCTTCGATCGATACTGCATCGTTAAATTGCGCGAGGCACCACTGCCCTAAGGGGTGCCATGTCGCACCCCTTAGGGTCATGCCCACCTCGGTTCAACTGGAATGAACTGGGCACCAAGCTTTTGAAGCATTTTCACAAGGAGAAAATATGTTACGCCAACACGTCGTCGCCCTGGGCACCGCTGCCATCGTGGGAACGTCTACCATGTCTGTAGCTCATGCAGAGACCCTCGTTCTCGATCGAGGCCATGTTGACTTCCTGCACCTCCAACAGGACAAGGATCAACTCAAGCTCAACGTCAAAGAAGACGTGACCGGCGTCGGTGTTATCCGTGAGGCCGATGAGGTTGTTTTTAAAGTCAACGAAAAAGCCTGGATAGAGGCCAAAAAATTTGAGAAGTTTTCCACTAATCCCGTTGGAGCCAATGCCGCGTATCTGCCACAATCTCAACGGCAAGAAACACTGTGGCCTGGCTGGGACGCCCCTTTGAAAAACAAGAAGCTACCTGTCGACTTCAACTTTCTCGAAGTCAGTGGTCCTGGTTCGATCTATATTTTTAAAACCGATGGAACAAATGGTGATGGACTTTTAAATGTTCGCCCGGTACTCAACGGTGGGCAGCTCAAGCTGGAGACCGGTTCTCATCTGATCACTCAACCAGCCCATAGCCACGTTCATTGGATCTTCACCGAGCCTGGAACCTACACCATGAAAGTGTCGGCTCAGCAGGGTCAGCTCATCTCCAACCAGGCTACATACACCTGGGAGGTCGTAGAATCGCCGTTAAAGCCTGAGGCACCGAGTGCGCCTAGTACGACACAACGTCCAGCCGAACCTGACTCTCCCGCCCCTTCGCAACCTACTGAAAAGAGCGGCCTTAGCGTTGGGGCCATTGTAGGAATTGTGATAGCTATTATCGCTGCTCTCGGTGGGCTGATTGCAGCGGCTCTCAACGGAGGATTACTTCCGCGCTTCTAAGAGGGCACCATCGTTAAGATCCCGACACTCTACGTGAGTGTCGGGATTCCCGCACCCTGCGATTTTTTCGTTTCTCAATTTTGTGAAGGTCTCATGTCTCAGATTGCTACGCGCCGATTAGCTGCACTACTAGGCAGCATCCTTATTTCGGTTATTCTCATAACCGCCCCAGCCCAAGCTCAGGGAATTGAATTGAGCAGCGGGCACGTGGATCTTTTCACTGTTCGAGCTCAAGACGGTGGACTTGATTTGGCGGTAAAAGAAGACATCACTGGCACTGGGGTGATCAGACGAGCAGAAGACATCACCCTGATTGTCGGCGAGAATGCTTATTCTCAAGAAACAGCACGGGTGTCGGAAATCGGACAAGCCAGTTATTTTCTCCCACAATCACAGCAGCCCGGAATTCTATGGCCTGGATGGGACACCCTGGGAGTGCGGACCGGTGGGTTTTCTGAGATAACTCTTACCTTCGAATCAGTTTCGGGCCCAGGGTCGGTCTATCTCTTCGAAGATCGCATCGGCGGGGAACTAGCTGCTGTGACCAGTGACGGCGGCTTCGAGCTCACCTCAGGTAGTACTGTTGACCAACGCTACCCAGCGCATCGCCACGTCAATTGGGCATTCACCCAAGCAGGCAGTTACCAATTCGAAGTCGTGGCCAGCGGCAACGGGGTCAGTTCAAACCGCGCTCTCTATACGTGGAAAGTGGGGGACACCGCTGCCCTCGGGCGCTCGCAGGACGATAGCTCAGATCTTACCCATCAAGACAACAGCCGCACTCCATCACCCTCGCGCAACCAAAGTGCCCCTATACAGCAGCAATCCCGACCTCAGCCAGCACGCCCCCAAATCCAATCGGTGCCTGCACCTTTAGCGCCGCAGGCTCACGTACCTCAACCCGGGACGTGCGAACCCACGGTGATTCCGCAGATTAAAGATGACACCACCTCTCCAGCTCGCTGGGTGAATTTCAATGACCTGCAGTTTCACTTGGGGTCAGCGGCTATTAAAGATCTACCTCTTAGTATAGGCCCCGTACCGCGAGGAAAAGTTTGGATGATCGGATCCACCCAGGAGCCCCATGTCCCATGGGTGGGTTCGAATAACCAACATCCCACCATGCTGGAGCATACTCAAGGATCCGTGGTGTGGGAACTTGTAGGCTTCCGCGGTCCTGGCCCCATGGTGGTCTACAGCCAGGGATCACTCGGCACCGTGGTGGGGGAAGAATGGTTTAGAGGAGCGAATAACCAGGCGTCTGGGGTACACGAAATTCCGCGCAATTCCCATGTCCATCCCAACTGGGTATTTGGAGCCCCTGGTACCTACTATGTGTCGATCCGGCAATCAGTGACCTTGACTACGGGGGAGCAAGCACAAGGTACAGGTACTCTTGTCTTCAATGTAGGTCATGGTGATCAGTCGGGGCATTTTGACATAGGAAGTGTGATCAACCCCGCAGGCGGGCAGTGCGATCCGGGGATCTCTCAAGCGCAAGCAATCGCGCCCGTGCCCCAAGCGCCAGCGATACCAAGTGACGTATCCAATGGTGCACCAGGGGAGACTGGAAATATTCCAGATTATTTCGGCGAGGTCCAACACCAGAACGCCGCAGAGAGCAAATCCTTGGCAGAAAAAATCATCGGGGTACTCCCGTTCGTCATTTTCGGCCTCGGTCTTTTCGTATTGGGTGCCGGCAGCACCGTATTGATCAATGCAATGATGAGGTCACGTGCACGATCGGCGGTAGCACCGAAATGACAAGATTTTCGCGGAACCTTGTTCATACAATACTGGTAGCAATAGCAGGCTCCCTGATGATCACTGGGTGTGCGTCTGATAATGCTCAAGTACCCACCACTAACGACTCGACCGTTGATGCCGTATCAACCACACCTATTATCGCGGATCTGGTTTCTCAAGTCGCAGGTGATCGTGCTCGGGTTATCTCCCTGATGCCCCTCGGCGCCGATCCTCACAATTATGAGCCGGGTTTGCGCAATATTCGCAATATAGCCAACGCTGATATCGTTTTTGCCAATGGGCTCCTCCTCGAACAGCACTCTCTCCTGACCACGGCTCAGCACGTCAAACGTGTGGGCGTGCCTTTCGTAGAGCTCGCCGAGCAAGCGCCACGACATGGCGGGGAATTGCTTCCCCTGGTTGAAAATATTGCCCTTGATACGGTGTGGTTCGGGATGCGCATTGGTGGCCAGGGGCAAGCTCTCGGTGCGAGCCGCAATTCCGGCGTAGATATTGCCCTCTCAGCGGCTGAAGGTCCAGGTCACGCAGCAGCCTATATCACTAGTACCTTCGGCACTCCAGAGATCCTATTTAATACCCGCGATGGAATCGACGCCGCCGATCAAGCTACTTTACCTGTCGACGCCCACACCCATGTGTCCTGGGCGTTTTCAAAGCCGGGATACTACCGGCTGAATTTTTCTGCCACCCTCAACACCGCTGAGTCTTCCATTCCAGTTGGCACCTCAACGGTGACTTTCGCCGTGGGGGTTGATCCCCACAGCACTCCGGGTATAGCTCATCCGGTGGTTCTAGATCACGGACATATGGACCTCACCGCTGACCTGGATCAAGCCCGAATGACCATTCGCGGTGATGCCCCGGAAGGGATTCAAACAGATTATGATTACGACCCCGAGCGTTCGGTCGTGGCTGTCCCATCATCCGTTTTGCAACAAATTCCTGGTGACCCAACCTTCCGTTTCCTAGGAACCGCCGGCGAAGAAACTTATCTACTGCCACAAGCGGTCTTGGGTAAGCACGTCCACGGGGAGGTTGACCCCCATGTCTGGCACAGTGTCGCCAATGCCATTGCCATGGTTCGCGTAATCCAAGACGAATTAACAGCTATAGACCCGGGTGGACGAGATATCTACCGAGACAACGCTGACCGATATGTGGACTCACTCCAGGAGTTAGACCAATGGATGAGGGCTTCTTTGAGTACAATTTCGCCACACCGACGCCATTTAGTAACCACGCACGACGCCTACGGATATTTAGGCCACGACTATGATCTCAATATCGCGGGCTTCGTGACCCCTAACCCAGCCGTTGAAGCGAGCCCCCGAGATGTGATCGCCTTAACGCGCACATTGGAGAATTTACAGGTGCCAGCGGTTTTCCTGGAACCAAAACTAGCTGGCCGCTCAGGTGTACTGACCGAAACCGCTGCCACCTTGGATATCGCTGTGTGCACTATACGTGGCGATACCCTTGACTCCACCGCGACGAACTATATTGACCTCATGCGGAGCAATGTCGAAGAACTCCGTCGGTGTCTGGGATAGCAAAAATAAGCGCACTTAAAAGTAATTTAAGGAGAAAATATGTTCAAAGAGAAGGTTGCTGCACTGACCGCATCACTATGCCTGGGTCTGTGCATCACCCCAAGTATCAGCACTGCCGGCGATCTGAACCAAGTTATTAGCGCGGATGAGCCGATTGCACCCGAAGGCGAACTCACCGAGTTCTTCGGTGGGCATGCTGATATCGCTCCGCTGGTGAAAACTGATGGATCGGGATTCGATGTACTCATTCGCGATGACAGGCAGGTGCCTCCCGTGTGGCGCAGCGTCGACGATATGATCTTCGTTTTGGATAATAAAGCTGTTCAGCAAATTCCCGACACTGAAGAATTTGCTTTTATCGGTGCTAAACCTGGCGCAAAGGTATGGGTCGCCCCGCAGGTGGAGGAAGTAGGAGTGCCGTGGTTAGGGTGGTCTACCCAATCGCCTCTTTTCGTTGATAAAGCAACGCGCGGCATGAATATGACTTTCCTCGGGCACGAGGGTCCTGGAGAATTTACCCTCTTCTTACAAAATGGTGGCTTCGAAGCGCCGCAAGTACTCTTTAACTCCGCGCAGCAGAAAGCCCAAAAAATTTGGATCGATCTCAATACCCACACGCATGCAAACTGGGTATTCACTGAGCCTGGAATCCAGCAGGTAGCACTAAAGTTCAGCACTGAGTTTAATGATGGCAGCACTCACGAGTCGATTAAGACTCTGGTTTTCGCCGTCGGTGAAGAGGCCGACCTCCCCGCAGCCCAGGCAGTCACATGGGATGGAGAATTCCTTGCTGACGATGACGACACTGTCACGCCTGGCCCCGCGTCAAGCGCCGAGGGCGAAAGCCAGTGGGTGCTGTGGTCGATCATCGCACTCGTGGCGCTTCTCGTTATCGTGAGCATTATTGCAGTAGTACGACTCGTCCTTGGCTCTAATAAGAGAGGAGCTGAGCAGAACTAGTGGAAATTTTGCGCGCCCGCAATCTGGGAGTTCACCTCTCAGGTCGGCGAATCTTTCAAGGCGTGGATCTCAGCGTCAATCAAGGAGAATTTCTGGGATTGCTGGGGCCCAACGGGGCCGGCAAAACGACCCTTTTGCGGGCCATTCTAGGACTGGTGCCGTCTACAGGCACGGTTAGCATAGCCGGGGAAACGCAACTAAAAAAGATGCGGCAGCTCACCGGGTATGTGCCACAACGCCACGAATTTGCGTGGGATTTCCCCATCAGTATTCGCGATTGCGTGATCAATGGCCGCATTGGGATCAATGGAGTCCTCATAAAAAAACGTGCCGCCGACCGAGCAGCGTGTGACCAGGCACTCAAGCGAGTAGGCCTCGACGGACTCGCAGACCGCCCGATTGGCCAACTCTCCGGCGGTCAGCGGCAACGCGTGCTTGTTGCCCGGGCACTGTCTACTCATCCGCGATTATTACTTCTCGATGAACCTTTTACTGGCCTCGATATGCCCACCGCGGAGGGGTTGACGCAACTCTTTGTGGAATTAGCCCAGCAAGGAATCTCTATTGTCATGTGCACCCATGATCTTGGGGAGGCACTTAACTCCTGTTCTCGTCTGGTGCTCTTTCGAGGAGCAATCCGTGCAGATGGAAGCCCTCGAGAGCTGAGTGACCCGCACGTGTGGATGGATACTTTTCAAGTGGGGGAGACCTCGCCGCTGCTCACCCTGGTAGGAGCCCATATACAATGATTGATATTTCCTTTGTCGACTTCCTCCACGATCTCGCAAACCCCTCTCTAGCATTTTTGCCCCGCGCTTTGCTGATCTCGGTGATATCAGCAATCGTGTGCGCTATTATCGGCACCTTCGTGGTTCTGCGCGGTATGTCCTTTATCGGTGATGCTGTGGCCCACGCAGTTTTTCCCGGACTGGCCATTGCTTTTGCATTACAGGTATCAGTGCTCGCCGGGGGTGCGGTAGCGGGAGCGTCGGTTGCTCTGCTCATAGCTGTCTTTTCTCAGCGACGTCGAATTCGAGAGGATGCGGTTATAGGAATCTTCTTCGCTGCAGCGTTCGCCCTTGGCCTCGTTGTCATCTCGCGAACCGAGGGGTATACAGCTAGCTTGAATAACTTTCTTTTCGGCTCCATTACTGGGGTATCAGACGCCGATATTGGTTTTGCCGCCATCGCTGGCACGCTTATAATCGCCGCAGTCTTTTTACTTCTTCCCCAATTAACTGCGGTAGCTTTGGACCGTGAGACCGCACGCGCTATGAATTTACCGGTATTCTTCCTTGACCTGGTTATCTATATGGCAGTCACAGCTGCGGTGGTGATGAGTGTGCGCACCATCGGTAATATTTTAGTTCTAGCTCTTTTGATAACCCCCGCCGCCACGGCCCGTCTGCTGAGCGATAACCTGAAGATGACGATGCTCATAGCGGCTCTGGTTGGGGTCATCGGAGCTATCGCGGGGGTATACCTTTCTTGGGCAATTGATCTGCCTACCGGTGCTACCATCGTGTTGGTACTAACTTCCATTTTCCTTTTCGCTTGGATCTTTAGTCCCACGCAGGGGCTGATAGGACGCAAAAAATCATGAGAAAATACGCCCTTGCCTTAAGTGTCAGCTTGGCCTTTATGCCGTTGGGGATGGCAACTGTTGCTTTTCCACCAGCGGTAGTTGCCGCGGAGGAAAGTAGTGGTATCCAACGCTACTTGGTGCGCGAAAATCACCAAGATATGCACCTTTTCCTCGGTGAGGATCAACGCATCAACTTTCTCATGCGTGATGATGGATCCTTCGACTCCCGTGGGCTTTCGCCGATGCGGGAAAGCGAAACCGTTTTTATTCTCGTCGGGGACGATGCTCGCCTGACATCTGCACGACTGGAACCAGATCTCGGCCCTGACCGCGCAGGGATAACGCCAAACGGTGAGGATGAGATCTGGAATCTTCCTGAGGTGCAAATAACCACCTGCGGCACCCACGTGCCCTGGGTCGGTTTTTCCACTCTGGGTATAACCAGTGAGCAGCTTGGTGGTGCGACGTCGCTACCTCTGAGCATGGATCTCCTCGAAAGCCCAGAAGACGGACGCGTAGTATTTTGGAAGCAACAGAATTCTCTCTTTTCCCAAGCGGATGTATTGCTCGATTCCGCCGACGCATCAAAGGTGTGGGATTTCCCAGCTCACGCCCACGTTCATAGCGGCATTATCTTTACACAGCCAGGGATCTATACAACCAAATTCGCCTTTGGTGGCAATTTTGCCCATAATCCGGTGATTGCCTCGGATTATACGGTGAACTTTGTGGTGGGTGAGGAGACAATCGATGACCTGATAACCGCTCAGGACTATCAATTCATCGAGCAGCAGGTGTACCAACCTCAGAACGACGCCAACTGTGGCCCCAGACAATCTCGTACGGCCAGCTCCATTGGTCAATTGCCCAGGGTGCTGGTCCGTGAGTTTAAAAAACTCGACTCCGAGGTTGTTAAGCTTGGCAAGTCTTTAGACAACCTAGAACCGCGCCAAAAAAGCACAGAGTCCGAGAGTCCCCAATCTCTACAGGCACCAGAGTCTCTACAGGCACCAGCGGAAACGTTCGTTCCTGTGCAACCGCGAAGCGCCTCCTCACAGCTGCCTGTGATTGTTAGGCGACAAACAACACCGATCCAGCAGTCGCCCTTTAGTCCCGCCTTAAGCGCTCCCCCGGTAGCCTCCTCTCCACCCCCTTCCGTTCCCAATGCGAGCTTGCAACCGGTGCCTGCTCAAGCGCAGGTTGAGGCTACGAACGCCCGCGAAAATTCGCGAATGGGCGAGGGGGTTGCACTAGGTATCGGGATGATGAGTCTCATTATGGGCTTCGCCGCTTTCGGCGTCGCTCGGTTTATCAATTAGTGAATCTGATTTTGAGCCCGTGCTAAGCCCGATGTGACTATCAGCTCCGCGGCGCGGGCTGCAGTATTTATGCTGGCTGAGAGCTCCGTACTTTCAGGTATATCGGAAAGGACATAATTGGCAATATTAGTACCCTTCTGAGGGCGGGAAATTCCCATCCGAATGCGGAGGTAATCGCGGGTACCAAGATGGGCTGTGATCGATTTCAGCCCATTGTGACCATTCTCATTACCGCCCAACTTTAGGCGCACTTTAAACTCGGGAAGATCCAGTTCATCGTGGATAACAATAATATGATCCGCGGCAATATTGAGCGTCTCTGCAACTGCTGCCACACTCTTGCCTGAGTTGTTCATGAACTCAGTTGAACGGGCGAGAACGCACGGGCTATTATCAATCTCGGCAAATGCTAGTAACACTGGCATTCCTTTGACAGGAGACAGTGTGCGGCCGCTTTCTTTCAGTAATATATCTAGAGCCCTATAGCCGACGTTATGGCGGGTCTTGGTGTATTGTTCTCCGGGATTTCCCAGACCGATGATCAGCCACTCAGCGGATTGGAGGGGTATATAGGGTGAGGAAAAGAAAGATGCACATTTCTGCCAAAACATAGACAAATAGTCTCATATTCTCAAGGATGGTGCACATGAGCGTCTTGAAGTCGCTGAGGTACCCGATCATCGCGGCTCCCATGGCTGGCGGACCATCGACCCCTGATCTCGTCAATGCCGTTGGTGAGGCCGGCGGCTTCGGATTCCTCGCGGGTGGCACCTCGAAACCAAAACATCTTATTCAAGAAATGGATGCTGTTCATGTTCCTTATGGGGTCAACCTTTACTACCCTCAACTGAAGAAACCCAAAAAGCAGGATATCTTCGAGGTCTACGAAAAGCTTGACCGTGCTGTAAGCGACGAGAATCTCAAGCACCCCTATATGGTGCCTTCGGCTGATTACAGCTTCGGATTTAGCAAAAAATTTCAATCGGTTCTCGAATTAAAACCTACGGTCGTTTCTTCCAGTTTCGGTTGTTTTAGCTCTAAGGAAATTAAGAAGCTGCACACTCAAGGGATAGAGGCCTGGGTGAGTGTAACTAATGCGCAAGAAGCCCACATAGCCGAAAAAGCCGGCGCAGATGCCCTCATAGTTCAAGGTTATGATGCCGGAGGGCATCGCCTCAGTTTCGATCCAAAAATTGAACCCAATCAAATCCCCACCTACCTCTTAGTCCAAGAAGTCTCTGAACACACCGAAACCCCGCTTATTGCAGCAGGCGGAGTACGAACCGCCCGTCAAGTAGAGGCGATGCTTGAGATCAAACAAGTCCATGCAGTGTGTTCCGGCTCTATCTTTTTGCGGTCCAAGGAAGCGGGCACCTCAAAGTTCAACCGTAAGCTCATCAAAAACTCTTCGTCTACAGTAGTTTCTCGCGCCTTCAGTGGACGCTATGCCAGGGGGATCCCGAGTTCCTGGAGCGAAAATAATGCAGACCTTCCCTTTAGCTATCCCGAATTAGCTTTTATGACCGCAACCGTCAAGGGGATAGCGGAAACTAAGGAGTTCGCTTATTGCCTCGTCGGCGCCGATCTGGATCATATTAAACGCAAGCGAGCGCGCAAGATTATTCAAGAACTGTTCGAGAGCTGAGAACTTCCTAGCCAGCTTAGGCTGTGCTATCTTCGTAGTACTATGAGTTCTTCTTCCTCGCGCTTAAGCAGCTATCAGCCTAAGGTGACAACGCAACTGAGAGCGCGGAAGATCATCGACGACGCCTTTGCCCAAGCTCTAGCTGAGTCCGACATTCATCCCTCAGCGGTATCCTCACCCACCTCCACGCGCGAACTGCGTGACAGCATAGCCAAGGGATCTCCTAAGAAAAAGTGCTGCCGCTCGCATCCGCGGTGCAAAAAGTGCCCCACGGTCATGCACCGTTTGCGGCGAGCGGGGGCACTAAAGCTCGACGATAACGCACTGAAAGCCGCTCTGGTAAAAGCTAGGAAGTGGTAGCGATATAGCGTTCGATCTCGTCGGCCATATCGGCACATATTACCGGCAGAGATTCCTGCTCTTTTTTAGAAAAGGGTTTGAGTACAAAACTGGAGACATCCATTCGGCCGGGTGGCCGTCCTATACCCAGGGCACAGCGAATATAATCCTTACCTGCACTCCGCGTTATTGAGCGCAGACCTTTATGTCCGTGATCGCCACCGTGATGCCGGAGTGCAGTATGGCCGAACTCCAACTCAAGGTCGTCGAAGAGTATCAGCATTCTAGAGGGATCAATCTTATAAAAGTCCGCGAGCGCTCGGACAGGTATTCCTGATTCATTCATATATGACCGCCCCTGTGACAAGATAACCCGGTGGGAAGCGATATGAGTTTCCGCTACCTGAGTGCGAGTCCGAGTATGTTGTTTAAGGGTTTCCCCGGTACGTTCGAGCAGTTCATCAAGAGCCATGCGCCCAATATTGTGGCGTGTTTTGGCATAACTGGGGCCTGGATTACCTAATCCAAAAATCAGAAAAGTCATCATCGATCCTTGATAAGCAAAATGCCAGGGTCCCCTCGAGGAGGGGACCCCAGCATTTTAAGTGTTGATTATTCTTCAGACTCGGCTTCCTCAGCGTCACCCTCGGATGCCTCAGCCGCTTCTTCAGCGTCCTCGTCAACCTCTTCCTCGTTGAGCTCCTCGTAGGAAACGGAAGCGATAACGGTTTCTGGATCGAGGATCAAGGTGGTCTTAGCAGGCAACTCGATATCCGAAGCCAAAACCTTATCGTCGGCATTGAGGCCTTCGATATTGTGGATGATCTCTTCCGGAATAGAGAATACATCGGCTTCGACCAGGATGGTATCGATATCCTGAACCAACTGAGTACCAGGCTCGGTCTCGCCCTCGAATACCACAGGTACTTCAACCTCTACCTTCTCGCCGCGCTTAATAGCGAGCAGATCGATATGATCGGCGTTGAAGGTCAACACGTTTTGGTCGACGTGCTTAATCATGACCATGTGGCTGTCGCCCTCGATATCGAGCTCGAAAACGGCGTTGGAGCCGTAGTTACGCAAAACTGCGTGGATCTCGAGAAGATCAGCGGAGAAGTGAACGGGGTTATCCAGGGTCTGGCCATAAATAACGCCGGGAACGCGGCCTGCAGCGCGCAGACGGCGAGCAACACCCTTGCCGAACTCCTGGCGAGGGGTAGCGCTAAGAACCAAAGTATCTTGTGCCATGGTGTACTCCTTCAAGTACTAAATGCGACCCAGGGCAAAACAAAGGCCCTGCGGTCTCGATAGAAACAGAAAATTGTCATCGTCGAGTCTTCGCAAGGCCACACTATGGCAATATGAAGATATCTATCGCGTCGATAACGGCGCACTCAAAGAAGAATCCTCGAGCTCGCCCTCGCCGAGACTAGGAAATCTTAACATAGAAAATATACTCTCTCAACAGAACTGGCCACGAGCATCAACGCTCGTGGCCAGTCTAAATATCGGCGTGGCTAAGCCTCGCCCTCGAAGAGGTCGGTAACCGAGCCATTCTCGAAAATTTCATTGATGGTACGTGCCAGCAGTGGGGCAATAGATAAAACCGTGAGATTGTCCCAATCTTGATGATTTTGCGGCAGCGTGTCGGTGGTAATGACCTCTCGAGCACCGCACTTCGATAGCCGTTCGCGAGCCGGGCCAGAGAATACGCCGTGCGTGCAGGCTATAATAACGTCTTTAGCGCCGGCATCGCGCAAAACGCCTACGGCTCCAGCGATTGTTCCACCAGTGTCAATCATATCGTCCAGTAGTACCGCGGTCCGTCCAGCAACTTCGCCAACCACCCGGTTAGATACAACCTCATTGGCCACCTCAGTCGAGCGGGTCTTATGAACGAAGGCCAAAGGTGCTCCACCAAGGGTGTTAGCCCACTTTTCAGCGACTTTCACTCGACCAGCGTCGGGAGAGACCACCACGATATTCTCAAGGGAGTATTTCGACTTGATATAGTCCGTGAGAATAGGCATTGCATGCATATGATCGACCGGACCGTCGAAGAAACCTTGGATCTGATCGGTGTGTAGATCCACCGAAACGATGCGGTCGGCACCAGCGGTCTTGAGGAGGTCAGCGATGAGACGGGCCGAAATGGGCTCACGGCCGCGGTGCTTCTTATCCTGCCGGGCATAAGGATAAAAGGGCACAATTGCCGTAATGCGTTTGGCTGATCCACGCTTGAGGGCGTCGATCATAATGAGCTGCTCCATGAGCCACTTATTCAGTGGTTGATTGTGGGCCTGGATAACAAAAGCATCCGAACCACGAACTGATTCTTCGAAACGAACGAAGATCTCACCGTTGGCGAAGTCGCGGGCGGTCATGGGGGTGAGTTCGATACCTAACTCGCGGGCGACAGCTTCGCCCAGCTGCGGATGTGCGCGCCCCGAAAAGACCATGAGGTTCTTCTTGGTTTCGCTCCACTTGGTGGCGGTCATTCGAGAACTAACCTTCCTTTAAGGTGAGTAATTAGATGAGGAAAGTGGGTGAGTGTCAACTATGGGTTAATCTGGCACTACCGTCTTTTAGAGTACTTCTTTTCTTAGCTTGACGCGAGATTATGAGGATTCTCGTGCCCGCCGAGCTGCCTCAGCTGCTGGGGTGCCTGGGCGATGAGTTTCTACCCAGCCTTCAATAGTGCGCTGTCGGCCTCCCGATACCACCAGAGCACCTGCTGGAACATCCTCGCGAATGACCGTACCCGCTCCAGAATAGGCGCCATCGCCCACGGTTACTGGAGCAACGAACATGGTGTCCGAACCAGTGCGCACATGTGAACCCACCGTGGTGTGATGCTTATTGACGCCGTCGTAGTTGACAAAAACAGAGGAAGCTCCGATATTAGATTCTTCACCGACCGTGGCATCACCGATATAGCTGAGGTGAGGAACTTTCGAACCACGTCCGATTGTGGCGTTTTTTGCTTCCACGAAGCCGCCCAGTTTGCCACCTGCGCCGAGATACGTGCCAGGGCGAATATAGGTGAAAGGCCCCACTGAGGCGTTAGGGCCAATCTCCGAGCCCATGGCGTGGGTGCGAATCACGTGCGCGCCTTCACCAATAATCATATCGCGCACAGTGGTATCAGGGCCGATCACCGCATCATCGGCTATTCGAGTATTTCCCAGGAGCTGGGTCCCAGGATAGATCGTAATATCCTGACCCAATTGCACGTCGACATCGATCCACGTCGTTCCCGGATCAATGATTGTTGCCCCACCCTGCATTGCGGCAGCTAGGAGGCGGCGGTTTAATACCTTGCCAGCATAAGCTAATTGGCCGCGATCATTAACACCCACCAGCTCCTGAGGATCTGCCGCACGATGGGCGCGTACAGGATGCCCTTGCGATCGAGCAATGGATAAGACGTCAGTGAGATACAGTTCGCCCTGGGCGTTATGGGTTGTAAGTTTGCCGAGAGCATGACGAAGCAAACGAGCATCAAAAGCAAATACTCCCGAGTTCACCTCAGTAATGGCAAGCGTATGTGGATCGGCGTCCTTTTGCTCCACGATTGCAGTGATATTGCCATCGCCATCGCGTACGATCCGGCCGTAGCCAGTCGGGTCGGGTTGTTCAATGGTAAGAACTGTGACCGCGGTAGGAGCCTGATTATGGGCGCTGACCAGAGCGTTGAGCGTCTCTGGCCGTAGGAGAGGCACGTCGGCATTGGTCACGACAATGGTGCCCTGGAAGGCGCTAATGTCACTTGCGCTCACCAGCTCATCTAAGGCATCTAAACCACACTGCACTGCATGCCCGGTGCCTTTTTGCTCCTCCTGAATAGCCTGGACAACATCGATACCGATTGCATCAATGGCGGGGCCGACCTGGTCGCGACAGTGGCCAATGACGGCAACAATATAATCTGGGTCGATTCCAGCAGCGGCGTGGAGGGAGTGACTGAGTAAGCTGCGCCCGCCAATCGTATGCAACGTTTTTTGTAGCTTGGACTTCATTCGAGTTCCAGCGCCTGCAGCTAGAACGATGACGGCGGTTTTATGCGCATTCACTTTCGAGGTACTCCTTTGAGGAAAATAGCGAATATGTCTATGGTGCCACTGTAGTCGGGTCGGACTGGCTTCGGTAAGATTCACACTCTGCTGATCCTCTACCGGTTGACCAAAAACCTCAGCTCTAGCTTGCGTGCCTGAGTGGAGACTTTTCCCTGCTCAAAGAACCAGGAGAGATAATTGGCACTCCGGGCTCAAGCTATGTATAATGAGGAAGTCCAATCGCGACATTGTTTGGATTTTTCCCTGTGGTGTAATCGGCAACACTACGGTTTTTGGTACCGTCATTCGAGGTTCGAGTCCTTGCAGGGAAGCATTATTATCCCCACCCCTTGGTAGTATCAGGGGTGGGGATATTGTTTTCGGTGTCCCATCCTCGAAGGGTTAAAGACTGCCATGACACGTATGACCGGAAAAGAACGCCGAGAACAACTCATTGCGGTTGGGCGCAGTACTTTCGCCGAGCGCGGTTACGAAGGCACCGCAGTCGAAGAATTAGCGGCGCGCGCCGGGGTCTCTAAACCCGTCATCTATGAGCACTTCGGAGGAAAAGAAGGTCTCTACGCAGTTGTCATTGACCGCGAAATGACGAGGCTGGAGACGGTGATCACTCAGGCCCTTACCTCAGGCACATCTCGCCAACGCATCGAGCAAGCAACCTTGGCCCTACTGAGTTACGTAGACGCTGAGACCGATGGTTTTCAAATCCTCGTGCGCGATATGCGTCCGGGCTCACAACGCAGTTATTCGACGTTGCTCAACGATGCGGTCAGCCAAGTGTCCCATATCCTGGGGCGAGCCTTCGAACGCAATAACCTCCACCCCGAATTAGCCACACTCTATGGTCAAGCCTTAGTTGGAACGGTCAGCATGACAGCTCAATGGTGGCTCGATCAGCGTAGCGGCGACAACGCTCTTGCCAAGGAAGACGTGGCCGCGCATATTGTTAATTTATGTTGGAATGGACTTGCCGGCATTGAGCGAGATCCGCATCTGGGCATTCTAGAATCGAGGCAATAGGGATCGGCTAGACTCTTCTAGGTTGAGTTTAATCTAGGGGAGAGAATATTAATGTCGAGCCAACCGCTCATGCTGTCCGGCCTACTCAAAGTAGCTGCAACTGATCCTAAGCTGAAGGGCTTACGTTCATCAATTGGGGAGAAGTCCCTGCACATAACGGGGATCACCCAGGCACGCCCGTGGGCGATTGGAACCATTGCTCAAGACGTTCCTACCCTCGTCATCGCGGCAACTGGGCGGCAGGCGGAAGATATCCACGCCGAATTAGTGGCCATGTACGGTGACAAAGTGGGATTCTTCCCCGCGTGGGAAACTCTCCCTCATGAGAGATTGAGCCCCGCCAGTGATGTTGCGGGCAGACGCGCACAGGTGCTCGAGAACCTCGATACTTATAAGATCATTGTCACCCCTGCACGCGGTGCTTGCCAGCCGATTGTCCGATCCGTCGCGGGGCGCGAGGCTCTCATTCTCGAAAGTGGAAAAGAATATGACCTCAATGAGGTTGTGGAAGGTCTAGTATTCCGTGCGTATGCACCCGTTGACCTGGTGGCCAAGCGAGGGGAATTCGCGGTACGCGGTGGTATCGTAGATATTTTTCCCACCACCATGGACAATCCTGTGCGCGTGGAATTTTGGGGTGATGAGATCTCGGAGATGAAACCCTTTTCTCCAGCAGATCAGCGCAGTTACCTCGATGGCGATATCACTTCGCTGGAGATCTACACTGCCCGGGAATTGCCCATTACAGACGAGATTGCCCAGCGAGCCCAGGAACTTGGCAGGACCTTTGAATCTCACCCCATCCTGCAAGATCTCCTTGTGAAGATTGCCGATAAGATGCCCTCCGATGGCATGGAAGCTCTGATCCCAGCTCTGGTGGAGTCGCCTCTGGTTACCCTTGCCGAGATGATGCCCCAAGGCACCCACGTCGTGGTTCTAGACCCCGAGAAAGCGCGATCGAGGATCGCAGATTTGCAATCCACCGATAAGGAATTTCTCCTCGCCAGTTGGGAAGCTGCCGCCATGGGGGCAGATGGTCCGATTTCGGTGCCGGAGCTCGATCTCGAGGGATCTACATACCGCAGTTACGAGGCGCTAGAGATAGCCGCGCATCAAGCTGGACATGCGTGGTGGACATGTGCTCCTCAGGGCATGTTTGAAGCGGCAGAAACGCAGACCCTAGAGCTCAATTTCGAGCAGGGTCCAACCCCGCGCGGCGATGCTGATCAGATCGCCGAGATGATGACAAAATTACGTGCCCATACGATTGGTGGTGGGCGGGCCGCCTTTATTGCACCAGCAGAAGGGGCGATCAAACGGATGGTCGCCCGCTTTAAAGAGAATGGTATTGCTCATAGGGTTGCCAGCCCCGGGTGGGAACCGAATCCCGGAGAAATAACCCTCTACCAGGCTTTAAGCCATGCTGGTTTGGTTTTTCCTCGAGTGCGTAAGCATCGCGATGCTGAGGCTTTACCGTTAGTGGTGATTACCGAAACCGATCTCACAGGTAATAGAGTCGGTGATATCGCTGGTCAACGTCATAAGCGCACCAAAAAGCGGCACCGGGTGGATCCGCTGGCGCTCACGGTGGGGGATTATGTTGTTCACGAAACTCATGGCATAGGTCGATTTCTCACCATGACAGAGCGAACCGTGGTGGTCGGGGACGAAACCTCCAGGCGCGAGTATATTGTGCTCGAATACGCGTCGTCGAAACGCGGGCAGCCAGCCGATCAACTTTATGTTCCCATGGATTCCCTCGACCTGCTCAGCAAATACGTCGGTGGAGAGAAACCCAGCTTATCGAAGATGGGGGGTGCGGACTGGAAAAATACCAAGAAAAAAGCACGCAATGCGGTGCGAGAGATCGCTGGCGAGCTTGTAGAGTTATACGCCAAACGCCAGGCATCACCGGGTCATGCTTTCGCCCCCGATAGCCCGTGGCAGCGTGAAATGGAAGATAACTTCCCCTTTGCGGAAACCGAGGATCAGCTACTCGCCATTGAATCAGTGAAGAACGACATGGAAAAAGCTGTACCCATGGATCGCGTGATTGTTGGCGATGTCGGCTATGGCAAAACCGAGGTAGCGGTACGCGCGGCCTTCAAGGCGGTGCAAGATGGCAAACAAGTGGCTGTGTTGGTTCCCACAACCTTGCTTGCCCAACAACATCTGAGCACTTTTGCCGAACGAATGGCAGGATTTCCCGTAACTGTGCGAGGGCTATCGAGATTTACCTCAGCATCAGAATCGCGCGAGATCATCCAGGGCCTTGCCGACGGCGGAGTCGATATCGTCATCGGAACCCACCGACTGCTGCAAACGGGTGTGCAGTGGAAAAATCTCGGCCTCGTTATTGTCGACGAAGAGCAGCGCTTTGGCGTGGAACACAAAGAACATATCAAGGCGATGCGGGCGCACGTGGATATGCTGACGATGTCGGCCACCCCGATCCCACGCACCCTCGAAATGTCGATGGCGGGCATTCGAGAAATGTCGACGATTTTAACGCCACCGCAGGACCGCTATCCCATTTTGACCTACGTAGGCCAATATGAGCACAAACAAGTAGCAGCTGCCATCCGGCGCGAACTCTTGCGCGATGGTCAAATTTTCTTCGTGCATAACAAGGTCGCCGATATCGAAAAACGAGCTCAGGAATTGCGAGACTTAGTTCCAGAAGCTCGTGTGGTGGTCGCTCATGGGCAAATGAATGAGGAGCTCCTCGAGCGGACTGTCCAAGGTTTTTGGGATCGTGAATACGATGTTTTGGTATGCACGACCATTGTAGAAACTGGGCTCGATATTGCTAATGCCAATACCTTGATTGTAGAAAATGCACACCATATGGGCCTTTCGCAGTTCCATCAATTGCGTGGACGTGTGGGACGTTCACGATCGCGGGGTTATGCCTATTTCTTGTACCCCAAAGGAGCAATCTTGACCGAGACCTCCTATGATCGCCTCGCAACTATCGCCCAAAATAATGATTTGGGAGCTGGTATGGCAGTGGCTATGAAAGATCTCGAAATGCGTGGTGCCGGCAATATTCTTGGAGCTGAACAATCAGGCCATATTGCCGGAGTTGGTTTCGACCTTTATATTCGACTCGTAGGCGAAGCTGTGGAAGCGTATCGAGCTCTAGCCTCCGGAGAGGTGGTAGACGCCTCCGACCAAGGCCCTAAGGAAATTCGCATTGACCTCCCCGTGGATGCTCATATCCCCGAGGAGTATATTGACGTGGAGCGGCTGCGATTAGAGCTCTACCGATCGCTAGCAGCAAGCGCTAATGAAGCGGATTTAGGCGCCGTTATGGAAGAGATGACCGACCGTTTTGGGGCGCTGCCAGATCCGGTCAAACGGCTCATAGCGGTGGCGCGCCTACGCCATATATGTCGTTCGCTCGGGATCGGTGAGATGATCATGCAGGGAAATAGGGTCAAAATTCATCCCGTGCAGTTAGCTGATTCGAAACAACTCCGCCTCAAGCGCCTCTACCCAGGAGCGACACACCGCCCGGCAGCCCAAGCTATTACGGTGCCTTTGCCTAAGGCGGGGCCGAAGATCACTGATCCACCCCTGCGTGATCTCCCACTGGTGCAGTGGTGCGCTGATTTCTTGGCGGCCATGTGGGATAGTCAACGCATCGATGTCTCGAATGGGCATCAGCTGGCAGGAGAGATTATATCTGTTGTGGAAGAACCTCACTCTAAGGTCTCAACTCCTAGCCGCCCCAGCACTCGAGTAGCGGGTCGACGGCGCCTATCAGATATGGATGATGACGAACGCCGCGAGGAAAGGCGGCGCCGCTACCGGCTGCGGTAGAAACGTTTCCGCACCCACGATTCGCTTTACCCCTGCTCTGCGAACCTTAAAGCGAAAACCACACCGCGATTTACGGTGTGGTTTTTCCCTATAGGCTCAAAGAGCCAGTGTAGAGCCCTATTATTGCTGCGATTGAAAAGATAACAAGAATCCCAACCACTCCTATTTCGAAAGAATTGAAAATCTTCTTTCTGTAGTGCCATCGAGTCCAGATATAGGGAATAAGACCTGGAAGGACCGCTAATGCCCCAAAAAGGACAAATACTGGATCCGCAGCGTAAACCAACCAAAGAGAATACGTTAGGGCAAGTATCCCAACCCCTAAATGCCTACGATTAAGTTGTGCTGAGATTTGCACTGTGTCATATCCAATTGAGGGCGCGAGATCGTCTTCGCTAAAGCCGCGCCCACGCACCGCCAATAAAATGAGGTAGAACGAGGAAAAAATATAGGGAACTAGGTAGAGCACCGTAGCCAACTGCACCATGAAAATATAGGTCGTCTCATTGAGATAGAACACAATGATGCAGATCTGAATAACGGCGGTGCAGATCAGTTGCGCCAACCATGGGGCCCCCTGGTTAGTCAGAGAACCAATCTTACGCGGCAGCAGCCTATCATAAGCCATCATGGCAAGTGGTTCAGCACAGAGCATCTGCCAAGAAATATATGCTCCCAAGACTGAAAGACATAGACCGACGGAAATCAGCGCGCCGCCCCACGGTCCCACCACAGCTTCGAGAACTCCCGCCATTGAATTATCGGTTAGGGCCGCAAGTTCCTCTTGGCTGAGAACACCAAAAGAGAGAGTTGCTACGGTGACGAGGAGTAAAAGAACTGTAAAAAATCCAATGACTGTGGCGCGGCCGACATCAGCGCGAGAGTGCGCCTGCTTGGAATAGACCGAGGCCCCCTCGACACCAATAAACACCCACACTGTAAAGAGCATGATCCCCTGAACCTGCTCAAATACCGATCCAGCTGCAGCGTGGCCCCAAAAATCAACAGTGAATGTGTCCCAGCTAAAACCGAGGAAAAGTACGAGGATAATAAAAGCGAGAATGGGAAGTAATTTGGCCACAGTAGTGACCCCATTCATTATCTTTGCCTGTTGGATACCGCGAGCTAGAACTGCAAAGACTATCCACGTCATCGCAGAGACACATATAGCCTGGAAGAGCCTATTATCGCTGCTGAAGAGCGGAAAATAGTGTCCCAGCGTACCAAAAAATAAAGTGGCATAACCTACCTGGGCGATTACTGAGCCTAGCCAATAGCCCCAGCCCGACGTGAAGCCTATATAATTTCCCAGCCCAGCACGTACGTAGGCATAGACACCAGAATCGAGGTGCGGTTTGCGATAAGCCAAGATGTGGAAAACAAAAGCTACCGAAAGCATACCGATGCCGGCGATTATCCAGCCGATGAGCATTGCGCCTGGACCCGCCACAGAGGCGATATTTTGGGGTAAAGCAAAAATCCCCGAACCTACAGTCGATCCAACAATGATGGCAACGAGCGCCCAGAGTCGAACGGTATTAGGTTGCCGCTGCTCAGATTTATTCACCGCGCTGAGTCTAGTACATACCTATTCCACAAACGAAAAAGTTTCAGGCGAATTAACACGCTTGGGTGCAGCTCATAGCGCTGATGAGAGAGCTGAACTTTGAGATTCAGGCCGCAATCTTAAATAATTCCTCTACACTTAGTTGACAGGTCTAGAGGGTGCTCGGTTGAAGAGAGGGCGGAATCAAGTCCTTCATATCATATCTGGACTAATCCTAATTTAAAACAATGAAGGAGCTTAAATTTTATGGCTTTAGCACAATATAATCACCAGCGGCTGGAGGCCGCTCTCGAACGAGCTAATCTGCTCTTCGACCAACAAGAAGGGTTTATCGGAGTCGGCTTCGATGAAGGCTGGTTCGGCTTCGATATTCTCGGTGAGAGTCAAATCTTGCGCTGCTTCGGACGCTGGTTCGGTGAGGCGAAGGAACCTCATGATATCGCCACGCTACGCGAACTAGCCGCGCACCTTAACTCTGATAGCTATCTGTTTAAGCACTATCCCCTTGAACTCGACAACGGTGTCACAGTATTGCAGTTTGAGCACTGTCTACCGATCACAGCTGGGATTAGTGATGAACAGATAGATTCCTTTATTGACGCAATGTTCACTGCAGGCCACAGCGTATTCACTAATGCCGCTAAGGAACTGCCCAGCTTGGCACCTGCTACGGGTGAGGAGAAATAATAATGGCTTGGTTTAAAAAGACTGAAGAGACTACTCCCGTTACCAAAGATCGACTCGAACAGTGGTTTAGTTCCAGAGGATACTCGATGAGCTGGGAAGACGACACTGCATATGCCATTTTCGACGGTTTCTATACTCGTTTCGATGTCGGTCATGATGCTCTGACAACGGTAGGCGTCCACTACCCTGAATTGCCTATCCCGCCAGAGCGTATCGATGAACTCACATCTTTTGTCGAAACGCGCAATCGAGAAGGTAGCCTCGGCATTTGCTACCTCAAAGAAAACGAGGGCCACGTAGACTTCGTGTCCGATCACTCTTTCATTACGGTGAAAGGCGCCTCGGACGAGCAAATAGATGAGTGGATTGACGCCGGCATCTCCGCTCAGCTCGGTCATGCCATGGCTTTATGTGAACAATTTGGTATACAGCCACCGGTGGAACCGCCCAGTGATGACGCCTAAGGGCGCTTAGAGTTTTCTCAAAAAGGATAGAGTGCTTCCTAGGTGATCTCATACTGTGGTCACAGCCTTAACGTGTAGGAGTTGAGGGGGAAGCACTCTTTTTTAAAAAATAACCAAGCAAAGTGCGACCTTAAATAGAAAGTAGTATATGAGCAGTCAATTTGAAATCGATGAACTCCGCGACCTGATGGAGCGCGCCTATGCTGCTCCTTATGGTAAGTCATGTTCGTCTTTGTGGGCTGAGGCAGTTCAGCTAGCTCACGATGAGGGGCGCTGCGAAGAGGAATTCGAGTGCTATGTCCATCTAGCATCATCCCTTGGACAAGGTGGGGAGATCACTCGCATGATTGCCCCGTTTTTGTGGGTGGATAAGACACGCAAGGTTCATCCAGAGTACTTCACCCCGGATCTTGCAGAATCATTTGCATGGTCGTATAAATACCTCATGTCGGCAGTGCGTGCAGTGCCGACGATTAGCGCCCAGCAATGCCTAGACAGCTTGGCCGAGATGAAAAAGCTCTACCTTGACATGGGAGACCCGCTCAAGGCGTATTATATGCGCGAATACTACCTATACAAAGAGCTAGGTATGGATGAGCAAGCGGAAGAATCCTTCAGCCAGTGGCAGGCTGCTGAGGGGAGTGAACTCTCCGACTGCGCTGGCTGCGATCCCTCGCACTTGGTGGGCTACCACGAATTAAACGGTGACTATGAATCAGCAGTGAAGGTGGGCGAGAGAGCTTTGGCTGGGGAAGCGGAAACCTGCCCTTCCCAGCCAGAGTCGCTCTATACCGAATTGCTCATACCGTGGTTAATGACCGGTAGAGACGATAAGGCATGGCGTGCCCATACCCGCAGTATGCAGCGCTTTAGTTACGACAAGCACTTTCTCTCCGATTTTGCAGTCCACATCAACTACTTAGTGATCTCAGGTCTCGCTAATCGGCCGGAACGATTAAAGCGCGGTTTAGAATATTTCATCCGTTTCTTGCCATGGTGGCTAGAAGCGGAATCTCCCGCGGAGTTACTTCTTCTCTCACGCTCATTCGCTGGGCTATTACGCCATATCCCCCAACAAGATGTCGCTCTCGGGGTAGATCTTCCTGGCAGTTTACTGCCATGGGTAAAAGCCCCCGATATTAAGGATCCCACTATTGCAGATGCAGCGCAGTGGTGCACTGATATCGCTGTGACCCTAGCCCAAGAATTCGATGAAAGACCCGGTATCGTGCGTCCCCACCACGTGGAGGCAACGCGCGAGATCATCTTCTCCCCACCTCGTATTGATCCCCTTCCTGATCCCGTCGTCCACGATGCAGCAGGCGGCTTCACAACGGTAGACACTGTTGACTACCGGGTAGATACCGGCAATTTTTCGGATATGGAACGACTGACGGTCGCTGCTGAGGAATCGGAGGAGCAGCCTCTCACGCTCATTTCTCTACACGGAGACTGGAAAGAATTAAGTGACGAGGAACTGGACGCACGTCATGAGGTTCTGCAGACACAATTACCAACCATTTATACTATGGTGCAGGCCGAAAAGCACAAGCGTGGCCTTACGTGGCCGGAGCAGCTTGATACCGAAACTGACCCAGCTCGGAAACTTCTTGCGAACGCTATTACCAGTTTTAACGAGCGCGATTTCCGTTCCGCGGCAATCCAGGCTGACGAGGCTATGCGCACCCCAACTGCTGAGCCTATCGGAGTGCGTCTGACTGGTATGTCCCTGCTAGGCGCTGCAGCCATGCACGCTGGATATGCCAGCGAGGCGATTGAACCACTGCGTCACTGGTTGAATCTGGTGGCCGCTTATGAATTAAGTTGGCAGCGAGAAGCAGCCGCAACAGCGCTTGCCGATGCCCTCATCGCCACCAAGCAATACTCGGAGGCCGCCGAGGTTATTTCGATGACGCTCGACGCCCTCAGCGATCGACCTGCTGTCAAACTTCGCGCCATGCTCGTAACCAGCCTAACTGCGCTCGACCTAGCGCGGGCTGCCTGCAGCGCTGCTTTCGACTTAGCGAAGAATAGCGAAGATCGCGAGGTCATCGTTGATGCCTATCAAAAAGCCTTCCAGAGCGCTTATCAAGAGCGCGAATTTGACGTAGCGATTTCTATCGCTGATGAAATCGCTCAGATCTCCCGCGTTAGCTATCGTGATAATCCAAAAGATGACAACGCAGCGCAACTCGACTCCGCCCTGGTCCGATCCATCTTCGCACGCACTTCAGCACCTGGCACTCTTGACGATGCGGAATTTGCCGTGGTTGAATCGCTCACCGAGGAGCGACGCGATATAGCGAAGCAGAGAAACGACGATGAGCGTCGACTGGCAGGGGCTCTCGCTGATATCAACGAGGACCTTGCCCTAGGTGCGGTACGGTCAGCGCGCTCCATGGATTTTACTCTCCATATGGAAAATGCCCTTGAAAGTTTCGCGGAGTATCGGTTCTTCCCGGAGGCTGCACGCTGTGCGCTGACACTTGGCGAAGTCGCCGCGGGGGAGCAACGGTGGGTGGAGGCCCGGGCTCGGCTGCAGGAGGCCCGAACGTTTATGGATCAGGCAGCAGTTGTCCCAAGCGCCCTGCGTTCACGTGAAAAAGGCCTGGAAGAATTTCTTAATCAGACCTTAGACGACTAGAAGCGCTTGTCCGCTAGCCCACGTATACCCACCATATAAGGGGTGTCGGCCATACGTGGGCTAGCATGATCTCATGACTCAAGCCCATCTCACTGTGCTCATCCTCGACCCGCGCTGGCCCACTATGGTCCCTCTTAATATCCTCAAAGGCCTTCGAGGGTCGATTGAAGTGACCGAGGATATTCCAGAGCAGCTGCTTTCCTTGCTCAAAGATCTAATACCCGCTGGGCCTGAGATACTTCTAGTGAGCAGCCAGCCCAACCATCCTGCGGTCAAAACCTTTATGGATCAGGATGCTGTATTAATCTGCGCTCCCTCGCTGGAGGATCCTGTTGATCAAGCTGTACAGACAATGAGACGAGCTTTGGAGATAGGAGAGTGGGAGAGAGCCCAAACTCATCGTTCTCTGATTCCTTACCTGCGTGAAGAGACGGCCGAAGTCATCGAGGCCATTGAATCAGAATCCGGGGATGACCAGATTCGAAACGAGTTATCGGATGTGCTTTTGCAGGTTTTTTTCCACGCCGAAATAGCCGCCCGACGCGGAGCTTTTGACTTCGCCGATATAGCGTCAAGCTTTACGGCGAAAATGCGTCGGCGCGCACCTTATCTTTTCGATGGAACCACTGAGACCATTCCTACCGAAAAGCAGCAGGACATATGGCAAAAGGCAAAGCTAATGGAAAGTGAAAAACAGGCGCAACCATAGGGTTACGCCTGCTTCTTCATCGTTGATCTATGAGCTCAGTAAAGATAAGGCCGAAGAGCCCAGGGAACTGGTGGAATTCGAGGAGCCCGAATCAGACGAACCTGAGTTGGACGACGCTGAAGGGGCATCCGGAGAGACAATTTCACACGTCAGTGCGCGGTTGAGCACTGGCTCGAGAGCGATAGCGCGGATCTTGGAGGGAACATTAGTATTCGTAGCCTCTTTGTAAAGGACGTCTGAAAGCTGCTGTCGAGTCATGCCAGGTTTGACGTTGTCACCGAGCATGGAACCTAGCAGTGAGCACGGGGTATTGGAGACGAAGAAATCCACTGCCTTCTGGCTCACAGTGCCGAAGGAATCGAGAGCTTTAATAGCGGTGAGAATGGTTCCTAAACCAGCAGCATTGGCGGCTGGGACCGTAATGCCAGAGCTCAAGAGGGCAGTGCCGGCTACAGCAACAATGGCGCGACGAATACGCATATTTACGTGTCCTTCCAGTAAAAATAAATTACGACAGAGCAACAATAATAGAAAAACCACCTACTGCATAGATATATAAGGGTCGGGGGTAATTGGTAGGGGATCGTTCGAGCCGGCGCGTTGGAGGAAATTCTGCTCACCACAAAGATTGCTAGAATCACACCCCATGAGCGGTGGAGTAAAAATTGTGTCGGGTTGCGCGGTGGGTGTCCTGCTTGCTGTGATCACGGTGATAGCAGTAGTCGGATGGAGCCTGTCCTTCCTCGACCAGGGGCCAGCGGTGAGGCAGTTAGCACCTATCCCTGAGAATATTCCACCAGCCAGAGGCCAAGAGGTTCCCCTCATTGATGTCAACGCGCCGGGACGCACCTCGGATAAACTGCGCTTTTGGGCCGATCCAATTTCGGCCGAGACAGGGGTATCCTCGGCCGCTTTGCGTGCCTATGGCAATGCGGAACTCATCGCGGCGCAATCGTGGCCCGAGTGCCATCTGTCGTGGACGACACTTGCAGGAATCGGTTATGTCGAAACTAGGCACGGAACCTACTCAGGACAGCTCTTCAACTCGCGTGATATAGATGAAGACGGTAACGTTTTGCCTCCCATTCTCGGGGTCCAACTTGATGGATCGCCCGGATTCGCCGAGATCCGCGATACCGATCAAGGACAACTAGACGGAGATTCGGAATATGATCGAGCTATTGGTCCCATGCAGTTTATTCCAACCTCATGGCAACGATACGGGCGTGACGCCTCGGGGGATGGGGTGGCGGATCCCAATAATATCGACGACGCCGCTCTAGGAGCAGCCAACCTACTGTGCTCTCAGGGCGACCTAGCCACGCCAGAGGGGTGGACTCGTGCAGTTTTGTCCTATAACAGCTCGCAAGCCTATCTGATTAAAGTACGCAACGCCGCTAATTCCTATGCGCTCTCACAACCAGCGATGCGGTAGAGAGCACTTTCAACCAAGCAGAACGAACTGTTCGTGTGAAGATCGTTGATGTGCAGAAACTCACAACCTAATCTCGACGGCCATCAAGGATCGACACCGACACTTGATATTGCTCGGAAAACGCTGTTCAGCGCCGGTTTCTACGACAAGGTGGGGGAGGAATATCTAGGCTAAAAACCACAAAACCAAACATGCTCTCACAGAAAGCCAAGGCGGACACTTAAAAAAAGTGCGTTTGTTATATAAGCTCGTAAGACGAGTCCTCATACGAGAACACTTACCTTTAACCACAGAGGAGTTTTACAGTGGCTGATATTATGCATGTATTTGCACGCGAAATTCTTGACTCACGCGGTAACCCTACCGTTGAAGTTGAGGCTTTCCTCGACGATGGCGCTCACGGCGTCGCCGGCGTTCCATCAGGCGCCTCCACCGGCGTCCACGAGGCACACGAATTGCGCGACGGTGGCGACCGCTACCTCGGCAAGGGAGTTTTGCAGGCAGTAAAGAACGTCAACGAAAAGATCGCCGATGCTATCGCAGGTATCCCAGCCGATGACCAGCGTCTGATCGACCAGGCCATGATCGAGCTCGACGGTTCTGAGAACAAGAAGAACCTCGGTGCAAACGCTATCTTGGGTGTATCTATGGCCGCTGCTCACGCGGCAGCCGAGTCAGCTGGTCTACCCCTCTATCGCTATATCGGTGGACCGAACGCACACGTCTTGCCAGTTCCGATGATGAATATTGTCAATGGCGGCGCACACGCTGACTCCGGTGTGGACGTTCAGGAATTCATGATCGCTCCTATTGGCGCTGAATCCTTCTCCGAAGCACTGCGCATGGGTGCGGAAGTGTACCACTCCCTCAAGTCCGTTATTAAGTCCAAGGGGCTTTCTACTGGCCTTGGCGACGAGGGCGGCTTTGCTCCTTCGGTTGAGTCCACCCGTGCCGCTCTAGACCTCATTGTAGAAGCCATTGAGAAGGCCGGTCTGAAGCCAGGTGCCGATATCGCTTTGGCCCTAGACGTTGCATCCTCGGAGTTCTACAAGGATGGTAAGTACCACTTCGAAGGTGGCGAGCACACCGCAGAAGAGATGGCCAAGGTTTACGAGGAACTCGTTGACGCTTATCCAATCGTATCTATCGAGGATCCTCTTCAGGAAGACGACTGGGAAGGTTATACCAACCTCACCGCTAAGATTGGTGACAAGGTACAGCTCGTGGGCGACGATTTCTTCGTTACCAACCCAGCTCGCCTCAAGGAAGGCATCGAGAAGAAGGCCTGCAACGCGCTCCTGGTTAAGGTTAACCAGATCGGTACTTTGACTGAGACCTTCGATGCCGTTGAGATGGCTCACCGCAATGGTTACCGTTGCATGATGTCTCACCGCTCCGGTGAGACCGAGGACACCACCATTGCTGATCTTGCTGTGGCGTTGGGCTGCGGTCAGATTAAGACCGGTGCTCCTGCTCGTTCTGAGCGGGTGGCGAAGTACAACCAGTTACTGCGCATTGAGCAGGAACTCGAGGGTGCAGCAGTTTATGCTGGGCGCTCTGCATTCCCACGTTTCCAGGGCTAGGGTCTAGGCTAGAAGTTAGCCGTTTCCCCTCCCTTATTGACTAACTGAACTCGCACCTTCAAACGTGAAGGTGCGAGTTCAGTTTATTTCTACGGGTACCACCCCGTGCGGCTTTAGATACCTGTGGGCGTGAAGGTGCTAAAATTTAGAATCCTATGCAACGTAAAAATAGAGCTGTTCCGGTTCTCAACCGTGAGAAAGAAATAAGGGCTACACGTCCGAAGCGCACACCCGTGCGACTCGGTCTTGAAGCCTATGCAGCCATAATTGCTGCCGTTGCTTTCGTCATAGTCATTATCTACGTACCGGTGCGCGATTATATGGAGCAGCGCTCTGAGATAGACCGCTTGGAGGTCTCGATTTCTCAGCTCACCAAGCAAAAAGAGAAGCTCCAAGACGATCTGAACCATTATCAATCCGAAGAGTATATACGCGAGCAAGCACGAATTCGATTAGGGGTCATTGCCCCTGGCGAACGTGCCTTCCGGATCATCGACCCTGGCCTTGAGAACTCCCATCATACGCAAGCAGTTAGCCCGAAAAATGAAGAAATTCGTATTTGGTACGAGACCCTCTGGGATTCAGTGACTGTGATCCCCGAGGAGGATGAACAGCCGCCGCGAGAAAATAAGCTTCCTCTTTTGAGCGATCTGCAGGCTCCCGTCCCATCGGCTCCCGAGGAGGGTGAAAGATAGGTGAGAGGGCGGGCATAGTCTAAAATCTTCAGATATGAGTGTCGACGAAAAAGATCTAGCTGCCGTAGCCCGCCAACTTGGTCGCAGTCCGCGTGGAGTCGTTGAAATATCCTATCGATGCCCGGACGGTGCACCTGGCGTCGTGATGACGCGTCCTCGCTTAGAGGATGGAACGCCTTTTCCCACTCTCTACTATCTGACAGACCCGCGGTTAACGGCCGAAGCATCCCGCTTGGAGGTCGCTCATATTATGAAATGGATGACTGAGCGTCTATCCAAAGATCACGAGCTCGCGGCGGACTATCGAAGAGCCCACGAGTATTTCCTTGATAAGCGCAATAGCTTAGAGGACCTAGGAACCGAGTTCTCTGGTGGGGGAATGCCAGATCGAGTAAAATGCCTTCACGTTCTTATCGCCTATGCCCTGGCTGAAGGACCGCAACATGTCCAACTGGGGACCGAGGCCGTCGCCATTGCTGCCCAACACGCTAACCTGCGCGGAACCGCTATTCCTGAAGACTGGCCTACGGTTGATGATTTAGGTATCGATATGGAGCACTTCGACTTCACTCATGCTGAGGCGCCACGCGCATGACTAGATATGCAGCGATTGATTGTGGGACGAACTCCCTACGGCTTCTTATTGTAGAGTGCACCCGGGATGGCGACATCAAAGAAATAGCGCGTCAGATGGAAATCGTCCGCCTGGGAGCCGCAGTGGATGCGACAGGTGAATTTGATCCAGCAGCAATCGAGCGAGCACGTCTCGTACTCGCTCGCTATGTCGATATTATGCGCGCCGAGAGGGTTGCCGATATCCGTATGGTGGCGACATCTGCGACCCGGGATGCAAAAAATCGCGAGGTTTTCTTTGATATGACGCGTACTGAGCTCGCTCCAATTAGGGAGGGAGCGGTTGCGGAGGTTATTAGTGGGGACGAGGAGGCACAACTTTCTTTTGCCGGGGCCGTGGCCGATCTGAACCCTGATCGAGGACCCTTCTGCGTCATCGACTTAGGCGGTGGCTCCACCGAATTTGTAGTCGGTTATCCTCATGGCAAGATTCTCGGTTCTTACTCGGCACAAATGGGGTGTGTGCGGCTGAGCGAGCGCATCCTTCACACGGATCCTCCAACTGACAAAGAACAGCTTCAGGCCGCAGAGTATATTTCCCAACAGCTACGTGACGTGCAAAACGCAGTACCTATTTCCCAGGCTCGCACATTTGTCGGGTGCGCCGGCACGTTTACCACACTCGCTGCCTTGGCACTGGGTTTAGAGACCTATGATGCTACGAAAATTCATAACACAACGCTAAGATTTCCCGCCTTAAAAGTGTTGAATAAGGAGCTCATCGGGCTCAGTAGTGCTGAGCGGCGCATGAATCCTGTGATTCATCCAGGACGAGCGGATGTTCTCGCCGGTGGGGGATTAGTAGTCAATGCCATAATCGACATGATCGCCTATATCACCAATATTTCACAGATCACCATTAGTGAAAAGGATATTTTAGACGGGATCATTCTGGGCATGATCTCTTCAAAGAGTTCCCCATAAAACACCGTGTTCGCGCTGGTGAGATCTTCATTTAGAAAATAACGGGTATCTACATTAAGATAATTACTCGTTGCCCCCATAGCCCAATCGGCAGAGGCGGTTGACTTAAAATCAATACAGTGTGGGTTCGAGTCCCACTGGGGGCACAGATAAAGACCTTGCGAGAAATCGCAAGGTCTTTATCTTTTAGTTGAGAAGCAGTGGAATCTAGCCCCTAAAGTGGGTGGAATTCAAACACGCCGACGAATTTACTCATCGCCTAAATGGCAGCTTAGAGGGACATTTAGTAACTCACAGCAATTTGACAGCTTGGGTCGACCCCTTCTTCAGATAAGCCCCATAGATTGCTTATTAAGTAATTTGCACACGCAACCATACGCAACGAGGACATAATCTTTTTAAGGAGCACCCTGATGGCAACCACCACCATGCAGCACACAGATTCAACAGACCTTTTTGTCACGCGCGACGTTGACGATACTGTGGTCTATCACCTTCGTCAATGTAACCCTTATGATCTCAACAGCTCCTACTATGTGCGCGAGAATCAATCGACCGGAGGACGCGCTTTTGTGGAAATGAGTATGCGGCATGGTTGTGGCTATGCGTATGCTCAGCGACGCGCTCGCGCCTAAGATACCCTTATAAATCAAACTTTTGGTGGTGTGGGCCTAGCTTTTAGCCGGTGTGACCTTTACAATGGGCTCACTGGCTTTTTGCTTAGGCTAACCTAATGGGAATGAGCGCAATTGTGATCAAAGATACCACCAAAACACGTACGACCACTTTCATGTGGTGCCGCATCGGGCAAGCCATTATTAAGGCACCCGACCGGATGCTTCATATTGTCGCGGGCGATCTCGTCATCGCTCCGGAAAGTGCGACGGTCATCGATAGCGCCGAGGCGAGCATTATCTCGTTCAAATTTACTGATATGCTCCCTGGGCCTACTCGAAAAATCTCTCTGGGTCCGGACTGGGATCGACGCATAATAGCTGAATATGCCAGAGCCCGGCTCGGGGAGAAGCATTGCAGTGAGGGATTCCTTACAACTCTTCATCAACCCCGTTTTCAATGTCCTCCGCTGCCAGTAGAACAGGCCGCACGCCGTGTTGCTAGCGAATTATTAGCGCAACCGAGCTGCACGACCTCACTTGAGGTATTTGCCCAATCCCACCGCATCAGTGCTCGAACTCTCCAGCGACAATTTCTCAAATCCACAGGATTACCGTTTTCCGAATGGCGAGCCGCATGTCGGGTAGCCAGCGCTGCCGATCTCATAAGTCGGGGGATGAGTATTAAACTCGCCTCTCAGCATGTAGGATTCTCGGCCACGAGTAGTCTGACACGAGCTTTTAAGCGCCACACAGGTCAGACGCCCGCGAGTTTTCTCAATCTTAAATCTGTTCATGTTCCACTCAGCGATCCTCTGACCGTCTTCGCACGCGCTCGAACTGATCTCGTCCTGTGGCTTGCTCATGGATCCGCCACCGTAACCACACCAGGCTACTGTCGGTTTCTGGCGCAAGGAGAGACAGTGACAATTCTCTCCGGAACTCATACTCGCCTGGATATCGCCTCTGGGTCAATCGCATTGCCGGTCAGCCCGCGTTTCAACGAACATGCCGTAGATGCTCTTTCTCGAGCTTTGGATACTCAAGGCGATACTTTCCTTGAGGGGTTGACAGATAGCAGTGACCAAGAGGCACTAACCCCCGCATAAAAGAGGCGCGGGAACTATTGTTAGTGCGGTCACGTTAGAAGGATGTACCTGGTCTTGGGGATAATTGATCCGCAGGACTATATAAGTAGAAAAGTAGCGAAAGGACAGTGTTACTACCTATGCGTAGCAGCAATCCAGTGCTCGCCTCTCTCCCCGCAAAAGGACAGGCGACGAATTATTACGGAGACTACCAGCAGGCCCCGACGGGTCTAGACGGTTTTACTCCCGCGCCAGTTAGCACTGAGCGTCCTATGACTGTCGACGATGTGGTGACCAAGACTGGAATCGTTTTGGCGATTATTGTGGCGCTAGCCGCTGTTAACTTTGGCATTGCGCTGGTAAGTCCAGCCCTTAGCATGGGACTTACGGCAGTTGGTGCCATAGGCGGTCTGGTCACTGTTCTTATTGCCACGTTCGGCAAAAAGTTTGGATCTGCACCAGTGACTTTGGTCTATGCAGCCTTCGAAGGACTTTTCGTTGGAGGTATTTCGGTTCTATTCTCTGGTTTCCTCGTGGGAGGAAATAACGCTGGGGCTATGATCGGTCAAGCCGTTCTGGGAACCCTAGGCGTCTTCCTGGGCATGCTCTATGCGTATAAGACTGGCGCCGTTAAGGTGACCCCGCGATTTACCAAGATTCTCACTGGGGCTATGATCGGTGTTCTGGTACTGGCGCTCGGTAACTTCATGCTCGCCATCTTGGGCGTGTCCAATGTATTGCGTGATGGTGGACCGATTGCCATTATCTTCTCCCTCGTGTGTATCGGTCTTGCTGCCATGAGCTTCCTACAGGACTTTGATGTCGCCGAGAAACTTATCCGTCAGGGAGCACCATCAAAGATGGCGTGGGGTGTGGCTCTCGGATTAGCTGTGACCTTGGTCTGGCTCTACACCGAAATCTTGCGGCTGCTGAGCTATTTCTCAAATCGTTAAAACCAAATAGAAATCCGGTTGCACACCACGTGATGGGGTGTAACCGGATTTTTTTAACCCGTAAGCTGATAGAACAGCAGGGCTATATCGTCAACAAATACCTGACTAAAAGCCCATCCTTGCTGCGTATCAATAGGGTCAGAGAGCACTATGCTAACGCTACTGCCATCGCGCAGATTGCCTGAGCCTATCGCTGTGTCTTTAGCCCACCGGGTCCATGTGATCGAAGTGATGCTGTTCGATGAAGTACAGCTTAATTTTATGCTGCGGGGTTGAATGAGAGCTGGGCCGAGGCAATCAATATAGCCAGGTTTGTTCTGCTGGGGATGGAAACCACTATCTACCTGATTGATGAGCCGATCAAGGGGATCTTTTGCTACGGGTCGTACTAGGGGGATAGTGCTATCGAGAGACGATAGCACTTTCAACGGTAGCTCCGGGGGGTCTGGTTGCGGGGTGGAGCACGCGCTGACGGATAAGAAAACGGTTAGATATCCGCAGATACCTAACCGTTGTAGAGTAGTTCTCATAAAGAATATTAGGCCTGGCGCGGAGTCGAGGCCTTTGTGGAGTCATAAGGCTCTGCAGATACGAGAGTCACGCTGAGGGTTGACCCACTAGGAGCAGTGTATTCGCGAGTTTCTCCTTCTTGAGCACCGATAAGTGCGGCTCCGAGAGGGGACTGTTCGGAGTAGGTTTCCAGATCTTTATTATCGGAGGCGGCAGCACGAGTACCGATGAGGAAAGTCTCTTTATCATTTTCATCACCGTTATAATAAACGTGTACAACCGAACCGACGGCGGCTACACCTTCGACAACGGCGGAACGCTCGGTAGTGGAATTCGCGAGGATTTCGGAGATCTGCTTGATGCGAGCCTCTTCCTGATCCTGCATTTCGCGAGCGGCATCATAGCCGGCGTTTTCTTTGAGATCGCCCTCCTCGCGGCGCTCGTTGATCTCCGCAGCCACAATAGGGCGGTGCGCGATCAGGGCATTGAGCTCTTCCTCGAGCTTGGCCTTAGTTTCCGGAGTGATATATTGCTTCTGCTGCTCTGCCATGTCACACGAACCTTTGCATAGTGATAAATAGAGACGCCCCAACTCCCAAAAATTTGAGGAGCGATGCGGGGCCTAGGATTTCTGTAGTCTAAGTAGTCGGAGGAGATTCTACCAAATATTGACGCGGAATAGTGCTGTCGCGAGTATTAGGGTGCTTTCTGCTCTAAGTAGAATGGAATAGAGTCACTGCAGCCATAGGCGGCTCCTGCTACTGCGCGCTCGCGCGTGGGAATATTGATATTCCACCGAGCGATATTTTGCCCACCAGCGGGAACAAATACTTCGCGCCGGCCCACCTCGGCCATATCAAAGTTGAGTGCCGTCACAATGCAGTAGGCGGGTTGGGAGGTATCTTTACGGGTGATATCAGCGATGACAGTTATATTCTCATCATTAATGGGCTCGGCGTTGACAAATTGAATCGTGATTGGTTGCGATTGTGCAGTCTGGAGGTATTTGGCGAAAGCGACTGCGAAGCCGATAACTAAAACCAAAATGGCAATAGCCATGAGCTTCCCCGTCATCGACGATTGCGATTCCTTGGGCTCGGCGGCATATCTACTGCGCATGGTCACAGCTAAATTCTCCTTCACCACGGCTGTGATCAAGGTTAGGATTTAGGATCCAGCCGTCCGTGGTTAACAAATCCGGGGTTAGCTCATAGTGTAGACGTTTTCGTTGCAGAAGCCGTCATTATCCATAGGCGTATAGCCAAATACGTATATAATTGGGGACTTGTCAACTTCTACCTGATAGATAAAATAGGTGGATTGGTCTCCTCTATGACAATCTTGGAGGGACTAACTCACCAGCAAAAGTATAGTTAAAAGGACAACCGATGACCCATTGCCTTCCTAAAATTCTTGCCATCCATGCCCATCCTGATGATGAATCGAGTAAAGGGGCTGCCACGATGGCCCGTTATATCTCGGAAGGACACGAGGTATTGGTGGTGAGCTGCACGGGCGGCGAGCGCGGAGATATTCTTAATCCAGCGATGGATCGGCCTGGAATTAAAGAAAATATTCGCGAAGTCCGAAAGGACGAAATGGCGAAAGCGGCCGCGGTTTTAGGGGTTGAGCATCGTTGGTTGGGCTACGAAGATTCTGGTCTCCCTCAGGGCGATCCATTGCCGCCTCTCCCAGAGGGCTGCTTTGCGCTCGTCGACTCCGATGAGATAACTCAAAAGCTTGTAAAAATTATTCGTGAATTTAAACCTGAAGTGATTTTGACCTATGACGAAAACGGCGGCTATCCGCACCCCGATCACCTGAAAGTGCATGAAGTCTCGCTCATGGCCTGGGAATATGCTGGAAACCCCCAATATCACCCCGAGCTTGGAGCCCCCTTTACCCCCCTGAAGCTGTACTATACGCACGGCTTTGTATTTCAACGCCTGCAGCTTTTCCACGAGCTTGCCTCGCGTGACGGGGCCCAAAGCCCCTATGGTGACATTTTGGAGCACTTTAAAGAAAACGGAGCCGACCTCATGAAGCGCGTGACCACACGAGTGGAGTGCAGCGATTTCTTCGATGCTCGCGATGCCGCACTGCGCGCTCATGCGACTCAGATCGATCCGGATGGTCTCTTCTTTTTTACCCCTGTGGACGTGCAACGCGAATACTGGCCGACCGAAGAATTCGAGTTGGCATTTAGCCGTGTGCCCAGTTCGCTTCCCGAAACCGATCTATTCGCTGGACTTGATAGTCAAAACTAACTATAAAGAGAGCCCTTGGCAATAAGTTATGGCCCGGAATCATCAACGTGACAGGATTCATGTCTGATGCTCCCAACGCGGTGAGCTGCGGCGGAGAGGGACCTCTCGCACTCGTTTGAGAGCTGCATTGAGATGAGGATACCCACCACGGGCGGGTGTGCGGATATACTTAATGCTCGATAGGGTAGTGGCGGGCAGTTAAATCGCTGAAGACAGCATTAGTTGCGATGCCTCACACTAAGTGTCTCAATACCAGCACAGACTTTGGGAGTATATCCGGTGGATTTTTCATCTGTGATCTTTTTAGCGCAGCAGGGTCCAGGACCCGTCGGCAGCGAATTTGGCAAGGCATCACCAATCGGCTGGTTCGTTTTGGTAGCTCTAGTCGTCGCGGTGCTATTCATCGGTTGGGCTTTTCATCGACGCTACTCACGCCTGAATCGACGCCGGCTTTTTGCTGAGGAACACCAAATTGATCCATTTGATGCTGGCGCTCTGGATCGAGCGATGGCAGAAGCCGGCCTTCTTGACCAGCGCAAAAAGCATTGGTTCTAGGGTCGATGAGATTTTCTCTCCCCTCGCTCCTTTATCCTCTATACGAACGCCGCCTCCTGTGTGAAATCGCCGATGTGGAACAACCAAGCCATGTCGCCATCATGTGCGATGGAAACAGACGGTGGGCGCGGGAAGCCGGCTTCATTGATGTCAGCCAAGGGCATCGAGTGGGCGCTAAGAAGATTGGTGAGCTAGTGTCCTGGTGCAAGGGAACCAAAATCAAATCGGTTACTGTCTACCTCCTATCGACTGAAAATCTGGAGCGCAGCCCTGATGAATTGCAGTTACTGCTCGATATCATTGGCGATGTTGTCGATGAGCTAGCCGCCCCGCAGCGTGACTGTGTCGTTCGCCTGGTGGGACACCTCGACTTACTGCCAGAGCATATTGCAGCGCGGTTGCAAAAAGCATCTCATAAAACTTTGGAACACTGTGGGGTTACAGTGAATGTGGCCGTGGGTTATGGTGGGCGCCAAGAGATTGTGGATGCGGTCCGCGCTGTGATCGCAGATGCCGCCACCCAGGGAATATCCGCAGCTGAGATGGCTCGACAGATTAGTGCTGAATCCATTTCCTCTCACCTGTATACCTCAGGCCAGCCTGATCCTGACCTGGTTATCAGAACTTCCGGTGAACAACGTTTATCTGGTTTTATGCTGTGGCAGTCCGCGTATTCCGAGATTTGGTTCACCGATACCTATTGGCCTGCCTTCCGACGGCTCGACTTTTTAAGAGCATTGCGTGACTACTCCAAACGCTCTCGCCGCTTCGGAAAATAACATTCTTTAAGTAGACAACACTCGAAGGAGTGAGCAGCTCTTGACCACACCCGTAGCCCATATCCGCTATGACTCCCAATACGGATCCAGCAGGGATTACGCCGAGGAATTAGCTCAGCGTTTGAGTACCCATGCTCACACCTTAGATGCAGCCGTGCCGAAAGACGGCCAGCCGGTCGTCTTCTTCAGTTTTATTCACGGGCCGGTGATCCCCGCCGTGGAGGGGGCCGCGGCTTTAGGCGAGTACCAGCCCCCGATTGCGCTCGCTGTGGTCGGTATGTCTCCCGTTGACTATGCGCGGGAAAAAGACAGCCTGGCACGTCTCGCCCCGCATTATCAACGTTTTTACCTTCCCGGTAGGCTGATCTATTCTCAACTTTCCACCAAGCACAAAACTATGATGCGAGCTCTAGCAGCAGGCATTGCTCTCAAACCCCTGAGGAACCCGGCCGAGCAAAATATATTGGATACCTTTGGACGTGATATCGATCTAGTTAACTTCGCGGAGTTAGACCCCATCGAACAGTGGATCAATTCTTTCTAGACTTTGCGCATGCGCACGTGCTGCACACTGTGGTCGGCGCCCTTGACCAACACCAGTGAAGCCCTCGCACGGGTAGGCAGAATATTCTCTACCAGGTTGGGCAAGTTAATCGTTTGCCAGATACTGCGGGCTTGAGCGGTGGCTTCCTCATCGCCAAGATCAGCAAAATGCCGAAAGTGGGAGTCAGGCTCTTTAAACGAGGAATAGCGCAGCTCCAGGAAACGATTGATATACCATTGTTCGATGTCCCCGCTCTCCGCGTCCACATAGACAGAAAAGTCGAATAGGTCGGATATTGCTAGGTTCGGACTCGGCTGTAAAACGTTGAGCCCCTCCACAATAAGAATATCGGGACGTGAAACTACGTGGTAGGTCTCGGGTACTCGGTCGTAGAGAGTATGCGAATAAACCGGTGCATGCACAGGTGCCTTGCCCGCTTTCACATCACTCACAAAACGCAAGAGCGCGCGTTGATCATAGGTTTCGGGGTAGCCCTTGCGTTCCATGAGACCGCGCCGCCTTAGCTCACGGGCTGGATAAAGGAATCCATCGGTAGTGACAAGATCTACATGTGGGTGGTTGGGCCAGCGTTGCAGGAGAACTTGCAATAATCGCGCAGTCGTCGATTTGCCGACGGCTACCGACCCCGCGATACCAATGACGAAAGGGACGTGTTCTGGACCTTCGCCGAGAAAGGTATGGGTAGCTGCGTGCAACCCTTGGCGTGCTGCAACCTGCAGGTGGATCAAACGAGAGATGGGAAGGTAGACTTCGGCGACCTCTTCGATATCGAGGTTTTCTCCGATGCCTCGAAGTTGCTCAACCTCGTGTTCGCTGAGAACTTGGGGAAAAGACTTTCTCAGGTATCGCCAGGATTCGCGATCGAATTCCAGATAGGGACTACCTATTTTTGCGCGGGACATAAACCTAAATTGTGCCAACCACAGCATAAGAAGGGCAAACTGGTTGAAACTAAAAATACGAAGCGCTCCCGTCACAGGGGAACGTGAGTATATTCTTAGATCTGAGCCTTAAAGATCCCCAACCCTTTCCATCACTGACCGCTGGTACCCTGAATTCTTAGGTTGGATCACGATAAAGAAGAGCTCAATTGAAAGAGAAAGGTTCCATAAAGCCCTCATGTCTAATGATATTCGCTACCAATCCCTTGCTGAATTAGATCCAGATATTGCCGAGGCGATTTCGGGAGAGCTCTCGAGACAGCGCTCCACCCTCGAAATGATTGCCTCAGAGAATTTTGTTCCCCGTGCCGTGCTGCAGGCGCAAGGTTCTGTCTTTACTAACAAATATGCCGAAGGATATCCAGGTCGCCGTTATTACGGTGGCTGCGAGCACGCCGATGTCGTGGAAGATCTAGCCCGATCACGAGCTAAGGACCTTTTTGGTGCAGAATTTGCCAATGTCCAGCCCCACGCGGGTGCCCAAGCCAATGCCGCGGTGCTCATGGCGCTCGCTCAGCCAGGGGATAAGATCATGGGTCTGTCCTTAGCGCACGGTGGTCACCTCACCCACGGCATGAAGCTCAATTTTTCCGGCAGATTCTATGAGGTTGCAGCCTATGGGGTCGATCCGCACACATTCCGAGTGGATATGGATCAAGTACGCGATATGGCCCTCAAGGAGCGACCTCAGGTTCTCATCGCCGGTTGGTCTGCGTATCCGCGACATCTCGATTTTGCCGCCTTCAGGGATATCGCCGATGAAGTAGGGGCCAAATTATGGGTCGATATGGCGCATTTTGCTGGGCTCGTTGCAGCAGGCGTTCACCCGAGCCCCGTGCCCTATGCCGACGTGGTGTCCACGACAGTACACAAGACTTTGGGCGGACCCCGCTCCGGTATTATTTTAGCCAAACAGGACTACGCCAAGGCTCTAAATTCCAGCGTCTTCCCGGGACAGCAGGGCGGCCCTTTGGTGCACGCGATTGCCGCAAAAGCGGTAGCCATGAAGATTGCGGCCACTTCTGAATTCGCCGAGCGCCAACATCGCACGCTCGATGGTGCCAAAGTTCTAGCCGAACGCCTGATGCAAAACGATTGCACCCGCGCGGGAGTCGATGTATTAACCGGTGGAACCGATGTCCACCTTGCACTTGTGGATCTGCGCAATTCTCAGCTCAATGGGCAAGAAGCCGAGGATCTGCTGCATGAAGCGGGAATTACCGTCAACCGCAATGCCGTCCCATTCGATCCGCGCCCACCGATGGTAACTTCCGGCCTGCGCATTGGTACCCCGGCCCTAGCTACGCGCGGCTTCGACCACGACGCCTTTGCGGAGGTAGCAGACATCATCGCAGCGGCTCTAACCGGATCGGAAAATCTCACAAACCTACGCGAGCGAGTTGATGCTCTCACGAAGAAATTCCCCCTCTATCCAGGTCTAGAAGATTGGAAGATGTTTTAAAAATCTCTGAAAATCCGAGCCCCGTTGCCTAGAGAAAGTTAAACCTCGGGCAGCGGGGCTTTATTGTCAAAACCCGTGGACCTCGTCTACCTTAGCTGATGTGCATATCATTATCGTCGATCACCAAGATTCATTTACCTATAACGTGCACACGTATATCCTGGATATTCTCCCCAGCGCCCGTGTCGATGTCATTGATTTTCGAGATATGACGGTGGCGCTGGCAGATACGGCAGATGCCATCATTCTCTCGCCTGGTCCTGGAGCAGTCGAGAACTCGCAAGATATTGGCAATAGCCTCGAGATTATCCGCCACAGTATAACCCCATTACTTGGTGTCTGTCTGGGGCACCAAGCGCTAGGCTTCGCCTACGGAGCCCAGTCAATACTGGCCCCCACGCCCATGCACGGCCGCACGAGCTGGATCAAGCATGATGGCCAAGACCTCTTTGCCGGTTTAACATCCCCTTTGGAAGTAGTTCGCTATCACTCCAGAGCCATCACTAATATTCCTGCTGAATTTGACATCACAGCGCGCGCCGATGACACCACGATCATGGCAATCAGGCATCGCAGCAAACCCCAATGGGGTGTCCAATTCCACCCCGAATCCATTGGGGGTTTCGACGGACACCGCTTGATCGAGAATTTTCTCAATCTCGCGAAAAACCATAAAAATTCCTCATCTCAATGCACGGTCGCACACCCCGCCCCACCAAAGCCCATAGCCAAAGTACACTCAGGCTATCGGGTAGAGGTTAAGACTATCGAGGGCTGCGTGGATCCTCTCAACATAACAGCTGATCCTGTGTATCTTCTCGATTCCACCGATCCGCACCACCGTGATGGTCGCTGGAGTTATCTCGGTATCAAGGGCGGTCCTTTCGCCCGAGAAGTCCAAGGGTGGGGTGCTGCCCGAAATCCCGGAGGGCAGGGTAATATCGAGCTTTTGGAAGATGCTCTGATTCACGCAGACACCTCCGCGGTCAGAGACCTAGAACTTAGCTTTAGCCTCGGCTTCGTGGGCTATTTTGGCTACGAGGTTCATGACGCGCTCAATCCCGAGGATCATCCAGCAGCCCTGCACTTTGTACTCAGTGACAGAGCTCTAGCGTTTGACCATCGAAGTAAGAAAACTCATATCCTCTATCTCACCAAAGAGGGTGCAGCCAAGGCGAATCTCGCTCAGCACCACTGGGCACGCAGAATGGCGCAGACAGTGAGCGCTACATCACCCCATTATTTTCCAACGAGCATAGGAAAACTCACAGCCTGGCATTCGGAAGTTGAATACCTAGCAGCCATCCAGCGTGCCCAAGAGTATATTGCGGCGGGAGATTCCTATGAGGTGTGTTTGACTACGCAACTTACGGCAACCATCGATAGTTTCGACCCGAGGAGTTGTTATGCACAATTTCGCAACCGCACTCCGCTAGGAGCTTGGCTCAATTTTTCCAACACCCAAGTAATGTCAAGTTCGCCTGAGCGATTCCTCCACTGCGATCAAGATGGCGTGATAGAGTCTCGCCCCATCAAAGGGACAAGGGCTCGCAGCTACGACCCGCGGGAGGATCAAGCCCTTAGAAACGATTTACTGTCTCACCCAAAAGACCGTGCCGAAAATCTTATGATTGTGGATCTAGTACGCAATGACCTCGCTCGCATTGCCCAGCCCGGGACGGTAGTAGCGGCTCCTCTTTTTGAAGTGGAGAGTTTCGCGAGTACCCATCAGCTCGTGAGCACTGTGCGCGCACAGCGCGCGCCGGGAGTGGGTATCTCTGAGATTATGCGAGCGACGTTTCCAGGCGGTTCGATGACGGGCGCACCTAAAGAGCGAACAATGCGCATTATCTCAGAACTGGAGAAGGGGCCACGCGGTATTTATTCGGGCGCGCTGGGCTATTTTAGCTGCGACGGCCAGTTTGATCTCTCCATGGTGATTCGAACCTTAGTTATCTCAGGTGGCCAGGCGCGCTATGGAGTGGGAGGGGCGATTGTTGCCCAGTCTGATCCCGTAGCGGAATATGCTGAGATTATGACCAAAGCCCGACCCCTTACCGACAGTGTGGCGCAGGATTTCCCTCGTGGACATTGATCTGTCGGTATTCGATCCCGCTCAGGGATTCGTTCCTACCTCCCACAAAGTATCTGGGCGCGTTATCATAGATTCCTTCCCTGTGGAGCTCGGCCGCACATCCCATCTCGATCTGCACCTTGAGCGTTTTTCTCAGGCCTGCGGAATTTGTGTTCCAAGGAAGATCCTCGAGGCCGCACTCAGTGATATTATGTGGGGATTTCCCCGCCTCGAATACGAGGTAAAGACAGGCCAGATATTCCTCAGGTTACGATCCATGCGGCCAATTCGTACGGAGACCTCACTCTTTAGTGTCACCGACACCCGTGAGCGACCTGAGATAAAGGGGTGGGACCTTGGTCTCATTGATTCCTTGAGGGCTGGAGGCTACGGGTGCGACGATATTCTCTTCCTCAATCCGGACGGCTTGGTAAAAGAGGCCGGATATGCGGTTGTTGCTTGGTGGGAAGGAGAACAGCTTTGTAGCCCGCGGAGCGAGCTGGGCATCGTGAATTCCACGACGTTGAAAAGAACTGCTACCCACATACCTATAATCCGCAAGGATATAACTGTGGCGACGCTCGCTAAGCACGTCGCCATGGTCGGGTCAGCTCTTCATGGATGGACAGCCCTGACCAGCATCGTGAACGACGAGGCTCAGACCTTGATCCTCCCGCAGAATGTCAACCTGCTCGAGCGAGCAAATAGAGCGTGGGGAGCTTAAACCTAGTGTGAATCGCGGTTTTCCGCGAGGTTAGTTCGTTCGGTGCGCAGCCACTCCGGCTGGTTATTGAGCAAGTCCTTAATCTCGGCAGTAGTTAAGGGCTTATCCATGTCATTGCGCTTCAGAGCGGCGATGGTGATACCCAGTTTCTGAGCCACCACTGGGCGAGGATGCGGCCCAGTGCGGCGTAACTCTTCCAACCAATGAGGGGCTGCCTCTTGCAAAGCCACAAATTCTTCGTGACTGAGCGCAGTATGTTGGAACTCCTCTGGGGCGGCGGGCAAGTAGATGCCTAGCTTCTTAGCGGCTGTCTGGGGCTTCATATAAATCCCAGACGGTTTGCGTGCAGATTCTTCATTCACGTAGTAGACGGTACCATTATTTCATGCTCACCTTAAGTTTTATCACTGGAACCGAACCCGATAAGTGGTTTCGACGCTTCCGAGATCGCACCTCTCAGACCGAGCTTAAGGTTCACGCCAGCGATGATCCGCTTGCCGAGTTAATCAGGGGTGAGGTTGTCTTAGCGCTCACTCGGATTCCAGATTCGCGTCTCGATGACACCTACCATGTGGTCCGCTTGTACCAAGAGCAAGTAGGAGTGGCATTCCCCAGTGACCATCCTTTAAATCTTTTAGACGCAGTCACGCCAGCGGAACTAGACGGCGAAATTGTTCATACCCGGTATACCGAAGCCCTCAAAATCGAGGAGATTCGTACGCACCTACACACTGTGGCAGCCAATGTAGGTGTGGTTATTGCTCCGCGTCCTATGCTCAAAGCTCTCAGCGGGGCACGTGTAGCACATCGTCCATTAATCGAGAGTGAAACTCCCCCCACCACCATCGCCTTAGTATGGTTGAAATCCGAAGACAGTGACGATATTCAGGATTTTGTAGGCATTGCTAAAGGGCGAACGAGTAACTCCTCGCGGCATACGCAGCCACAACGATCCGCCCAACAAAAAGCTCGAGATAAAGCAAAGCGCCGCTTGGCGTCGAAACGCGTGCCAGCAAAGCACAACAAGCGGCGCAGCCGATAGCGGAGATTAGTGATCGCGGTCAGTATTGGCCATCGCCAAAACGTCGAGGCGTTTATCGAGTTCTTCCTCGGTCAGTTTTTCTCCGTCAACAAAGCCTAGATCGATAACGGTCTGCCGAATCGTCTTGCCTTCCTTGAGTGCGGTCTTTGCCACCTTCGCGGCATTTTCATAGCCGATAGCGGAGTTCAGCGGGGTCACAATAGACGGGGAGGACTCAGCAAGTGTCTTCATGCGCTCGACATTGGGCTCGATTCCATCCACTAGTCGAGTAGCAAACTGGCGCGCAGTATTAGCGAGCAGGCGAGCCGACTCTAAGACGTTGCGTGCCATCACCGGGATGAATACGTTGAGCTCAAAGTGCCCCTGGGAGCCACCAAATGCTACAGCTGCGTCATTGCCAATGACTTGCGCTGCCACCTGGGTAGCAGTTTCGCAGAGCACTGGATTCACCTTGCCAGGCATGATGGAAGAACCTGGTTGGAGATCAGGAAGGTGAATCTCACCGAGACCAGTCAGTGGGCCGGAGCCCATGAGACGGATATCGTTAGCGATCTTGTTTAAAGAAACGGCGATCGTGCGCATAGCTCCTGAGAATTCCACCAACCCATCGCGGGCTGCCTGCGCCTCGAAGTGGTTAACACACTCTTTCAGCTCCTCAACTCCAGTGAGCTTGACTAGTTCAGCGGTGACTTTTGCGCCGAAATCAGCGGGAGTATTCAAGCCGGTGCCGGTAGCGGTACCACCAATAGGAAGTTCGCCCAAGCGTGGGAGGCAAGCCTCAACGCGCTCGATACCAGCCTCAATTTGGCGGGCATACCCGCTGAACTCCTGGCCTAGGGTCACAGGGACCGCGTCCATGAGGTGAGTACGGCCAGACTTAACAACGCTCTCCCATTCTTTAGCTTTAGCGGCAAGAGAGGCGTGCAGTACCTTCAGGCCTGGAATAAGGTCGCGCACCGCAGCCTCAGTCGCGGCAATATGGGTAGCAGTGGGGAAGGTGTCGTTGGAGGACTGGCCCATATTCACATGATCGTTGGGGTGGACTTCGACACCATTGAGATGCGCAATGGAGGCAATGACCTCGTTGGTATTCATATTCGATGAGGTACCCGAACCAGTTTGGAATACATCGATGGGGAATTCAGCGTCGTGCTTCCCCTCGGCAATTTCCTTAGCAGCCGCGATGATGGCCTCAGCTTGCTCGGTAGGGAGCAAACCACGGTCTTTATTGACCTGGGCGCAGGCCGCTTTAAGTAAGCCGAGGGCCCGGATTTGAGCGGACTCAAGGCCGCGACCAGAGATAGGGAAATTCTCCACAGCACGCTGGGTTTGGGCTCGCCATAGAGCCTTAACGGGAACCTTCACTTCACCCATAGTGTCGTGTTCGATGCGGAATTCAGTCATATACGTTTCCAACCTTTTAAATATGTGAAAGTAAAAGAACTTTCTGCGGAAAATTGGGTCGACTGGGCACTCGGCGTGGCAGGCGCACGAGCAATCCCAGCGCTTAACCTAGTATGGCTCAAAAACGAGGGCAGCGGGAGTTAAAGCGCTCAAGAAGGCCTAGCTTCGTGGCATGAATCACCTCACCAACCCTTTCCCGCTATCTGAGGTCGGCGTGATAATCCACAGCGGAATACTCCTGTAGTTTTGCAAGCTGATGCACGGATTCGATATAGCGCACCGTGCCGCTGCGCGAACGCATCACCAGCGAACGCGTTGTGGCGCCGTTTCGGCGATAGCTCACTCCGCGCAGCATATCTCCATTAGTCAGGCCGGTAGCAACGAAATAGCAGTTATCTCCACGGACTAGGTCATCGGTTCCCAACACCCGATTAAGATCGTGGCCCGCTGCTCGAGCGCGGCTGCGCTCGGCGTCGTTCTGGGGGGCGAGAATCCCTTGAATTTCTCCACCCATGCATTTCATCGCGCAGGCGGTAATAATTCCCTCGGGGGTTCCGCCAACACCCATCATTATATCGACCGAACGACGCATCTGAGCCGCGGCGACGGCGCCCGCAACATCGCCGTCTCTGATTAAACGCACCTTAGCTCCAGCCTCCCGAATATCTCTTATAAGCTCGGCGTGTCGGGGGCGGTCGAGGACCACCACGGTGACATCGGATTTATTAATTCCCTTTGCTCGCGCTACTGCGGAAATATTGGTGGAGACCGGGGCATTAATATCAATGGCTCCAACACAGTCCGGGCCTACTGCGATTTTTTTCATATAGAAGACTGCCGACGGATCATACATCGTGCCGCGCTCGGCAGCAGCGAGAACCGATATAGCATTGGGGCGCCCCTCTGCCATGAGCGTGGTGCCGTCGACAGGGTCGATGGCGATATCAACCTCAGGGCCTTCGCCGGTGCCTACTTTTTCGCCGTTAAAGAGCATGGGGGCGTGATCTTTTTCCCCTTCTCCAATAACAATGACTCCTTTCATGGGGACAGAATTTAAAAGGGTTCGCATGGCGTCCACCGCGGCTCGATCACCGTTATTCTTCTCGCCCCGTCCCACCCAACGTCCTGCTGCTAACGCTGCGGCTTCCGTCACCCGAACAAGATCGAGAGCTAGATTGCGGTCGGGTGTATGTACTTCGTTGCTCGAGGTATAAGTCACAGTATCTCCTTGTAGGTCAGGGGCGTGGAGGCTATCAACACTTGTCCAGGGAGGGGGACCCTCTTGCGTCAATCCCACATTTTAATCCCTAGACATTCACCATTGTGACACCATTTAGTGGGTATTTGCTATGGGTTTACCCTCAACGAGGGGTGACTGTATGAATCGGGGACGGTGCAGAGTGTAGATAGGCTTTGCAACCGGTATGCCAACTGACATACTCATACACATGGCTGAAGAGAAACCACGGATCTACCAATCGGGCCGCGACATCACGCTTTCACTTGGGGCGATCCTCATCGTCATGGTCGTTGCGGTTGCGCCAACTGGCATGTGCTCGACCACCGTTGGTGCTCCTGAATTTGGGCCCGTGAAAGAAGTGGATGCGCGCGCCTTTTTAAGCCTTGAGTCTCGGGCTATGCCTTATCCCCTCCGCTTGCCTCAAGCTCCCCAAGACTGGGTTGCTAATTCTGCCAGACGCTCGAGTATCGATGGGCAGCCGGCAACTGTCGTGGGTTGGGTAGTTGCCGAGAGTGGATATATTAAAATGACCCAGACGGGTCTGCCGGCTGACATAGCAATCGCAGAATACGATAATAATCCCCGTGAGTTAGTCGCTCGCTATCAGATTCAGGGCACGCCCGTGAAGCTGTACGAATCTCCTGACAAGGGGGTTCGCGCGGTGCGCTTGATCGACTTGGGTGATGTCCGCATTCTCTTCTCAGGAGCCGCCAACGATCAAGAATTCGACACGATTATCGCGGGGACAATCCTCACGGATCCTGTCATCTCTGAAGGTTAATCCTGGCTGTTTTCCTGCTGGCCAGTGACCTCCGCAACCTTCGAGGCAGCACGGCTGAGTTGCTCTTCACAGTAACGGGCTAGAGCCTCGCCACGTTCCCAGTACCGTAGTGATTCATCCAAACTCATTTGACCTAATTCTAAGATCTTGACAATCTCGATGAGTTCGTTGCGGGCGTGCTCGTAAGGCAGGGATTCTATCGGTGCGAAGTCTGCTTGTCCTTGGCCGCTGCCAATTGTCTCGTGGGGCATGGTTTTCCTTTTCTTTGTGGTTAGTCTGCGGGCTTATTCTGCATGGCTGCCGCGGTAATTGACCCATCATTCACGCGGATGCGCAGCTGCGAACCCGGGGGAGACTGCTGGATTGAAGTTACTACCTCTGGTGGTGTTCCATCCCGGGGTAATACCTGCACAACAGCATAACCGCGCTCAAGCGTAGCTGCAGGGCCTAAAGTCGAGACCTGCTTGCGCAACATTAGCATCTCTTTGTTAAGGCCATCGATATAGCGGTGAATGGTGCCATCCAACTGGGTTGCAATAAGTGAAAGATCCCGAACATGCTGGTCCACGAGGCTCATCGGTCGAGCCAATACAGGTCGCATCCGCAGATCTCTCAGGGCCCGTGATTCTTTATATACCCAGCCACGCAACGCCTGCGAGCTACGGTAACGAAGCTCCTTAATCAGCTCGCGTTCGGCCACCACATCAGGAACTACCCTCTTGGCCGCATCAGTGGGAGTAGCGGCCCGCAAATCCGCAATATCGTCGAGTACGGGGCGATCCGGTTCATGCCCAATTGCCGACACCACCGGAGTGTGGGTGGCCACCACCTGACGCTGTAAGGCTTCCTCAGAGAAGGGGAGCAAATCTTCAACAGATCCACCGCCACGCGCGATAATAATGACGTCAACATCGGGATGCTCGTCAAGAGTTTTCAGGGCTGCAATAATCTCAGGGACCGCCCGTGCGCCTTGCACGGCGGTATTGATAACCTCAAATTCTACTTCGGGCCACCGTAGCCGTGCTACCGAGAGGACATCGCGTTCGGCAGCTGAGCCGCGACCGGTTATCAAACCGATGCGTCGCGGCAGAAAAGGAAGTGGTTTCTTACGCGTTGGATCGCTGAGGCCTTCGGCTGCCAATTGTTGTCGTAATTTTTCAATACGGGCAAGCATAGCTCCGAGACCAAGGTGTTCGATCTTGGTTATATGAAGTGAAAAGCTGCCGCGACCTTCGTAAAATTGCGGTCGACCGAAACAAACGATTCTGTCACCATCGTGGATTGTGGCTAATAGCTCGTGCGGACACGTGACCGACACACTGGCCTCAACTTCGACATCGCGCAGGGTGAGATATCCATAGCGCCAGCGAGGGTTGGCTTTGAGTTGAGTGACTTGGCCCTCAACCCAAATTGTTCCTAGGCGTTCGATCCAACCTTTAACTTTATTGTTAAATTCCCTGACTGGCCACGCGTTTTCCGGAGAGTGTGCTGCGTCCACGATAGAATTCGACCCCCTATGTGTATTAAGCTCGTAGATTATGACATCAACTAAGAAAGTGCTCCTGGCCGCACCGCGCGGTTATTGTGCAGGAGTAGACCGCGCGGTTGAGACAGTCGAGCGTGCTCTCGACAAGTATGGCGCACCAGTGTATGTGCGTAAAGAAATCGTACACAACCGCTACGTCGTAGATACGCTCGCTGAACGGGGCGCCATCTTTGTTGATGAAACTTTTGAGGTCCCCGACGGAGCTTATCTGGTGTTCTCAGCCCACGGAGTTAGCCCCGAGGTGCATCGGGAAGCCGCGGAGCTTAACCTTACAACTCTCGACGCCACGTGCCCGCTCGTGACCAAGGTGCACAACGAGGTTAAACGATTTGCCCGAGATGGCTATCATATCCTCTTTGTCGGACACGAAGGCCACGAAGAAGTCGAAGGCACTGTAGGAGAGGCTCCGGGTGTCACACACCTCGTGGATGGCCTCGGCGGGGTATCCACCCTTCCCGAGTTCTTGGCCGATAAGGAAAAGCTGATCTGGCTATCCCAAACTACCTTGTCAGTTACCGAAACCATGGAAATTGTGGATCTGCTGCACCAGAAGTATCCGCAGCTCATCGATCCCCCTAGCGATGACATATGTTACGCAACCCAAAATCGTCAGGTTGCCGTCAAAGCGATTGGTGCTCGCGCTGATCTTTTCATTGTGGTGGGATCGCAAAATTCCTCAAATTCCAAACGGCTCGTGGAAGTAGCGCTACAAGCGGGCGCGAAGGCCGCCTATCTTGTTGATTACGCCCATCAAATTGACCCAGCGTGGTTCAACGGTGTGGATACAGTGGGGATTTCCTCCGGAGCATCCGTTCCCGAGATCTTAGTCGATGGGGTGCTGGAGCTTTTGGCTAAAAACGGCTATAACGACGTTGAAGAAGTTCGGACCGCGGCTGAAAAGATCGTCTTCGCCCTTCCGCGCGACCTGCGACCAGCACGAACCTCATAAAACCTTTCCAGCTGGGAGGTTTTTGCTAGCTATACAAATCGTCATCGAGGGAGCCAAGTCGAGGCAGGGTACGCTTATCTAGACGCGGGTTGGGAGTCGCCTGAGCCTGCTCGCTAGCCGCTGGCTGCGGCGGAGACGCTTCAGGCGGCCGCACCGAACGAACGGGTCGTAAAGCATAGGTCTGAGGTTTACGCGATTCTGGGTCACGTTCAAGGACCGATGGGGGGCGTGATCGCGCATTGCGGCGCAATAATTCTTCTACCGTCACAGTGCCTCTATCAGAGCTGCGTCGCACCCGCGAACGAGCCTGGCTAGCTTGCATTGTGGTGCGGGCGTTGGCCGCCCTAGTTTCTTGCAAGGTCTTCTTCACTCGGCGCTCAATAACTCGAGTGCGGCGGCGCAAGAGGCTTACTCGCAAAACCGCGATGAATCCAGATAGAAGGGTGGCGGTGAGGAGTGCGGGGAAGTGTTGCATGAGGGGGTAAAAGACCGAGATAATCTCTGTAGTACTGAGATTTTGGGCTGGTTGGTTATCAGTCACGATGAGCCATCCCGCTATAGCGCTCGAGGTGGCAAAGCACACGGGTACACAACTCACTATTATAAAGAGGGCTTTCGGAATGGTGAGGATAGTAACCAGCAGAGCGCTGAAGGTGAAAATAGCTAGAAAGGGCACCCCGAGAGTTCCCGTTACTAAGGTTGCTCCGACTGCGGTCAGAGAGCCAGCGACGAGGCCGAGTAGCGCGATCTTTAAGGAAAAGCCATAAAAGGGCGCGGAAGACGATTTGCTGGTAGCGGTAGACACAAATAATTATCCTACTATCAGTTTCAGCGACTAAAGATGTCCGCCACTTTTTTGGGCGCCAAACTTACATAGGAACAAATATAACGAGCGATATTCTCGCTGTCACCGAAATCGTCAACCGCAGGGTTGCTCCCTGCCGAATCCTGCTGCGGCGCTACGTATTCACCTGTTCGCTGGGCAATTTTTTCGTTGAGGTAGCGCATAAGAACCGCCACCATGGCAGCTACAGGTACAGCCAAGAAAGCGCCCATCATGCCAAATTGGCTACCGCCGATTGTGATGGAGACGAGGACTACCACCGGGTGCAGATTCATCGCTCGCGAGTGTAAAAGAGGTGCCAGTATATTGGACTCAACCTGCTGAACTACGAGCACAATTGCGAGAGCTATCAGGGCTTCGGTAAAACCCAAGGACACTAGAGCAACTAGAACCGAGAGGGCACCTGCGACAAATGCTCCCAGTATGGGAATGAAGCCAGCAACGAAAGTGAGAACTGCGAGCGCCAGCGCCATGGGTACCCCGAGTATTGCGAGACCCAAACCGATAAAAACTGCATCGACGAGAGAGACGATTGCTTGAGCGCGGATAAATCCACCTAAGGTAGCCCAGCAACGGTGGAGAACTTCAGTGAGGTGGAGGCCGATACGCGGGCCGACGATCCCAGATAACCACGGGAGAAAAAGGTCGCCGTCCTTGAGGAAAAAGAACGTAAGCACCACGATTATGCCAATTGTTATCAGTGCAGAGGAGGCGAAGCCGAGTCCAGAAAATAATAGGCCGCCTTCCTGAAGCCAGTTAACCGCCCGATTAATGAGGGCACTCAGATCTTCGGCATCCAAATTAAAAGGCGGGCCCTGTAACCACAGCTGGAGTCTCTGGATTCCTTCGAAAGCTTGGTAGTAGAGAGTTTGAGACTGACGGCCTACCTGTGGGGCCATAATCCTAAGGAGAACACCGATGACGGTAAAAGATCCCACTATGGTGAGAAAAGCTGCTAAACCTGGGTGAACCCCGAGTTTTCGGAGAACGACGAACGGTGGATATAGAACTGTACACACAATGAGCGCCAGTGCGATGGGAAGGACCCCACGCCACGTTTGCCACAATACAATCCCCACTAAGTAAGTGGCAGCAACGATAATCATGAGTCTTAGACACCACGCCGCCAGGATTTTAATGCCACTTGCGATAACCGTGGCGCGATCGGGATACGGGGGAGGGGTGCTCACATTGACAATCTTTCCACATTTTCTCTACGGATAGCGCAAGGGCCGGCTCGACTCGATGTCGATCCGGCCCTTGCGTGTATTGAAAGCTGAGGTCTACTAAGCGGAGTCCTGTCGAATCTCCTGAGCTAGCAAGACATCGTCGGTGGCAAATTCAGCGGTGCCAAAATCACCTGAAACTTCGTCGGGGTGGCGTTGTAGGTGGATGAGGGTAGCAGCAAAGCCTCCCCAAATAACGACCATAAACAAGACCATCATAAAAATTGCGATACCAGTCATGTAAATCAGCACTCCTTTCTATTTGTACTGTTCGATTGCAAAACCAGCCACGCGGGATTCACGGGGATCGAATTGTTTGGGGATCTGCGGAATGCGGTTGAGTTCTGGTGCAATTCCGAAATCTGAGCCTGGAGGGCCGTCGAGTGGGAGCTTGCTGGGCCAGGTGATAAAGCTCATTGCTATTGATGCCACAAATATGAAACCTAAAACGCCCCAGCCGTAGAGAGCCACCTGAATAGTCGTATAACCGCCATATGGTTCCTTAATGAGATCAAGGAGCTCTTTGGCCAGAGTATAGCTCAAAACAATCGCGGTGAGATTTACGATGCTGATTCGCCAAAGGACACCAACTTTAAAGGATGAAACCACATTGAGGTGTGCTGAAACTTCGTCGATTCGCCGCAGGATCCAGTCGTAGCACACGATGATAATCAGCGCGATGAGGACGATGCCAATATTATTGGTGAATTTATCCATAATGTCGAGGTGGATTAAGCCACCGGTGGTGGAGAAAAGCAGCACCGACAACGTGGCCATGACGATGCCAACGCTGAGAGCGGCACGCTTACGTGGCATATTGAGCTTATCTTTGACTGCAGAAACAACAACCTCGAAAAGAGAGAAGAGGGAAGTGAATCCAGCGATGGTTAGAGATCCGAAGAAAAGTACCCCAAACAGACCACCCAAAGGCATCTCATTGATAATGGTGGGGAAGGCAATGAAGGCCAAGCCGATACCACCCGAGGCCGTATCTTCAACGGAAACACCTTGCTGCACAGCCATAAATCCCAATGCAGCAAATACTCCGATGCCGGCAAGCACTTCGAATGAAGAGTTGGCAAAGGCTGTAACCAAGCCGGTACCCGTTAGATTGGTACGAGGCTTGAGGTAGGAGGAGTACGTGAGCATAATGCCGAAGGAAACCGAGAGAGAGAAGAAGATCTGCCCATAGGCGGCGATCCACACGCTGGCGTCTCCAAGGGCTTCCCACTGAGGAGTGAAGAAGGTGTTGAGGCCGTTAGAAGCCCCGTCTAAGAAGAGAGCCCGCACGACCACAACGATGAAAAGGACCGTGAGTAGTGGCATGAAGATCTTAGAGATGCGGCCGATTCCTGAATCGACTCCCATGGCAAGCACAATAATGGCGGCGATCCATACGAAGGCGAGTGCGATGACGATTTCTCCGACATAGTCGAAGGAGAATGTCGCAGAGGCATCCATGCGAAGGAATGACTCGAAGAAATAGGTATTCGGATCATCTCCCCAGACGCGGTTGAAGGACTTCACCGTGTAGAGGCCGGCCCACGCGATAATGGCGGCATAATAAATCGTGATGAAAAAGCAAATTCCTACTTGGATCCATCCGATTGGCTCGCTCCACTTTTTGATGCGCCTGAACACCAGAGGTGCGGAGCCGCGGTAGCGGTGGCCGAGGGCATAGTCGAGGAAAAGGAGGGGAATACCCGCGGTAAGTAGCGCGATGATATAGGGGACAAGGAATGCCCCACCGCCATTTTCGAATGCTACGTAGGGAAACCGCCAAATATTACCCAGTCCAACGGCTGAGCCAATCGCAGCCAGGATGAACACCCAGCGTGTGGAGAAGGTCTCCCTCCTTTGGCTGGTATCTACTTCTGTTGCCATGAGAAGAACGCCTTTCTGTGGTAGTGATCATTACCGCTGGTGGCGGCAACGACTGTGAAGCAAAAAAGAAGTGTCCCTCGCGCTTTTTGAACAGCCCTAAGGGTGCATACCTTTTTTAATAATCAAGAAAACAGTCCTTGCAGAAAGGTTTTCTATCGGTAGAAAGAAACTCTAGCGCAGCGATTTTAGAAAATAGGAATTACTATCCCATATAGTGGGATATGGGGGTGTGGTATGGGGTTATTTTTCTCAGGTGATACCATTAGCAATCGTGAGCTTAACTTTAGGAATTGTAGGACTGCCCAACGTGGGTAAGTCGACGCTATTTAATGCCCTGACCCGCAACGATGTTCTGGCTGCGAATTATCCCTTTGCAACTATCGAGCCCAATATCGGATTGGTTGAATTGCCAGATGAGCGTCTGAAGCGCCTCGCCGAAATTTTCGGATCCGAGCGCATCTTGCCCGCTACCGTTTCCTTTGTTGACATTGCTGGCATTGTCAAGGGAGCTTCTGAAGGCGAAGGAATGGGGAATGCATTCTTAGCCAATATCCGCGAAGCCGACGCTATCTGCCAGGTTGTGCGCGCTTTTGCCGATGATAACGTCATCCATGTCGACGGCAAGGTCGACCCGTCTTCGGATATTGACGTTATTAATACTGAACTCATCTTGGCGGACCTGCAGACTATCGAAAAGGCCTTGCCACGCCTGGAAAAAGAAGCCAAGAAAAATAAAGATTTGGCCGACCATGTGGCAGCTACCAAAACCGCGCAAAGCATCCTCGAAGATGGGCGTACCCTGTTTAGTGCCTCTAAAGCCGGCGAGGTTGATCTAGCTTTGGTCCGTGATCTGCATCTCATGACGGCAAAGCCGTTTCTCTACGTCTTCAACTCCGATGAGGACGTTCTGAGCAATGATAAGCGCAAAGAAGAACTACGAGCCATGGTAGCCCCAGCAGATTGTGTTTTCTTGGATGCTAAAACAGAAACCGACCTGCTTGAACTCGATGACGATGAAGCTTTAGAGCTACTCGAGTCCGTTGGGCAGACCGAGCCGGGCTTACACTCTTTAGCCAAGGCAGGTTTCGCCACCCTTGGGCTGCAAACTTATCTTACTGCGGGCCCCAAGGAATCGCGTGCGTGGACCATCCATAGGGGGGACACAGCTCCCAAGGCTGCCGGTGTCATTCACTCCGACTTCGAGCGTGGCTTTATTAAAGCCGAGGTCGTTTCCTTCGATGACCTCGATGCAGCGGGGTCTATGGTTGAAGCACGTGCTCGGGGGAAGGTTCGCATCGAGGGCAAAGAATACATCATGGCTGATGGTGACGTCGTGGAGTTTCGCCACTCCTAGAAACACCCAGGCTTGAGACCTTTTATAACAATTAGTGCATATTATGGTGCCAGCAGCTCATCCGTGGGGATAATGTCTAGCCGGCATAGCGCACCTGCCTGCTCCAGGCGTTAGGAAGCGCCGTTTAATGACATCAACAGTCTATGGTTTTTAAGCTGAGTAATTGACTGTCCCGGTGTTTGTGTTCTCCTAACGGGTTCGTGGATGGGTGAGTGGTGTACTATCAACGCGGTTCCTCGTAGACAAGCGGTAGCCTCCGCCAATAGATCCCAGTGCGGAGGAATGACGCGTTATTTTAAGTCTTCAGTGCTAGCTGCGGTCAGAGTCCTCAGACCTCCGCTTCCGGCTTTTTAGTATGATTTCACAGAGTGGTTCGAACCTATGCTGCCACGGAGAAGGGCAATGACGGGTACCGTTGGTCATAAACCTAGCTTAAGGAACCACTATGAAAAATCGTGTTCAACCAATTGAACTACCCGATCAAACCGGCAGTACCTGGCTGGTCACCGGCGCCACAAATGGAGTGGGACAAGAAGTGGCACGGGCGGCACGCAAAGCCGGAGCGCGTTTAATTATCACCGCCCGGGATCGTGGTCGCGGCCTGGCGGCACAGAGAGAGCTTGATGCCATCCGCCTCATAAATCTTGATTTAGCTGATCTCGAAAGTATCCGAGCGGCTGCTGCCTCTGTGGATGAGCCTATTGACGTGCTAATCAACTGCGCTGGTGTGGTTACTCCCAAAAGAGAAGAGACTGTCGACGGTTTTGAAATGATGATGGGGACGAATTTTCTCGGCCCCTTCGCGTTTACCAACCTCATCGCTGGGCACGTTAAACGCCGGGTTGTCATCGTGGGCTCGGAAGCCCATCAAAAAGCTCGGCTCGATTTAGGTGATCTGCAATTTACCAACGGGTGGTGGCCTTTAGCCGCCTATAGCCGATCGAAATTGGCGGATATGCTTTGGGGTTTGGAGCTTTCTCGCCGATTGGGCCCCGTTGATATAACTGTAGCTCACCCTGGGTGGGCAATGACCAATCTGCAAAATGCTTTCTCGGCTCCTGTTAACGCCGCGATTACTGCGGTTACAAGCCTTGTCGCCCAATCTGCGGCTGATGGGGCGCAATCGGTCTTATGGGCAGCCGTCGCAGATATACCCTCGGGGAGCTATGTTGGCCCAGACGGTTTCGGGGCACTGCGAGGTAACCCCACCCTAATCGGACGGGCCGCCCTGGCCTCAGATCCCTATCTATCCCGTAAATTATGGGATAGTGCTGTTGAACTTACAGCTACCGACCTCCCCTCCTAATAGAGAACCGGAGGTCGCGCCGGAATCCCTCGGCCGCGCGGTTTACAATGCGGTGTCGTCGAAGATTTGCAGAGGCTAGACCATATGTGCCAAGCTTTTCGGCTTTTCAGCATAGCCGCATTGCGCTTCTCATTGCCGTGCGGACTGAGGGGAATGTTACTGCTTCGGCCAGCTCTGACCCACGTAAAAGAAGGTCGATCTGCGGTGCACTAGACCAGTGGTCACCTCACTGTCGGATGCTGAGAGATGCGTACACGACCGCTCTGAGGCCTTGTTTAGACTGATAATTGTCACCGCACTAGACGGGTCAGGATTCTACTGCTTCGGGGTCTAAGCCGAGCTTATTATATTTAACCAGGTTGAGGCATAGCCCCTTTAGGTAACCTCGCCGCATAGTGGTCCGTAGCTTCGGCGAATCTGAGCTCCCGCTTGGCCCCTTTGATAACCGGCAGAAGGCCAAGACTTATATCGTTGACGGATAGGGGGGCTTGTGCACAACTTAAACGCGATCTCTCCTGCCAAACCAGTTACCGGCGTAGAGAGCCGCGAGAACAAATATGGGCTGGAAGAACAGGCGAGCAAGCCGTTTGGCATCGGTGTCGAGTCCGAAAGCATCGATACTGCCGGTGTATTGAGAAAGATTGCCAGTAAAGACCGCGATTAAAAAGACTATGAGCGCGGCGGTTATGGGGCGCCGGTACCGTGGTAAAGCAATGAGCAGAGCGCCAAAACCGATCTCAATAATCCCGGACCCAACAACTACGGGATCTGCTGGAAAAGGTACCCACGGTGGAACCAGAGCTTGAAATTCTTCGCGTGCAAACGTGAGGTGCGCGACGCCGGCGAAAGCCATAAATCCACCCAGGGATAGTCGGGTGAGATGTTGGCCAAATTCAGAGATGTGCATGAACTAATTATAGGCGACAATCCATCCAGGGCTATACCCCTTCGGGGGGTGGTAACCAGACACCTGATAGAATAGTGATATGGAAAATACAACATTCACACTCCCCACGCGTGACGGTCTGTCATTATTTGGGTACATATGGCTTCCCGAAGTGGCCCCAAAGGCGATTGTGCAGATACAGCATGGTCTTGCCGAGCATGCAGGGCGCTACGAGCGATTCGCTCGAGCCCTCACTTCTGAGGGTTATGCGGTCTATGCGGCTGATGCTCGCGGTTCAGGTAAAAGCGCCGCCGGAGAATACGGTGACTTTGGACCGGACGGCTGGTCTGGATGGGTCGACGATGTCTTTCGATTGACTACGTTTATCAAGCAGTCTCACCCCGGACTTCCGCTGATTATCTTCGGGCATTCCATGGGTTCTTTTGCTACCCAGCAATTCCTCCTCGACCATTCTGAGTTAGCGGACGCAGTGATATTAAGCGGTACAACTGATGCTGCCGGGATCGTCTCCGCCCTTACTTCCGGTGGAGAGGCGGATCTTGCGGCCTTCAACGCACCCTTCGAGCACCGCACCGGTTTTGAGTGGCTGTCACGAGATCCCGCCGAGGTTGATGCCTATGTGGCGGACCCGGCGAACGGTTGGTCAGCGCCTCCCCCCAAGGGGATCGAACACCTAGCGGTCGCATCTGAGGTCGAGCGGGTACAGGCTATCAAAAAAACGCTGCCTATCCTCGTCATTAGCGGAGATCACGATCCGGTCGCCGGCTCTCAGGCCCTAGGTCCGCAAGCTGTTGCCGCACGTTACCAGCACGTAGGCCTCAATGATGTCGAATTGAAACTGTACCCTGAGGCACGCCACGAGATCCTTAATGAAATTAATCGCGACGAAGTCACGGCCGATATTATCGATTTTATCTCTCGCCATAATCTCTAAATTTTTGGGCTAAATTACCCGTGCATCTAGGGAAAGCATCACGTAGACTTAGGGCTTATGCGTACTGTTTACAGAGAGAAAATTCGCAATTTATCCCATGATATGATTCTCATGTGCGATCAGATTAATCATATGATTCGCGCAGCTACACAAGCACTTATTCACAACGATCTAGAGAAGGCTCAAGATGTGAAGAGATCCGCAGTGGATCTTGAGCAACTGAGAATCTCTTGTGAGAATACTTCCTTCGAACTACTTGCGAGGGAAGCGCCGGTGGCCCGAGATCTACGCCAGGTGGTCTCGGGCATTTATATCTGCCAAGACTTGGCTCGCATGGGTGCACTGAGTAGCCATATTGCAGGGATCGCGCTAAGAGCTCAGCCTCAAGCGGCCATCGATGAGACTATGGCGCCCTATTTCGAGGAGATAGGGCGGTTGTGCGATGAAATGACCCAGTCCACGCACGAAGTTCTCGTTTCACGTGATGCAGATCGAGCCGTGCAGATGGGGCGTGACGATCAAGCTATTGATGATATCTACGAGAGTATAAATCGAATTATCTCCAGCGGTGATCGAGAGCTCGGACACAGGCAGATAGTAAATATGACTCAACTGAGTCGGTACTACGAGCGCTTCGGAGATCACTGTGTATCGGTGGGTGCACGAATGGTTTATATGGCGACCGGATACAAGCTTGAGGAGTATTTGGATATGCGTGATCTTGATGAGAAAGAAAGGGTATTGCAGGCACGCTTCCGTAATATTGCTAGTACATTTGATGACTAGTTAGAGGATATTTGTAGAAAGTTAAATGCTCTCATTCCGTCATAAGAATGAGAGCATTTATTTATTCGTTTTAACCGAAGCGTCCGGTGATATAATCTTCGGTTTCTTTTTGCGTTGGTTTTTCAAAGAGTTGCTTAGTTTCGCCAACTTCTACTAAACGTCCAGGCTTTCCCGTTGCTTCGAGAGAGAAGAAAGCGGTTTGGTCCGAGACGCGTGCTGCCTGCTGCATATTGTGGGTGACGATCACGATTGTAAACTGCTCTTTAAGCTCATGAATGAGATCCTCAACTGCCAGGGTCGATATAGGGTCGAGGGCGGAGCATGGCTCATCCATGAGCAGCACCTCGGGTTCGACAGCTATGGCGCGCGCGATACACAGGCGCTGTTGTTGCCCACCCGAAAGTCCAGAGCCAGGCTTATCCAGGCGATCTTTGACTTCGTCCCATAGGTTGGCACCTCTGAGTGATTTTTCGGCTACTTCCTTCAAGCGTGCCTTGTTCTTAACCCCTGATAGCCGCAGTCCTGCGACCACATTGTCTTCGATTGACATAGTGGGAAATGGATTCGGTCGCTGGAAAACCATACCAATAGTATTTCGGACTGAGACGGGATCGACCTGAGGGGCGTATATATTCTCGCCGTCAAGAAGCACTTCGCCCGTTACGTAGGCGCCAGGGATGACTTCATGCATCCGGTTCAACGAGCGCAGTACTGTTGACTTACCACAGCCGGAAGGGCCGATAAAAGCGGTAACTGACTGCGGGGGAACATGGAGATTAACATTTTGGACAGCGTGAAAGTCACCGTAAAAAATGTCAACATCTTTGAGATCTAGGCGCTTAGCCATAGAGAGACAACCTTCCTTGAGAAATATAGTGTGTGGCTAAGCCTTGACAGAAAAGCGGCTAGCTATAATGCGTGCAACGATATTGATCGTGGCAATGATGAGAACCAGGGTGAGAGCGGCGCCCCACATATTTTGTACCGACGCTCCCGTGTTACCAGCTCCATATTCGCCCAAAATATAGAGCGGGAGAGAGGATTGAGAAGAACCAAAGGGGTTGTATTTAATGATGCGGGACGCCGCAACCAGGATGAGCATGGGAGCTGATTCGCCCATGACGCGAGCTATAGCAAGCATGACGCCCGTAACAATTCCAGACAATGCAGTTGGGAGAACGATCTTTACAATAGTTTTCCATTTAGGAACTCCGAGAGCATAAGACGCTTCACGCAACTCATTAGGTACTACTCGCAGCATTTCCTCGGTATTGCGAATCACGATGGGCAGCATGAGGAGAACTAAAGCCAGCGATACGGCAAATCCCGAACGGTTCATGCCAAACATCACGACCCACATGGAGTAGATAAACAGGGAAGCAATAATTGATGGCACACCAGAAAGAATGTCCACCATAAAAGTTGTCATCTTGCCCAGTCGCGAATTCCCAGCGTATTCCACGAGGTATATAGCCACAAAAATTCCAAGCGGTACCGTCATAATTGCGGTCACGAGAGCCTGGACTATCGTGCCTATGATGGCGTGGGCTACGCCGCCAGAAGCTGAGCCAAGGGTTACGCCCATTTGGGAGCGAGTCCACCATTGGGTGCTCAGCAGACTTGGGGTACCGCGCACGATGAGTTCGAATAAAACCCACATCAGCGGTATAAGTGCGAGAACCATACTGGTGTATATCACCGTCGTGGCAACCTTATCTGCGAATTTACGGCTGCCTTTGATTTCTGTAAAAACCACCGATGGGGTGGAAGTTGAGGTAGTCATAGTATTCTCAGCACTCCTTAGTACTTCTTCTTGGCAGCCATACGGGCGGCGGTGTTGACCACGAAGGTGAGGACGAACAGCACGAGCCCTGCTGACATATAGGCGCCCGCTTTGAGATTATCGTTGAACTCAGGTGCAGCATTGGCAATTAAGGTGGCGAAGGTAGCTCCACCATCGAAAAGTGAGCCATTGAAATCTGCTGACGGAGACATCACCATATAGAGCGCCATAGTTTCACCCAGCGCTCGCCCAAGGCCGAGCATGGAGCCTGATATAAAGCCCGATTTGCCGAAGGGGAACACTGCTAGCCGCACAGTTTCCCAGCGGGTTGCGCCTAAAGCCAAGGCTGCCTCAATATTCCCTCGCGGCGTTTGTACGAAAACCTCTCGGGTTGTCGCTGCGATCACAGGCAAAATCATAATCGCCAGGACGATGCCGCCGGTGAAAATATTGCGTCCGGTATCAAAGGAGGGCGAGTTGGGATAGACGGCAAATAATGGTATGAAGCTGAGGCGGGTACTAAGACTTTCGTAGAAGGATCCTAGAGCTGGCCCGAGAGCCATAAAACCCCACAGACCGTACACAATGGACGGTACTGCTGCCAAAAGATCTACCAGGAACCCTAAGGGGCGCACTAGACGCTTAGGGGCGTAGGACGTGAGGAATATTGCAATTCCCAGCGCCACAGGCATGGCGAGCAAGAGTGCCACGAGGGACACCATGACGGTGACGAGGAAGAGATTGGGGATCCCAAAGTGCATAGCGCTGACATCACTGAGATCCCAACGCTGATTGAATAAGAAGAAATTTTCCTCATTACGGGCTAAGGATGGAACAGCCCGCAGCATGAGAAAAATTCCGATGGCAAAAATAGTCAACGAGACCAATATCGAGGAACCGTTGGAGAGGATCTGAAATACGCGGTCGCCAGGTCGGATGACTGAAGATCTTGGGGCTGGCTCGGCAGGATCCTGCTGTGGGGGAGCGATCTGCGCAGCCGAAGTTTTCATCGAGATGGATTTTTCTTGAGTAGAAGTCGAAAGGGGCATAGGTGCTTTCCTTGATATGAACTGATCTGCCCGGTGCGGACACGATAGTCCGCACCGGGAATTCAGTCTGGGGGAACAGCTATTGGATAGCCTCTACGGCAGCTGCGAGCTTGGTCTTGAATTCTCCCTGAACCGGGATATAGCCCGCGTCTTCCAGCGCTTGGCCCTGACCTTGGTCAAGCACGACAGTGAGGAAGTTCTTTACAAGGTCGCGATCGTGTGATTGATCGTCGGGGTATGTGGAGCAGACGATCTCGTAGGTGGTGAGCACCAGCGGATAGGCGCCAGGTTCGTTCATAGCGAAGAGGGTCTTCGCATCGACAACCATATCGTGGCCGTCACCCTTGAACTCCACGGAGTCGAGTGCCTTACCGACAGTGTCCTTGTTGAGTTCTACTGCTCCGGAGCCGAAGTCCATCTTCGCCACTCCCAAGTTTTTGGATTTTGCGTAGCCTGATTCCACATAGGTGATGGCACCTTCGACAGCCGAAACCTCATCAGTTACACCCGAGGACTTATTGGCACCTTGGCCAACTCCTTGCGGGAATTGCTTAGAAGGCTCGTGAGGCCATGCAGCATCCGCGGTGGCGCTTAAGAATTTCATGAAGTTGTCGGAGGTACCAGACTCGTCGGCGCGGAAGACGACCGTAATACCGGTGTCAGGAAGGGCGACGTCTGGGTTAAGTGCAGCAATTTTAGGGTCGTTCCACTTGGTTATGGCTCCATCGAAGATTTCTGCAACTAAGGTAGGCGAAAGTGTTATATCGACTCCTGGAAGGTTGTAGGCAATGGCTACCGGCCCGATGGCCATAGGCAGGTGCCAGGCGTCGTTGCCACCGCAACGGGTGCGAGCTTCTTCAATTTGGTTGATGCCTTTTTTATTGTCTTGGAGTGGCGAATCAGAGCCGGCGAAAGCCACCACGCTAGCCAAGAACTGTTTTTGACCTGCGCCGGACCCCGTCGGGTTGTAGGAGAGAGCGGAACCGGTGGCCTCAAAGAGTGGAGCCCACACACGCATGGCATTGTCCTGTGAAGAGGCGCCCTCGCCTTTGAGCTCCCCTGTGGTTTCGTTAAGACCCTGCACCTGAACTGCATCCTCGCCGCCTGCTCCGCCTTCGGAGCAAGCAGTTAAGCCAAGGCTTGCTGCGAGAGAAGCAGTGGCGATAATAAGAGCCTTGCGGCGTGTAGTAGAGAACAAAACAACCTCCGATAAGAGTGGATGACATTTATGCAACGATGATCGTCGTTCGGGGCTATCGGCTGGGTTTTGTCGATCGGAAAACACGGGTGGACTGCCAGCTCAAGGCAGATATAGACCTTAAGCTGAGACCTAGCTAAGAAAACGTTGGTCTCTTCCAATGGTTAAAACAAACAAAAATTTGATTATCCACTATAAAAGCGGTAGTGTCAGGAGTAGTCAGGATCTTTTAGCAATGCTGGTAGCGACTTAAAGCCCGCGCTATTACTTGGCGGTATAGCGGGAAATGAAAGATAAGTCGCGGACAGGTCTGCGAAAAGGGTCTGAACTTCTGCTGATGCTACTTGTCCTCTAGTGATGTCCAATCGACCTTGGCGGGTGTGATAGCTGAACATCCTCAGGCTAGCACAGCTTAAATCAGCTAAGCCGGGGGTAGAGCCCCTGGCTTTGCTTTGTGCCCGAGTGGAGCTGCTAATCCATATAAGATGCGGTCTCTGTGAGAGGGCTCACTTTAAGAGTTAGCTAAGATTTCCCAACCTTTATTGAGTTGATCCGTACTGCTTAAATATGTGTTGAGCTGTAAATTTCCCCCTTTCGGCTATGTGGCTTGGAAAAGTAGACGGGCTTAGTGGAATAACGAGGCTAAAACAACCAACACTGTAAAATTGTGATATATATTACTTTTTTGAGTGGGGGTGGAAAATTATCTCCTAACCCACCGATTTATAGGTAGCCCCACGAGTGCCCAAGCCTACGCAAGCAGATCTAATACGCCTCGAATGAAGCGTAGTTCCATCAAGAGTGCCGCCGATTCTGGAAAAAGTACTTACACAAGCTCTGCCCCCTTACTCAAGGGTACCTATACGTGCCTCCAAGCCGTGTGTGCAATGGCACGAATTTTCCCTTACCTCCACCAAGTCTTCTTTAAGGGGGCACAACGAAGAGGGAAGCACAATCACATCAGAATTTTCGCACAACCTCATATTTCTATGTCGAACGCCCCGCGCATTGCGGCAGCTCGCTGATCCCGGAAAGCGATACGCGCGGGTGCCAACCGTATGCTGCCAGTGTGAACAGGTGTGCAGGCAATTTCCGGAGTCGGAGAAACGGTCTCTAGTGTGAAACCCCTAGTATGAGAGCCTTTGAGTTAAAACCTCAGGGTGAAAACAAGACCTCCTGCTTCGAGTATGCCCGAATGAAGAGCTATTGCCGGGGAGTGCCCGCGGCCATAACGGGGTGCACTTTAATACCTCGGTATCTTCACTTCGCAACCTAATAGTCGTGGAGGCAGCCGGTGTCTTTCCTGGAGGTGCCAGCTCATGAAAAAAGTTATGGGAATTGCAGAACAATACGATCACTGACCCGATCTCAGAGAAATCCGCAAAATATATGGTGAGATCCAGACCGGACACAGACTTTTACCCTTGCGCAGTCCATCTGGCTACCCAAGGATTAGTGCCCTCCAGGCGCCCCTCATGGTTCGCGAATGGCTAAAAGCGACCTCATCACATTCCACCAGCTCTGCAGACAATCAAACTCTTCAAAGCTAACAAGATAGTGGAATGGCATATTGTAAAAGACGAAAGATCACAATTAAGGAGACCAATGTTCACTGAGCTACTACACAATCGATCAAGTGTGCGCGCCTTTCGTAACGAGCCAGTTGAGGACAAAGACATTGATATTATCCTCTCCGCAATGAGTAATACCGCGTCGAGCAACTTTGGTATGCGCGCCTGTATGATCCGTATCTCCTCACAAGAGTAGAAGAGTGAAATTGCTGCTATGTCCGGTCAAGCTTTTATTGCTCAGTCACCGGAGCTGTGGATTTTTATTGCAGATGATTGCCGCAATCGTGAGATTGCCGAAAGTTTCGATGTAAAAATCCCCCAGGAGCGCCTCGATGTCGGTATTTTCCTCCAAGCTATGACCGATGCTTTACTGATGGCGCAAACCGCAGCGATCGCTATTGAATCGCTTGATATGGGCAGCGTCTTCCTCGGTAGTATTCTCAACGATCCCCGCAAAATTATCGAGATATGTCAGCTTCCCCCTCGAACCATGCCCGTTGTGGGATTGGCGTGGGGCCCATATGATCACCGCGAGGTTAAAAAACCCAAGCTAGGTCCGCAACTAAGGGTGTTCCACGATGCTTATACGCTAGCGGAAGACTATGGAGAACATCTCAGTGCTTTCAACGAGCTGGTCGAGCAGTACTATGCGCAGCGGTCGGGCCCGAGAGTGACGACGACTTTCTTTGAGCATATTACGCACATTTCTAGCACCTACAAACCGCAGCGCAACCAGTATTTTAAGATCGCTGAGGAAAGAGGATTTAGACTGCTATAAGAAAACCCCAGTACTAAGACTGGGGTGAAGAGTTTAGATCCGGATGCCGGCGTGCGGAGCAAACCAGCTAGCCACCGCTGCAAATAATCCAATGACAGCGGAGATAATAGCGACCACTATTCCAATTGTGGAATCTTTTTGGAGCTTGTCGTATTTCTTTTGCAACTGGGAAAGATCTTGGGTGTTTTTGCCGTCGAACTCCTGGCGCAGCTTCTCCAGGTCCGCCTTAGCCTCATTGAGTTTCTGCTGCGCTTGATTGCGATCATTCACAGCATTATTGAAGCGCTCTTGAGCTAGATCGAGATCTCTTTTCGCCCTATTGAGCTTGAGCTCGTTGTCGCGCAGGATGCGGTTGTATTCCGCCGCACTAGGAAGATCGCTCCCGAAGTGGTTTCCCATTACCTCCTTCAACGTCGCTTTTTGGAGCAGCAGGTTATCCGCCGAGGGGAAGTAATGATCGAAACCCTCAGCCTTGGTGCGCTGCGGAATCTGTTGATTAAAGTCGGCGCGGTGAATAATCGACATCACTGCGGGAGCGCCACTGGCACTCACTAAGTTAAAAGCACCTACTGCTTGGCCTACATAGCCTTTCCCTGGTACCCACGCTGGACCACCCGAGTCGCCGCCTTTGGTACCAAGATCGGCAGCGTAGGCTAAGTGATCGTCAATATGTAGCACTTTGCTGCAGAAAACATGGTCGAAAGTCGTGGCTCCAAATCGACAAATGTCGTCGCCCACGCTCGGTTGGTAATAGCGATCACCAGAGAATTTATTGCTTCCTGGAGTCACCTTATCGGAGAGATCAATATAGGCAATATCGTGGAAGAAGTAGTCGGCAGTTAATTTTCTTCGTTCGAGTTCGGACACCCGCGGATCGATCGTTGGATCCACGTCGTAGGGATGTTTTATCACGCCAATTTCGGTTCCAGTTGACGTGAAAACGAAAGAGTTATCTCTGGCGCAGTGACCTGCAGTCCAGATGCGCCGATTCTCTCTATCAACGAAGCCAACCGTGCAGGTGAATGTGGAGGGTCCCTCCTGGAGTTTAATGGCATCGCCCTGATTGATGATGGGCTTCGAGGCGGACACTTCTTGGGTGTGAGCAATTCCGGTGCTGAGCAGGGAGAAAGAGACAACAACTGATGCCAGTGCTCGAGAAAATCGCATGGAGGATACTTCCTTAAGGGACGAAAGATAAAGCGCGTCGCGCTTGGCGACGCGCTTTATAGGAACAGGTCGGATATGTTAGGGCAGCCGTAGGAAACCTTTGACAGTCTGAATGATCTGAGGGAAGAAATTGATCACAGCACCAATGATTGCTGCCAATGCAGTCAACGATCCGATGACACTAGCCGCAATAATCCCTGGGCTCGACCCTTCGGAGTTGTCGTCTGGGGTAGGTTCCGGAGCCGGTTGAGGATCGGGCTTCGGTGTGGGGGTAGGCGAAACTTCTGGATCCGGGGTTGCAGCAGAGCCGAAATCGACGGGAAGTGGGGTGCTGGAATCCAGGCTACGGTCAGTCTGGGAAAGCGCATGGGCTGCGAAGGTGTTGACCATATACGGAGCATCGCTTGAGGTTAGAACACCCTTTGGAATGATGAGATCAACGGTGAAACGTCCATCGCGCAATTGATCGACAGAAATATGTTGCGCTGTAATTTCGCCCTTGCGGTGAGCGGGAGTGCCTGGACGCCATGCGTTTTGGGGCTGGATTGTGACGTAGACGCCTTTAGCGGTGCCGTCGCCATAGAATCCAGAGCCATTTACGCGCACTACATTGTCCATGGTCGGATCAAGCGGCCGCTGATCGAAACTAATCTGTGGATTGGCTACCTCGGTTCCTTCGGTGCTCAATAGCTGCGTTGCACGGTACTTATCGCCCTTTTGGGTGCGTACGCGGTATTTCTTTCCTGGTTCTAGGGTGCCAGCCGATATGCGCAACTCATAGTTCAACTCGCCACCAGACACTGGAGCTGTGACTTTTAGCAGCGAGGTAGTGCCCTCGAGGTCAAGCACCTCAACATCGACCGAGTCCGTCTCAAAATAGCCACTGCCGTTAAGCCTGATCGTAGTGTCACGGGTGGCATTGATGCGATTATTAGAAAGCAGGAATTCAGGAGTGAATTCGATGGCCTTCTCAGTGATCTGGTGAGAATTAGAGACAGCACTGGCGGCGGAATCACCAGCAGCACTTTCGGCAATGATTGTTGCGGTCCAGGTGCCCTGGGTGAAACCATTGAATTCGAGCAAGGAATCTAATGGCTCAGCAGTCTTGGTGACTGTCTTAGTTCCATCGGTGAAGATGATACGGTATCCAGTAATCTTGGCCTGTCCAGCTTCACGGGGCCCATCGATCCAGCTGATCTTTAAAGATCCAGCTGCTCTCCCGTCACCGAGGATGACGCTCTGCACCGCACTAGGAACTGTTTTAACCTTAGAGCTGGCAATCTCTACTTCTGTCGATCGAGCTTCAGGCGAGTAAATCGCTTGGCCAGAAGAATCGCTCTGAATATTGCTGACTACCTTGGCGTAATAGCGACCGGCCTTGAGGCCTTCAAAAGAGGTCGACGTAATATTTTTACCCCGCGAGATGCTCTTGACCAATTCATTGGTCTCGGCGTTAAAGAGTTTGACTACGTATTCTCTAACGCGGTGATCCCTAGCAGGAGCCCATGAGACAGAAACTGAAGCATCCGAGGCTTCCGCGGTGACGTTGGTGACGGGTAGGGGGGTGAAAATGATCTCAATGGCTCGGTCAAGTCGCCGATCATTACGGAAATTCTCCGCAGTAATGCCGACAATATAACGGTCGCCCTTGGAGATATCGAAAGTATCGGCAGGAATTGTGATCTGTTTGGTGAACGTCCCATTCGTGATATCACTGGCTGACATCTTATAACTGAGTTGAGTGTCATCCTCGGTCAGCCAGGGGCGATATCCTGGCTCCCACTGCTTGGTATTCCACACCACCACATAGAAGCCTTTTTCCACAGCGCCGCCGGTTAGACCACTGCCGCTTAAAACAAAGGTGTTCTCTTTGGTGGGATCAATCAGTGGGGGGTTGAGGTTAAGGGATATATCACCTGGGTCAGCTGTGACAGTGATGCTATCGCTGGATTTGGCCGGCTCAGAGTCGCCAATTTCGTTATGGACCGCCACTGAGGCTGTATATGTGGTATTAAGTTTCAGGCCACCGATTTCAATTTCGTTAAGCTCGCCGTCAGCTTTGGCGGTGATCACTTGAGAGCCATCGTTCGGGATCAGTGTGACCATGCTGTGTTCCACTCGAGCGCCGCCATTGGAAGTCCGTGACCACCAGACACGCGCTTTGGAGCCCTTGAGGAGTTCAATCTGCGGCTCATTGGGCTTCTGGGGCACCGTGATGTCGTGCGAAACCGTAAACTCCTCGGAGAAAATCGGGGTATCGGCGCCCGGGTTATTGGTCAAGGGCTCAACCTTCACCCTGTACGTGCCGGCAGGAACTTCCGTAAACACAGTCTGAGTGAATACACCGTGCTTGGGGGAAACAACTTCGCCAGATTTCGAAGGTAGAACGATAGTCGCGGTATAGCCTTTGGCCCCTGGGATAGCGTCCCAAAACACGCGGACAACTGGACCGTCAGCGAGCACGCGGGGGAGGCTTGCCTCGGGGGTTTCATTACTATCGCTTGGGCTTTCCACTGTGCTTTCGCTGGGAACTGCCTGAACTGCCTGGGCTACGGGCAGAGTGAAAAGGAGGCTGGAAGCGGTGGTTCCAGCGATAATGGCGCGACGCCATCCGACTGCAGACATAGATAAACCTTCCGACAGGACTATTTCAAATATAGGCTAGCCTACGCTCGTCTTTGAGAATTCACTAATTTCCAGATAAGCGCGGATTTGCGGAGTCCTTGGGAGGGTTGATGACTCTCTTGGAAGCCTTAAAAATTCCGACGATCAGCGTGCCTGCTACGAGACCGACAACCAAGGAAAAGAATGTATCGGTCAACCATGATACAAACCCACCCCATGCCAAGGCTTGATGGCTTAAGTGGTGGACAAAATCAATTGGAGCTGACCATCCTAGGTCAGAAAAGCCCGCAAGCAGGATATGTCCTCCAACCCACAGCATGGCGAACAGGCCCACGACAGAAATGATGTCGAGTACCTTGGGCATCCCCGCGACTAGCGCCCGGCCAGTGCGTTGGGCAAAAAGAGAATCCCTAGTCATGAGGCTAAGGCCGAGATCATCCATCTTCACAAGGAGGCTCACCGACCCGTAGACGCCGACGGTAACAGCAAGCGCTACGACTACGAGAATGGCTGCTTCTTTCCAGAGAGGTTGATCTGCGACCTCATTCAAACTAATGACCATAATTTCCGCTGAAAGGATGAGATCTGTGGTAATTGCACCGCGAACAAGAGCCTTTTCATCCTTGAGTGCGGCCTTTTCTTGATGATGCTCATGACCACTGATCATCTCTAGAAATTTCTCTGCTCCCTCAAAGCAAAGATAAAAACCACCGAGCATTAGAATGGGTACGAGGAGCCATGGCGCTAAGGTATTCAAGATCAGGGCGATCGGTAAAATAACAATGAGTTTGTTAAATAGCGACCCCTTGGTGATTCGCCAGATTATGGGAAGCTCCCTGGCAGGGCTGACACCCTCCACGAAGCGCGGAGTAACAGCGGTGTCGTCGATGACAAGACCTGCCGCCTTGGCGGAGGTCTTGGCTGCCGAGGCAGCAATATCATCCACACTCGAGGCGGCAGTTTTTGCGATGAGTGCGATATCGTCGAGAAGTGCAGCGAGTCCGCCAGCCATAAAATTGTCCTTATATATATGGGATTTGTGGTACTTACGTGGTTACTATAGCGAATCTAACTGCGCGGGCGGGTGGGGGTAGAGATAAGGTTGGCCACTTCTGATGAGTAGTCTTCATCGGTTTTATCCGTTAGTATCACTAGCTGTACGCCATAATAATGAGCGTATCCCGGGTGCTCTTTTCCGCCGCCAAACGGAGGAAGAGGTGCTGAGATCAAACCGATTGAACCTGATCTGTGTGTAATGCCAGCGTTAGGGAGAAAGAGAGACTAACCATGCTTAATTGGCGTGTTATTGATATTGTCATCGCGGCCGTTCTAGGTGTCGCAACTGGACTCATCTTCTGGGTCTGGAATTCCATCGGTTATGCCTGGTACGAGGCTGCCAACGCACTGACCCCTGGTTTCGGCGGAATTTCCGTGGGTATCTGGTTGATGGGTGGTGTCCTCGGTGGGTTGATCATTCGTAAGCCAGGCGCTGCGATTTTCGTTGAGGTACTGGCTGCCTGTGTATCTGCCGGCCTAGGTAACCAGTGGGGAATCGAGACCGTCTATTCGGGTCTCGCCCAAGGCATCGGAGCAGAACTCATCTTTGCCGCTTTTGTGTATAAGCGATTCGGCCTAGGGGTAGCTGCACTATCGGGTATTGGTGCGGCAGTTGGAGCCTTTATTCTAGAACTTTTCCTATCCGGAAACCTTGCCAAGACCTTCGAGTTCAACCTCATTTATTTGGCGTCCATGTCCGTTTCGGGTGCCATTCTCGCGGGCGTTCTGTCCTTCTATCTGGTCAAGGCCCTTGCTGCTACCGGAGCGCTGGATCGTTTCGCTGCAGGACGCGAACGCCAGAATCTCGTCTAGCTGTCCGCCATTAGCTGCTCCGATCCGGGGGAGTGGCTGATCTCGGAGGTCGGGCATATCGCTTCTTAGCGAAGGTTCCTACTGTCACTACAGTAAGGGCACTGAGTGTTATCACTGCGGAGAGTGCTAGTGAAGGTCGACTTAGTTCCAGTACAAAAATAGCCGCGAAAATCCAGCTCTGCTGGCTTATTGCCAAGGCGCAGAAAGCGCCGAATAGGGCCAAAGCCACAGGGCTGGTATTCCACAATGAGGCGGTCATAGCGCCCCCGGCAGCGCCCAAGGCTAAAGCGGGAGTGAGCACTCCGCCCCGAGCGCCCGACGATAGCATTGCTAGCGTTAGTGCAAGTTTGGCGATAATTAATATCAGAGCATATGTGGGGTCGAGACCGAGTAAGGCTTGTTCCACAATGAGCTGCCCGTTACCGGTTACCGGGGGAATATAGGTTGCTGTTATCCACACAGTTGCGCAAGCTAGTGGGATGCTCAGGAGCGTGATGGAGCTGGTGGCACGGAGTGACCTCGAGCCTAATTCACGCAATAACAATCCCAGCGTCATAGCCATCAGTGCGGTGAAAAGATATGCTCCCAGGTCTTCGGTGCTGATTGGAGATTCGGTAACTGAATAGATGGTTCCTACATCAAGAACTAGCCACGAGGTTAGGGTGGCTACGCCAGCCATCAGAGCGCATACCAGAAAATTCCGCACGGTTCGGGTTATAGGGAGCAACAAAAACGCGTAGAGTGCTCCAGCTAGTGGCACATTGTAGACTGCTGCCAAACCACCTCCAGCGGCGCCAGCGATGACGACCCTGTCCATACGTGAGCTCAGCGCGGCTGCTACCTGCCGAGGCGCCTGTTCGCGACCCAATGACGCACCGAGACCAACAAGAAGGAGTTGCATGGTCGCATCGATAAGAGTGGGCACTACTGGCAGCGGCCCTCCAGTAGTTATCGCTGAAGCTACACTAATACTCCAACGGCGGCTGATCATCAGCCACGCACCCGCCGCCACCACCCCGGCGGGAAGAAGCAAGATCGGGTTAAGGCACGCGATATTCTCGATGAGGAGGCTGGTGGCCGCTCCAACCAAACCAGCGGTAACTCCGAAGAAAAGCGCAGATAGTAAAAGTGAGAACATCCTTGAGGACCAGTAGTAGTGAATATACAGATTAAACTCGATCGCTTTAGTTTCCGTCACGCAAGCCGAAAAAAGCCAGCGCTTAACCAATTAAGTCTCAGCATAAAGGCTGGCGAGAAGATCCTGCTACTTGGGGCCTCTGGGTCGGGAAAATCGACCCTTCTGGCAGCCCTAGCCGGGGTACTCGGTGCTGATGAAGGGGATACAAGTGGCCACCTTGAGGTATCAGGGATCGTAGGCATGGTGCTCCAAGATCCAGATTCACAAGTTATCGCCTCCAAGGTCGGAGACGATATTGCCTTTGGATGCGAGAATTTGCAGGTTCCAGCCGAGGAGATTTGGCCTCGAGTGCGCCAGTCCCTCGATATGGTTGGCCTAGATCTTCCCTTAGACCACCCTACGGCTGAGTTATCGGGCGGGCAAAAGCAGCGTCTGGCCTTAGCAGCTGTTCTTGCCATGGGCGCAGATATCATCCTCCTCGATGAGCCCACCGCGAATCTTGACCCCGAGGGAGTGGAGGAGGTCGTGCGTGCTGTCGATCAGGTCATCGCGGAAACCGGCGCCACCCTCATCATTGTCGAACATCGCGTGCACACCTGGGCGCGAACTGTCGATCGAGCGCTCGTGCTTGTCGACGGTATCCTGCAAGCTGATGCACCACTTCACGAAATTTCTACCTCTCATGGGCGCATGCTCGCCGAGCAAGGGGTATGGATGCCAGGACACGACCCACAGCTGCCACCAGCACAAAGCCCCTGCACCTTCGATAAACAGGAATGGGCGATAAAGACCTCAGGTCTCGTCACTGGATGGGATCGTCCACTCTCACAGCGCGATGTTCGTATACGCCTAGGGTCATCAACAGTGATTACCGGCCCTAATGGAGCTGGGAAGTCGACCCTCATGCTCACTCTCGCCGGACTTCTCAAACCCTTGGGTGGAACGATCAGTTTTCATGAGCAAATTGCTCGCGGCCTGAAAAAGCAGCCTATTCAGTGGAGTTCAGAACAACTATCACAACGCATTGGCTGCGTCTTCCAAGACCCAGAGCACCAATTCGTTGCCCGATCCGTGCGCGAAGAACTCCTCGTGGGAGCAGGCAACGGTAAGGGTAAAGATATTAGTCAGGCTGAGTATGATCGAGCCGACGAGATTCTGCAACGCTTACGCTTAGATCACCTTGCTCAGGCTAATCCTTTTACGCTTTCAGGAGGACAGAAGCGACGTCTCTCGGTAGCAACAACCTTGGTCAAATCACCGCAGCTGATTTTCCTCGACGAACCGACTTTCGGCCAAGATCGCAATACTTTCATAGAGCTCGTTACTTTGCTTAGGGAACTAACGGATCACGGAGTCACCGTGGTATCAATTTCTCACGATCGACTTTTCGTTGAGGCGATGGCCGATGAAGAGGTCAAACTATGACAACCACAACCACCAAAAATCACGACACGCTGATTTCACGCTTCAACCCGGTGGCGCGTATCGCAGCTGTGGCGGTATTTACCACTCCCTTACTGCTAAGCGTTGACGTTGTTAGCGCCGCAGTGGCGCTCCTGATCACCTTGATCGCTGCGCCATTTTTGGGAGTGCCGCTACTGACTCTGCTGAAAAATGCCCGTCCCATTCTCTTCCTCACTCCCATCGCAGGTATATCGATGGCGCTATACGGAAGGCCTGAGGGTAGAGAATATTTCTCTTTCTTCTTCGCTCATGTGACCGACAACTCCCTCCAGCTCGCTGCTGCCATTATGGTGCGCGTCCTCGCGGTTGCGCTTCCTGTTTTGGTTATGATGGGTCGAATTGACCCCACGGCTTTAGGGGACTCCTTAACCCAAAACTTAAAACTGCCGCACACTTTTGTGATCGCGGCGGTCGCTGGTGGACGACTGATCAGCCTCTTCCAGCGAGATTTGGAAACGATGCGGCGCTCACGCCGTATTCGAGGCATCGATAATAGAGGGGTGCTGACAACCACGATCGCTTTAACATTCGGACTCCTCGTGCTCGCTCTTAGGCGCGGTGCTAAATTGGCAACCGCTATGGAGGCGCGCGGTTTCGGCCGCTACCCTGAGCGCACCAAGGCCCGTGTCTCCTCATGGAACCCTCGAGATACTCTGCTGCTCGTTGGATGCTTCGTTGCATCTCTTATGAGTCTCGGGGTAGCTATCTATACCGGATCCTTCCATTTTCTTGGCGCATGATTATTCTCATCGATGGTCGCAGTGGATCCGGGAAGACAACCTTAGCTGCCACATTGTCTAGAGTTTTAGATTACGAGGTTATTCACCTAGACGATTTTTACCCGGGATGGGAGGGCCTAGCGGCTGGTCGAGAGATAGTGGCACGATCAATTCTCCAAGCGAACCGCGCCGGCTACTTCCGGTGGAATTGGGAGGAGAATAAGCGCGGGGAGTGGGTACCAGTGGATATGAGCGCCTTGAAAAATCCTCGACGAGGCCTCATTGTTGAAGGGGTCGGTGCCATCAGTCTGGAAGCAATTAAAGCTGCTCGCCGTTTTTGTAGAACGCACCTTATTCTCTTGGAACTCGAGACCGAACAAAGGAAAAAGCGCGCCTTAGACCGTGATCCTGACTATGCCCCTTACTGGGATCTGTGGGCACGCCAAGAGGATGAACACTTCGAGGAGCTGGAGAAGCTCATTGCTACCTCTGCTCATGCCCAGTACTTCTCCAATCTCCAGCGCATACGGGGTTGAGAGAATAGCAGCAATGCCGGCTTCGATTTTAGCAACACGCTTTAATAAGCGGGATAGGGGGAGACGGTTATCGAGGATCCGAGACTCTCTCTAGCGTCACCTAATACCAATCGTTTGAAAGAATTTCGTCGAACAAAGATCGCCGGGGGTAGGGGTAGCATTACCCCTACTCGTTCACGATGTTTTCGCAGCACACAGCGAAATGGAAGGGGGTATAAGCTGAAATTGTTCCCTAGGTAACTTTTGATTGTTTTGCATGAGATAGATCACCCTATAGGGTTGATGATAAGCAACCGACGAAGTACGCTTCGTCTTTTTTATTTTCAACGAAAGGGCTGCTTAATGTCTCTCAAGAAAACTATCGCGGTAGGCGCAGGTACATCACTTGCGTTTATCCTTGCAGCGTGTGCTACCGACGCCGATTCAAACTCCGCATCCGACGATCAAAAGATGAGCGCCACGAATTACATCACCGCTTTTGGTACTGAGCCTCAAAACGCTCTCATCCCGGCGGATACCAGCGAAACTGGTGGAGGCCGAATAGTCGAGCTTATTTACTCGGGTCTGCTCTACTATGACGCGGCGGGTGAAACGCACAACGATATGGCTAAATCCATTGAGCTTGAAGGCGACAAGACCTATGTAGTCACTCTGAAAGACGACATCAGCTTCGCGGACGGCACTCCAGTAACTGCCCAAGATTTCGTGGATACCTGGAGCTATAGTGTGGAAAATTCTCTCCGCAACGCCTTTTTCTTCGAACCCATCAAGGGTTTTGAAGAAGGCAAGCCACTCGAGGGTTTGACAGTAGTTGATGAGAAGACCTTTAAGATCGAGTTGAATCAGCCCGAGTCCGATTTCCCCTCTCGCTTAGGTTACTCTGCTTTCTACCCACTGCCTGCCGTTGCCTTCGATGATATCGAGGCTTTCGGTGAGTCCCCCGCAGGTAATGGTCCGTATAAACTCGCGGAGTGGAATCACAACCAAGACGCCCTTCTTGTTCCTAACGAGAATTACGACGGCCCCCGTAAGGCACTAAATGACGGCATTAAATTTGTCTTCTATGCCTCCCAGGACGCGGCTTATGCTGATTTGCTGTCCGGTAACCTTGATATCTTAGACGCCATCCCCGACACCGCCTTTGCTTCCTTCGAATCCGAATTGGGCGAGCGGGCTGTCAACCAACCTGCGGCTATCTTCCAATCTGTTACCATTCCTTATAGCCTCGAGCACTTCACCGGAGAAGAGGGCGTGCTACGCCGCGAAGCGATCTCGCTGTCGATTAATCGTGAAGAAGTGACCAAAGCTATCTTCGATGGCACTCGCACTCCAGCTACCGATTATTCGTCTCCTGTCATTCCAGGCCACTCCGATTCTCTTAAAGGCTCCGAGGTGCTGGAATACAACCCAGAAAAGGCCAAGGAGCTGTGGGCCAAAGCCGATGAAATCGCACCCTATGAGGGCGAATTTACTATTGCCTACAACTCCGATGGCGGACACCAAGCATGGGTGGACGCGGTAGCTAACCAAATCAAGAATACGCTCGGTATTCAGGCGGTGGGATCCCCGTATCCAGATTTCAAATCCCTGCGTGACGATGTCACCTCTGGCAATGTCACCGGCGCTTACCGCACCGGATGGCAGGCAGATTATCCCTCACTCGCGAACTTCCTGGTTCCACTGTACGCCACGGGTGCATCGTCGAATGATGGCGGATATTCTAATCCCGAGTTCGATGCTCTCCTAACCTTAGGTAATGGGGCAGACACCGTAGAAGACGGACGGTCCTACTTCCTGGAAGCACAGGAAGTCCTGCTCCAAGACTTGCCTGTCCTGCCCCTGTGGTATTCCAACGTCACCGCTGGTTATAGCGAAGAAGTCACAGATGTTGCCTTCGGGTGGAATAGCCAGCCTGTTTACTACATGGTGAAAAAGGCCTAGATACCTTAGAGCTCCTTCGTAGCTCATGATTGTGGCCCCGTGCGTACTCACATGCGCGGGGCCAGAGTCCTTTTATAATACTTCAATTCATAAGGAACTAATCCAATGTTGCGCTATATTGGCCGCCGCGTTCTACAGATGATTCCGGTATTCTTTGGCGCCACCCTGCTGCTCTATGCCTTGGTATTTCTCATGCCTGGCGATCCCGTAGAGGCTTTAGGGGGCGAACGCGGGCTCACTGACGCCGCCCGCGAGAGAATTACCGCCGAATATAATCTGGACAAGCCCTTCATCATCCAATATTTGCTGTATATCAAGGGCGTATTCATGCTCGATTTCGGAACGACCTTCTCCGGACGTCCCGTAGCCGAAGCGATGGCAAATGCCTTTCCCGTCACTATCAAACTGGCCATGATGGCACTGATCTTTGAAGCCGTCCTCGGAGTCCTCTTCGGCGTTGTTGCTGGTATGCGCCGTGGCGGAATTTTCGATTCCACGGTTCTTGTGACCTCACTTATCGTGATTGCAGTGCCTTCCTTCGTCATAGGCTTTCTTTTTCAATTTCTCATCGGCGTCAAGTGGGGGATTCTGCCGCCCACCGTCGGCGCCCGCGAAACCTTTGTCAACCTCCTCATGCCCGCGGCGGTGCTAGGTGCCTTATCCTTCGCTTACGTTGTGCGACTCACGCGACAATCCGTGAGTGAAAACCTCCGCGCAGATTTCGTGCGTACTGCCAGGGCCAAAGGACTTGCCAGCGGTACGGTAACGCGACGTCACGTGCTGCGTAACTCGCTGATACCAGTGGCAACCTTCCTCGGCGCCGACTTAGGCGCGCTCATGGGCGGGGCCATTATCACCGAAGGCATTTTTGGAATCAACGGAGTAGGTGGAGCGATCTATCAAGCAATTTTGAAAGGCGAGCCCACGACTGTCGTTTCCTTTACCACCGTGCTGGTGATCGTATATATCATCGCTAACCTCGCCGTAGATCTTCTCTACGCTGTGCTGGACCCAAGGATTCGCTATGCATAATTCTCATAATCCCCGTACTCTTCCAGGCCAAGAGCGTTTTATTGCTCACACTGATGAGACAGGCCTTGGCGCCGTTGACGCAGTTGCCGATGAATCTGCGCCTACTTCCGTCTGGGGTGAAGCGTGGCGCTACTTGCGCCGGCGACCACTATTTTGGGTCGCGGGGTCCCTTATCCTGATAGCTCTCGCTCTCGCAGCAATCCCACAGCTTTTCACCTCAACGGATCCCACTTTCTGTCAGCTGGCTAACTCACTAGATAGTCCGCGCTCCGGACACCCCTTCGGTTTTGACCGACAGGGCTGTGATATCTATGCCCGCGTTGTCTACGGGGCGCGTGCTTCCGTGGCCGTGGGGGTTTTGACAACCTTGGCTGTCGTTGTGATCGGTACCACGGTGGGCGCCCTAGCCGGCTATTTCGGTGGAATTATTGACGCTATTTTGTCGAGAGTCACCGATATTTTCTATGCAGTACCTCTCGTTCTTGCTGCTATCGTGGTGATGCAAATGTTCAAAGAATATCGTACGATCATCACCGTCGTTTTAGTACTCACCATGTTCGGCTGGACATCAATTGGTCGTATTACCCGCGGTGCCGTTTTGGAAACTAAAAATGAGGAATTCGTGACGGCGGCGCGTGCCGTGGGAGCTTCTCGGTGGAAAATTCTCACCTCACATATCCTCCCCAACGCCGCTGCTCCCATCATTGTCTATGCCACGGTCGCCTTAGGTACCTTTATCGTGGCCGAAGCAACCCTGTCCTTTTTAGGCATAGGATTGCCGCCCACCGTTGTCTCCTGGGGCGGCGATATTGCCAAGGCACAGGCCTCATTGCGCACCCAGCCAATGGTGTTGTTCTATCCGGCTGTGGCCCTCGGGGCTACCGTCTTGAGCTTTATCATGATGGGCGATGTGGTCCGTGATGCACTCGATCCTAAAGCCCGTAATAAGTAGGAGAACAAAGAGATGACCCAACCACAACCAACCCTGCCCGCCCCGTTGCTGGAATTGCAGGATCTCAAGATCTCCTTCGAGTCCACCACTGGAACAGTCGAGGCAGTGCGCGGGATCAACCTGACAATCTATCCCGGCCAATCTGTGGCCATTGTGGGAGAATCTGGTTCCGGCAAATCCACGACCGCTATGAGCATCATTGGCCTGCTACCAGGGTCAGGAAAAGTGACTGGCGGTAGCATTACATTTGAAGGTCGCGATATCACGCACCTGTCCGAGAAAGAGCTCAATGAACTCCGAGGTTCCGATATTGGCCTGGTGCCGCAGGACCCCATGAGTAACCTCAACCCAGTATGGCGCGTGGGTACTCAAATCAAAGAGTCGCTCAAAGCAAACAAAGTTGTCCCACAGGCCGAAATGGACGAGCAGGTTGCGGAGCTCTTAAAAGAGGCCGGACTCCCGGATGCGAAACGCCGCGCCAAGCAGTTTCCACACGAATTTTCTGGCGGTATGCGCCAGCGTGCGCTCATAGGCATGGGCCTAGCAGCTCGTCCTAAATTGCTGATTGCTGACGAGCCCACCTCTGCGCTTGACGTAACCGTGCAAAAACGTATCCTCGATCACCTGGGAAATCTCACCAAAGACTTAGGAACCGCCGTACTCTTTATCACCCACGACCTAGGTTTGGCTGCCGAGCGTGCGGAGCACCTCGTGGTTATGCACCGCGGTCGCGTAGTTGAATCAGGTTCTTCTATTGAGATCCTCCAGAACCCGCAGCATCCCTATACGCAGCGTTTAGTGGATGCCGCTCCGTCCCTAGCCTCAGCGCGCATCCAGTCTGCCCAAAAGCGAGGGCTCACTCCAAAGGAGCTGTTAAGGCGAAAGCGCGAGAATGACCACGAGGAGATCATCCGAGTGGAGAATCTCACGCGCGAATTCAAAGTTCGCGGCGCGCGTGGGAGTAAATCGATACTCAAAGCTGTAGATAATGTGAGCTTTGGCTTGAAAAAGGGTACGACCCTCGCCCTCGTAGGAGAGTCGGGCTCTGGGAAGTCGACAGTAGCGAATGTGGTACTCAATCTTTTAGACCCCAGCTCCGGTAAAATCTATTACAAGGGAACTGATCTTTCTACTCTCAACGAGAAGGAACTTTTCGCCATGCGCCGGAAGCTACAGGTGGTTTTCCAAAACCCCTATGGTTCCCTGGACCCCATGTACTCCATCTACCGGTGTATCGAAGAGCCTCTCATCGTGCACAAGGTAGGGAATCGACAGGAGCGGGAAAACAGAGTCGCGGAACTCCTCGACATGGTGGCAATGCCTCGATCGGCTATGCGCAGATATCCAAATGAATTGTCGGGAGGCCAGCGCCAGCGTATCGCCGTTGCTCGCGCACTCGCCCTCAATCCTGAAGTTGTGGTCCTGGACGAGGCTGTATCGGCATTGGATGTGTTGGTCCAGCATCAAATCCTACAATTACTCGCAGATTTGCAGGAAAACCTCGGCTTAAGCTATCTATTTATCACTCATGATCTCGCGGTGGTTCGCCAGACCGCTGATGAGGTGGTTGTCATGAAGAAGGGCAAAGTAGTCGAACAAGGAACCGCCGACCAACTATTCCTTAATCCACAGCAAGAATACACCCGCGATCTTATCGATTCGGTTCCGGGCTTAGGTATCGAACTAGGTGTCGATTTATAAGCCATCGCCTTGGTAGAGAAAAGCCCCTGATAAAAAGGGGCTTTTTTTCCTACTCTAACTACTCAGGATCGCACCTGGGGTGAGTACGCGGATATCGAATTGGTAATTAAGTAAACTCTCGATAGCTGAGATGCCCACCGGGGGGACCGCGGGGAGAGGAACAACAGTAGGCGACTGGCTGGCGTCGATAAGCGGGGCAGGTCGATCGATGATCACCGGAGCTGGGATGCCTGCGTGTCGGCTGATCCACGAACTATGCTCGGCCACTGGGGTAATAAAACCCACCGTGCCAGGTTCGGTCATGGCGGATTGAACACCCGCGAGTGCTCCGCTGTCGTCGAAGAGAGGTCCGCCAGAATCTCCCTGGCTAATACGTCCGCCGGTAAAGTTCGATTCTATAATTGTGACCGTATCTAGGGGCGCTGGAAGACGGTGCACACGCCGGGTGATATGGGCGTCAGCGGTTGTTGCCTGACCATTGGGGTGAGCACCGAAGCCGGTGAGGATGCCATGTTCACCAGGGAGGAGGTGGGATGATGACAGCGGGACCGCTCGCGCTGAGGTAGGGCGATGAAGCCGCAACAGAGCTAGATCATCATGAGGGTGCAGCACTGCCTCAGTGGGATAAAAATTCTCCCCCTTAATTCGGATCAACGAGGGTCCCTGATGCACACAATGCTTGGCGCTAAGTACCCACGTTGGGGCGATTACCGTGCCCGAGCATTGTGAGTGACCGAGCACGACTAAGGCTACCGATTCGTTGGGTATATAACGCCCACCCATGACCGCGTGCGCTTCTGGTACAGATCCAAGGCTAGAGCCAAATAATAGTGATATCCCCAGCATGACAGTGGTACTGAGCAAACGAATAATTTTCATGAGTAAGTATCTGCTATCTCTATCTATAGGGCAAGACAGTGCTACGCCCAGGTTGTCTGTGAAACTAGGGTGCTTTAGGAAACGAGTTCGCGCTCTAGTATTAGGTTGATGGCTTCTTCTCTGTGGCGCCCATAATCACACAGCCGAAAGAGGGAGGCTATCTTTCTCGCACTTTCGCGTGCATGTGGACGCACACGGTAGTGCTTCAACATAGGCCCAGTCGGGGTGTCGTTATGGTTAGGATCATCTTTAGTCTCGTGGAGCCGTGTGGCTCCATGTTTGTGGGGGTGGCTAAAGCTCACTCGGAATCTCGAGCGGTCTAACCGGCGAATATCGGTGAGCATAGCTGGGAGTCTACCCGCGAGAGGTTCAGAAGTGAAGGAAGTGACTCCAGGGATCTTAGGAATTCGCAGCAGGGGACAAGGTAACCGCTTTGGCCCATCGAATATCTATCCCCTGGGAGTACATCCACCGTGTTGGATCATCCCCATAGCGGGTTATTCCCTCTACAGCTCTCAGCGTGGACTCGATTGCCATCTCAGCATCATCAGCGGAAATTAGCCCTGCCGACGTCGCGGCGGCGAGCTCATCAATATCAAGAACCTCGATACTATTGCCACGGATCCACATGAGATCCACGTAGAGATCGCGCGTGGTCCACGTATCCGCTTTGATATCTATGTCCACGACGTCGATATAAATATCTTCACGCTTTTTAACCGAGTCTCGGTAGTGAAATTTATTTGCCCGTAGGCCTATTTTTGGCAATAACCACGATTCTAGGTAACCAAACTGAGGGTGATCGGCGCCGCGAGCCATATACAGTCCACATGGAGTCGTGCGGTAGGAATCTACAGCGCGACTAAAACCCTTGGGGTCGATATTGATCTTGGATTCCAGATCAAATACTTCTTCCTTGATGGGATGGAGATCGACCATTATTTAACCTCGAAAGCTACGCTAGTAGGGGCAAAGGTGCAATATGTTGCACTTTCCCCTTCTATCGTGCTCATCCCTCCATCCATTACGGCTACAATGTGCCCGCGTCCCGTTGGAGCAGTGGCAGTTGCGGTCGCTGGCCCCTCTGGGTTGATACCCTTCTGGTCAAGGATGATCTCTCCGCTGGTGAGCGTGCTGAGATTAAACCACCGTACTCGCATATCAGACCGATCCAAGGTGCCAGTTCCTAATGCTGTAAAGACGAAAGCGGTCTCCCCATCAGCCACTCCCGGTAGGGGGAGCGAGGCGGGTCCTGGCACTGCGATGGCACTACCGACCGAGTCTAGCTCTCCTCCTATACAGCTACGGGCAACGGTGGGCCACCCAAACTGGAAGAAGCGGGGACCGTCAGCCGGAAGATCTACGCCCGGTTCCCCCTCGCCTTTAAAGAAGCCCACCCCAGCCATGATGGCGGTGCGAAGCATATCCGGCAACGGCGCGGATTGTGCAAAGGTTGCAGCTTGGTCGAGGAGGTGAGCCTTCGGGCGCCCTAGATTATCGATGGGCCAAGCGGGATACTGGCTCAAATCAATCGCTGGAGGCACAGTGATATGTGACTGCGATGATAAGGCGGGCTCCGCGGCGTGAGCGACCGGACTCAAAGCAGCAGGGATGAGAAGGCCTGCGGTGGCAACTAGTAATGATGCAGCTTTTTTTCTGAACATAGTGGGGCCGTCTCCTGCAGGTGCCAAAGGTTGGAAGCGATAGGAAAGGTCGATCGCCTTTCCCGTGACTTAGAATATTGTGTCCGAAGAATCTTTGCTGAGCAGTGTGGGATTCACCCCTAGGCCTCTCAGATAAAGTTCTCAAATCTAATACTTTTCTAGCACAATTGTCCCACTTATAACAGGGATCGGTTGTTTTCCAGTAGCGGATTGAGGTGACTAGAGCGATCGATCATTGCGAAGTAAAGGTGCACGCTGGAACCTAAATGGGGCCGAAAGTAGCCATGATTGGCCGTGGTGGAGTAGGGTTGTACCGTTATTTTTCTTTCCTTTATAGTGGGAGCACCTCTTGAGTCATCCAGAATTTCGCAACGTTGCCATCGTCGCACACGTCGACCACGGCAAAACTACCCTCGTGAACGCCATGCTAGAGCAGTCCGGCGTTTTCGGTGACCGCGGTGAGGTCACCGATCGGGTCATGGATTCGGGTGACCTTGAGAAAGAAAAGGGCATCACCATCCTGGCAAAGAACACTGCCATTCGTCGCAAAGGATTAGGCAAAGACGGCCAAGACCTCGTTATCAACGTTATCGATACACCAGGTCACGCCGATTTCGGCGGTGAGGTCGAACGTGGCCTATCCATGGTTGACGGCGTTGTTCTCCTCGTTGATTCCTCTGAGGGGCCACTACCACAAACTCGCTTCGTGCTCGGCAAAGCGCTCGCCGCCAAAATGCCCGTCATTATCGTGGTCAATAAAACCGATCGCCCCGATGCTCGTATTGACGAAGTTGTGGAAGAGTCTCAGGATCTGCTCCTCGAGCTGGCCTCTTCTCTTGATGATCCCGAGGCTGCGCAGGCTGCCGAGCAGCTGCTCGACCTCCCGGTGCTCTATGCTTCCGGACGTGAAGGCCGCGCCTCTACCAAGAATCCTGGGAATGGAAACGTGCCAGACGCTCCAGACCTTCAAGCACTCTTCGATGTCATCTACGAGGCACTCCCAGAACCATCAGCAACCATCGATGCGCCACTCCAGGCCCACGTGACAAACTTGGATTCATCCTCCTTTTTAGGGCGTATCGGGCTCGTTCGCATTCACTCCGGCCACCTGAAAAAGGGCCAACAGGTGGCGTGGATCCATTACGACGACGAGGGTAACCAGCACGTTAAAACCGTTAAAATCGCAGAACTGTTGCGCACCGTGGGTGTGTCCCGCGAATCCACTAATGATGAGATGGTCGCTGGCGATATCGCGGCGATCTCAGGTATCGACAATATTATGATCGGTGATACCCTCGCCGATATCGAACATCCAGTTGCGCTGCCTCGCATTACCGTCGACGAGCCCGCAATCTCTATGACCATTGGTGTTAATACCTCACCACTAGCTGGTAAAGGCGGAGGCGACAAGCTCACGGCGCGTGTTGTCAAGGCACGCTTGGACCAGGAGCTCATTGGTAACGTATCCATCAAGGTACTGCCCACCGAGCGTCCAGATACCTGGGAGGTGCAGGGGCGTGGCGAAATGGCGCTATCTGTGCTGGTAGAAACCATGCGTCGGGAAGGCTTTGAGCTCACTGTGGGCAAACCCCAGGTTGTGCTGCAGCATATCGATGGCAAAATCTACGAACCCCATGATCATATGGTTATCGACACACCATCAGAGTATCAAGGCGCAGTAACTCAGTTGCTCGCAGCCCGCAAGGGGCAGATGACGTCAATGTCTAACCTGTCGGGCGATTGGGTCCGGATGGAATTCGACGTGCCCTCTCGTGGTCTCATCGGTTTCCGTACCACCTTCCTCACGGAAACCCGTGGTGCAGGCATAGCCAACTCGTACTCGATCGAAGCTCGCCCATGGGCGGGGGAAATCAAGGGTCGCGCCTCGGGCTCCCTCGTGGCCGATCGTTCCGGTCAAATTACAGCTTATGCCCTTCAGCAATTGTCCGATCGCGGCAATTTCTTCGTCGAACCTGGCATGGAAGCCTACGAGGGCATGGTCGTTGGTGCCAATAACCGCGATGAAGATATGGACATCAATATTACCAAGGAAAAGAAACTCACCAATATGCGCTCGGCAACAGCCGACGCTACGGTGACTCTGGCTAAAGCGCACGTGCTATCGCTCGATGAGGCCATGGAGTTCTGTGGTCAAGACGAGTGTGTTGAGGTTACTCCGAATATCTTGCGCGTGCGCAAGGTGAACCTCAATGCTACAGAGCGAGCTCGTTCGCGTTCTCGGGAAAAAAACCGCAATAAGTAGCTTCTCGAACCCCCCTTCCACAGCAGAGTGGAAGGGGGGTTGCTTTGTCTAGACCGATGGCAGGGAGTGGACCTTCACGGGGGTATCCGAGGGTATAGGATTTAGGCAAGGCTAAGTTGCCGAGATATGGTAACTTCGAAAATTTTATCATTTGCCGATCGATCAGGGAGATCTTCTTAGATGCACAATCCAGCCCGTTTGACCGCCCTTGGCCTGACCACAGCCCTCGCGCTGCAAGGCGTTGCAGTCACTCAGCCATCAGTTCTAGCGTTAAGTGTAGTAGCAGCTCAGGCAGCTGAGATTGCATCACTCCCCAGCGATCAGCTGCTGAACCCCCCAGCCGACGCCGCACGTTACGAAGGTGCATTCACGAGCTTCGATACCATCTACCGTGCACGGCAATATTACGCCGATTCGGCTACCGAGTGGAACGAAGACTTCTATGCTTTCGACAGTCCACGCGCTTCCTGGAAGGGACTAGGATGGGCCAAGCAACACGCTCGAATAGCCCTTGCTGCCCGCACTTTCGTGCTTCTGCAAGCCGAGGATTTCCCCGAAGCGCGGGCCCTCGATCTTACAACGCTTGGATACAAAGAAGCGACCGACCTCAAGGCTAAAGAGATCCTCTCAGAGGCGAAGAAAAAGTTTGCGGAACTCAAAGATCAACCGAATGCCGAAGCGTGGTATCAGACCCGTTATACCGACATCGTGAGATCCCTTGCGATCTTAGAAACCTACACAAATGGAATCGTCGAGGTTAAGCGCATTCCAATAGCAGCGGTCATCGACTGGGGCGTACCCGATAAATATCCCACTGACTCGGCTCAACGGGCGAAAAAAGAGGACTTCGCTGACCTCGAGATATACAAGGTAGAGTACAACGAGTCGAAAGCGGATCAGAACTTCGTTACCGAGACCGCAGAAGCGAATGCGCAGACGAATACTGGTGTCCTCGAGGCCGCCCACGGTCCCCTGCAACCAGCCGATAGTGGTGAAGTTGATTTCGACCGACAAAAGTCTGACCTCAAGGAAAAAATAGCCGATACCCTTGAGCGGGCCCAGGCCCTTGCTGATTCTCAAGAATTTGTGAGCAAAGCCGAGGAATTAACAGCCACCGTCGAAGCCATCGATTCCGAGATGAAGCTACAGCAGGCCACCGAAGAAGTCAACGCGTTTGCCCGCTCCGTCGAGAAAGCTGCTAGCGATGAACTCGCTGCACAGAAGCAAGTGTATACAACTAAGTTGCAGGAGGCTCGGGCTCAGATCACCGCGCTCGTGGCAGCGGAGATCGCCGAGAATACGCGCACTCGAATCCTAAATGAACTTGACGAACTTGAACGAGGCGTGGCTGACGCGACCGATCGAGCAGCTCTCGAGAGTTTGAGCAGCGCGATTGAAACAGCCTTATTGAATGTTTCGGTGCACACTCATCGAGCCGAGGCTCTAAGAGAACTAGCTACTACTGATGCTGCTGTACAAGCCATCGGTGATGATGCGATCTCAAACAAGGCCGAGGATATACGCAGCAGGCTACTCGATGCCGTATCTCTCGATGGAGTAACTAGGATCGCCGAGGAGATCGAGCCCTTCAAAGCCGAAGCACAGTCAAGCCTCAATCAAAAAGTAGGAGAAATCCTACGCGAAACCGTTAAAGTAGCCAACGCCACGCAGGTATACGCCCAGGGAGCAGACTCGAGCCTATTGCAGGCTAAAGCACTTCAGGCAACGCAAATGCTGGGCGCACTCTCCCAAGCTGATCTGCCAGAACTTGTGACCAAGAAAGTGGCTGCTAGCGAGCTCAAAGAAAGTGTTCTCGCAATTAAGGTTCGCGTAGAAGAAAACTATCTCGCGACTGCGCAAACCTCTTTAACCGAGCGGCTGGAAGCCATCCTTGATAAAGCGACCCAGCTTGACAATCAAACGCTCAAGGGCCAAGCCGCGGATCTCCTCAACCAAGTCGGCTCTTCAACAGTGCACACTATCAAAGACCTAAAATCTAAGGTCACGGCTCTTGAGGCCCAGCTTATCGAGGCCCAGCTTGACGCTGCACGTCAACCATTGATTGTGCGTCTTGAAAGTGCAAAAGCGCAAGCGATCAAACTGAACGCTACCGAAATACTCGCTCAGATTGACACGCTTACCGATGATCTCTCTGCAGCTCAAAACTCAGAGGATCTAGCACCAATCGAAGCAAAGATCATGCAGGTGGAGCAGGATGTTCAGGATTTCTCAGCCAACCTCCGTGCCGAAAAGAGCGCTGCACTTATGAAGCGGTTGGAGGCTGCGAAGTCGGGTGCTGTGGCTGTGGGCGCTGATGCTGTGGTGGAGCAGGCTGAGGCTGTGATGGCTGAGGTTAATGCTGCTGCGAGTGTGGAGGCGCTTGAGCAGTTGGTGGCTCAGGTTGTAGAGGTTGAGCGGGCTGTTGCTGATGCTGTGGCTGAGAAGGTTGATGCTGCTCGTGCTCCGTTGGTGAAGCGGTTGGAGGCTGCGAAGTCGGGTGCTGTGGCTGTGGGCGCTGATGCTGTGGTGGAGCAGGCTGAGGCTGTGATGGCTGAAGTCAATGCAGCAGCATCAGTGAGTGCGGTGAGGGCCCTAGAGTCGCAGGTTAACGCCGTCGAGCGAGCACTTGATTCCTTTAAGAAAGAACAAGAAAAGGAAAAAGAAAAAGACACTCTCAGTACCGGTGCGATCGTAGGCATCGTAACCGCAGTTGTCGCGATACTGGGCGTCTTGCTGGCAGTGCTAGCCCAAGGAATCCCTGGAATCAACGCCTTCCTTGATTCGCTCCCTCTCCCAAGATTCTAAAACCGTATTTTCAATCTAGTGAGCTCTAGTCCTCCCGCAGGGGGCTAGAGCTCTGTTTTCGTAATTGTTTCATACACGGTTGCTTGTTTCGGTTGGAATCAGGCGACCAAGTAGACTTTGTAGTATGAAAGCTTTCGATCTCAGCTGGGGGATACTCCTCGTCGTGTCTCTGGCGGGCTGTTCGGCTTCGCCCGGCCCCCCTCCCGTTGAGGATCCGCTGGCTTCCCAGATATCTGTGGCTACCAGTACGACCACCGGCCAACCCACTCTCCAACAGACAGAACTTGTTATCGGGATCGATCAAGTGCAAACCGGATTTAATCCGCACCTACTTGTCGACGATTCGAAGTTCACCCGAACCCTCGCATCGCTTATTCTCCCCAGCGCATTCGTTGACGGAAAGCGAAATAAAGATCTGCTGACTAACGCCTACGTGCTGCCTGTACACACCTCTGCCACGAAGGCCGACCTCTTAATTCCGCGCGGTGTGGAAGAAAGAACTCAAGGCGATCTTCAGCGCGAGCGACCACTCGCATTTACTGTGCGATACGATATCGCCCCAGAAGCACAATGGAGTGATGGAACTCCAATCACTGTCGCGGATTTTGAATATTTGTGGTCTTCAATCATCGCTACTCCCGCTACCCTTAATCCCAGCGGTTATCGCGCAATTTCTGCTATCCGTTCCGCCAACGGCGGTAAGACGGTCTACGTTGATTTCGCCCAACCCTACGATGAATGGACGTCGTTATTTTCGGCTCTTTTGCCCGCTCACCTTCTACGCGGGGACCCTTTTTCCGAGGTGCTAGCAAGAGGGGTGCCCGCTGCAGCAGGGAAATTTGCGGTTCAGACGATCGATCGGCAGCGGGGTGTTTTTATCCTCAAGCGTAATGATCGGTGGTGGGGGCGTGAGCCCGCGCGCGTTGAAACACTTTCCTTCAGAGAAATTCGCAGCACGGCTCAGGGCATAGAGATGCTCAATAGCGGACAAGTTAGTTTTCTGGATCTCAACCCCACCCAGACCTCGCGCGAGGCGTATGAGTTAGTTCCAGGCACCCAAGTGTGGGAACAGTCCGATGAACTGGAACTCGAAATCGTAGCTAATACAAAGCTGCAACCAGTTGTGCGGCAGGAATTGCAGTCCTTAATCGATGCGCCCACTATCGCAAGATTGGCCTACGAGCGCACGAATCACCTTGATATCGACCCTACTGAACGGACGCCGCAAACACTGCATATCAAGCATCTAATCTCGCCGGTGCGAATCGGGGTTGATCCCTCTCAAGAACTAGACTTTAATGCTGCTCAGGCGCTCATGGCTCTTCTACAGGGCCATAACATTACAGCTACGATCGTTCAAGCTGATATGACCACCCTTGTCGGAGCACTGATCCCGCAAGGTAAGGTGGATGTGGTTGTCCACCGCACGAGTGCACAGTTACCCGAGCGCTATGCCTGCCCTGCAAAAGGATTGTTGGGCTCCAATATCTCGGGTTTTTGCGACGGGGAATTGCAACAGCGGATCGATGCCTATTACGCCGGGCGTTACCCCTATGATGAACTCTTCAACGATATTGCTGCAATTGAGCGAAAAGAAACCCTGCGAACGTCCATTGCTCGGGGTACGCGTCTCGAGGTTAAGGGCAGGGGTATTGTAGGTCCTGAACCGATTGAGGGAGACGACCCTCGAGGCACAACATCTTTGGATACCTGGAGAGTATATGATTAACCTGCGCGTCGTCGCAGTGCATGCCCATCCTGACGACGAAGCCATTTGGACCGGCGGGCTCCTAGCTCATCTTGCGGCACACGGTGCAGACGTTGAAGTTATTACCTGCACCCTGGGTGAACAGGGAGAAGTTATCGGCTCTCGCTACCAGAATCTGGTCGCCGCCGACCAATTAGGCGGATTCCGCATTTCTGAACTTAGTGAGTCGTTGACGCATCTAGGAATACGCGGAGAATTTCTCCGGGCCCCGGGATACTGGCGCGATTCCGGGATGGTCGGTGATGCTGCGAATGAACACCCTAGAGCTTTTATCCACTCAGCGGATAAGGCTGTGAAACAACTCATTGAGCAACTGCGCGATCATCCGCCGCAGCTGCTGATCAGCTACGGCCCCGATGGGGGCTACGGTCACCCGGACCATATCCGAGCTCACGAGATCACCGAGGCAGCCGCTCGTTATCTAGATATCCCAGTTTTATGGTGCGTGACCCATCAAGAGCTCCTCGCCGACGGCCTAAAAGTCATATCGGCCCCAGCGGGATGGCGTATGCCTAAGGCCGGAGAGTTGGCCTGTGTCGACTACTCCGATTTTGCGCTGCGGCTCAGCGATGATGTGCTAGCGAGGAAAGTGGGCGCTATGAAAGCCCACGCTACGCAAATTTGGGTGGCTGATGGAAGCAGCTGCGCAACCCGACCAGTTGCGGCCTATGCCCCGCAATCCGATCCAGAGCGAGCGCCCTTCACTTTTTGCTTGTCTAATATGATTGCTCAGCCATTAAGCCGGTATGAGCATTATCAATTTTCTGAGTTCTCCGATCCCCGACGACTACGCGAGATTGTGAGCCTGATAGAGGGTATCGAAAGATGAGCTCCGAGAATCCTCAGCGTTATATCTATTCGAATTTCTCCAAGGCGGAGGCGGCCTTCGGGCTCATGTGGCTCGCACTCGCCTCGCTTTTGTCCGTATTCCTCGAAGTGATTTACCTAGGTGTCTGGATATTCGGGGTCCCGGTGCCTTATACCATCGTGATCGCGTTCTTTTTTAATAGAGTTCTCAGTAATACGGCCCTTTTGTGGTCAAAGAATTTAGCGATCGCTGGGATTCCACTATGGGCTTGGACGATTGGCTATTTCCTCATGCTGATGGCGCCGAACCTAACAGGGGATCAGTTGGTAGGCTCGAGTATTCGGAGTATAGTGTTGATGTTTGCGGGACTAATCGGGGGTTTTCTGCCTTTGATGAAGTCAAGAATGGTTAGTTGAGAAGAAGTTGGAAAGTAATGACTTACACTATTGCCCAGCCATGCGTTGACGTGATGGACAAAGCGTGTGTTGAAGAATGCCCAGTTGACTGCATCTACGAAGGCAAACGCTCGCTTTATATCCACCCAGATGAATGCGTGGACTGCGGGGCTTGTGAACCCGCCTGTCCCGTAGAAGCAATCTTCTATGAAGATGATGTTCCTGATGAATGGATCGACTATAACGAGGCCAATGCCGCCTTCTTCGATGATCTCGGATCACCTGGCGGGGCGATGGGTCTTGGCCCCCAAGACTTCGATCCACCGCTGGTTGAAAAATTGCCTCCACAAAACCAATAGATCGTCCGCTAAGGCCCCTGGGTTCGACCCAGGGGCCTTAGCCTTTCATCCGTTAAACTGTTGAAGTGAGAATTTTCTCGCCCCTACTCTTACCCGATCAAGGATATTCCCATGGCCCGTCAATCACTCGCTGAAGTCCTTCCAGATTTTCCTTGGAATTCATTACTCCCCGCAAAGAAGCGAGCTAGCGCCCATCCTGATGGGCTCATCAACTTATCGGTTGGATCGCCCGTCGATCCTGTGGCTCCCGGTATTCAATTAACCCTTGCTGAATCAGGTCAAGCATCCGGGTATCCTCAGACGGTGGGGACACCCCAGCTACGCGCAGCTATCAAAGAGTCTCTAGCCAGGCGTTATAATATCCCTCAAGTCGAGGGTATTTTGCCTGTCGTGGGTACTAAAGAGGCAATAGCATGGTTGCCCACTCTGCTGGGCTGTCGTGGAAAGATTGTGATTCCGACTGTTGCTTATCCCACCTACGAGGTAGGGGCGCTGCTCGCAGGAGCGCAACCAATACGCAGCGATACTCCGTGGGATGTAGACGACCCTGACACTATTGATTTGATCTTCATTAATTCGCCGTCGAATCCCACTGGCCGTGTGCTTAGCCCTGAGGAACTCCGACAGTTAATCACTTTCGCTAGAGCACACGATATTATTGTGGCCTCTGACGAATGTTACCTAGGGCTCGTGTGGGAAGGCGAGGCCATGTCCATTCTTGATGAGCGGATTTCCCATAACGATCACCGCAATCTCTTGGCCATCCATTCGCTCTCAAAAACATCGAACCTTGCAAGCTACCGCGCCGGGTTTTTAGCGGGAGCGGATAATATCATCGCGGAGCTCACCGAGACTCGCAAACATGCGGGATTGATGGTACCCGGACCCATCCAAGCTGCGATGGTAACTGCGCTTGCCGACGATGACCAAGAAGCTCTGCAAAAACTGCGCTACGCCCGTCGCCGCACAGTCTTGCTTACTGCGCTTCTTCACGCTGGGTTCCAAGTCGAGGAGTCTTCTGCTGGGCTGTACCTGTGGGCCACCCGCGGAGAGGACTGCTGGACAAGTGTCGAATGGTTTGCCGAGCGCGGCATTCTTGTAGCGCCGGGTTCTTTTTATGGCCCTACAGCCACGCCATTCGTCCGTCTTGCTTTAACTGCGACCGATCAGGATATCGACAGTGCTGCGCGGCGCTTAGATATCGCCTCCTAGCCAGTTGTGCCACTCTTATTACATTCATCGGATCGCAAACGTGGAGTCGACCCAGGCTATGGTGCCTGCGTGTGAAGCTATGTGCTGCGAATGCTCTTGAGTAGGAGAATTCTGAGTGCTCTACTGCTTCCGGCAATAAAACTAATTGGGTCTGTTTTTGCAGCTGATGTCCTAGATGCATAAGCGCGCGCTATTAGTGGGGTGGGGAAGTGGAGAGTACCCAAGAATTTCCTATATCCGTGAAATTGTCCGCGCTTTTGTGCAAACGGATATTACCGATGCATCCCGACCTCAGGCCCTTGTGATTACTGGTGTTGATGAGAGATAAACTAACGGCACGTTTTAATTCGCTTAGAAACTTTGCAGCAGAGTAGTATAGGGAAAATCTGTTTTTAACAAAGAATAAGGGAGCGTAACGTCTAGTGGCTATCACTATGAGCGAGGCTGGCTCACATCTTCGGCAATTCCTCCAGTTTGGACTGGTGGGAGGCTCGGGGATCGTAGTCAACCTGGTCGTTGTCTATATAGCCAAGAAATGCGCTGCCTATGGTTTTAATATCAGCGAGCATGATGCCTTTCTGAATCTTTTGGGCAGTCGCTACCACATTCGCTGGTACCACGTCTTTATGACGGTAGCCTTCCTTGTAGCCAATACGTGGAATTATCAACTCAATCGAATGTGGACCTTTAAATCAGACCGGTTATCCAAGTGGTGGAGGGGATTTTTTGCTTTTCTCGCCACCGGCCTTTTGGCATTTCTGGTCAGCCAAGTGGTGGCCACCTTATTGATGAATCCTCTGAGCCCTGTGGCTCTTCCCACCGAGATTTTCGATGATTCCTCCGGGCTGCGGACCAAGTTCTACTGGGCGCTGATCATCGCTATCGGTTTGAGCATGCCAGTTAACTTCGTCGTTAACAAGCTCTGGACTTTTAAGCCCAAACCAATAACGATCATCAAGGACGTTGACCCCCAAGCTTTGAATTAAAAAATATCCTCTCGTTGTGAGAGGATATTTTTTTAATTGGCATGCAGTGCGGCGTTGAGCTCAATAGGATTTTTACCGTGGGCTACCGCTTCAATCGCGCCACTCAGGGAATTTCTGCGATATAAGATATTGCTGGCTCCCGATAATTCGACGGCTTTAATGGTATCGCCGTCGGCAAGCTCGAGGGCACGAGCCACGTCGCCGCGCACGATAATCTTGGCGCCGGCTGTAATATAAAGGCCCGCCTCAATAACACAGTCATTGCCAAGAGAGATTCCTAGTCCCGCATTGGCACCCAGCAGACATCTCTGAGCAATCGAGATGACCTGCTTGCCACCGCCCGAGAGGGTACCCATAATCGAGGCTCCACCACCGATATCAGAGCCATCTGCAACAACAACCCCAGCCGATATACGGCCCTCCACCATAGAGGCGCCGAGTGTGCCAGCATTAAAGTTCACAAAGCCCTCGTGCATGACGGTAGTACCTTCGGCTAGATGAGCGCCGAGGCGGATACGGTTGGCATCGCCGATGCGTACACCGCTGGGCATCACATAATCGACCATACGGGGGAACTTATCCACCGAGAACACTGTGACGGGGCCGCGCAGGGAGAGTAATTGCCTTGTCATTTCAAAATTCTCTGGAGAACAAGGGCCAAAATTAGTCCACACCACATTGGCCAGGAGACCGAAAATGCCATCAAGGTTTTGTCCGTGCGGTTTAACTAAACGGTGGGAGAGCAGATGCAGGCGCAGATAGGCATCATAGGCATCGATTGGTGCCTCGTCGAGGTTCTCAATCGTCGTACGGATAGCTACTCGGGTGGTACGACGATCTGGATCAAAAACAAGAAGATTAGTAAATTCATCCGGGGCATCAGCAAGCTGGACCGTACCCGGTGACTCAGGTGTGTCGGTCATGGTTGGGTTGGGGAACCAAGCATCTAAGACGGTTCCGTCTTCATAGATGGTGGCTAAACCAGTAGCGGTGAATGCAGTCATGGGTGCTAGAGTCCTTTCGATGCTGATGATTTTTTAGTGATAAAGCTCGCGAGGACTGTCAGCGCAAAGATAATAGCGACGGACCAAATTTGTCCTCGTGCGCTTTCGTCTATCAGCATTAATCCTACGAGTGTGGCTAGCATGGCCAGGCAGATAATCGCACTCCACGGGTGGCCTAGCATCCGCACTTTGGTGATTTCATTATTTCGAACTAGTTCGGGGTGCAGTTTCATCCAGCTGGCTGCGATCATGACCCAGAGGACGATCAAGCAGCCACCTACGGCATTGAGCAGGAATGTGAGCAATCCTGGCGGGTTCCAGAACTGCAAACCGACAGAGCCAAAGGCGAAGAACATTGAGAGGATCACCGCGTTCATCGGCACCCCTTGTTTACTGATAACACCAAGGATTCGAGGTGCATTGCCGCGTTCCGCGAGGGAGAAGATGAGGCGGGAGGTCCCATAGATTTGCGCATTAAAGGCACTCAGGAGCGACAAAACGATCGTGGCCTCCATGAAACCTACAACATAGGGAATATTGGCCAGGCCCAGAATAATGGTAAATGGTGATTCGGCTGCGTTAGAAGCTCCAGTAATGCTCTCAAATGGCAATAAGGCGATGATAACGAGCACCGAGCCGAGATAGAATAACGATATACGCCAGATGACGGAGCGGACGGCGGTCGATATGGAGGAGGCGGGATCTTCGGATTCGGCCGCTGCAATTGTGATAATTTCTACTCCACCGAAAGCGAAGGCTACAGCTAGAAGGCCTGTGGCTACCCCGGCGAAGCCATTAGGCATAAAACCGTTGCCAAGTATATTGCGCATGCCCACGTACTCAGTACCAGGTAGTAACCCAAATACGAGCAGTACGCCCACAATAAGGAAAAGTATAATGACGGCGACTTTGATGAGGGCAAACCAAAATTCGAATTCACCGAATCCCTTCACGTGCGCCAAGTTGATGACAGCGAAGATAGCCACGCTGATCAGGGCAGGAATCCACGGGGCGACTCCAAACCACTCTCCCATAATTGCCGCGGCCCCGGTCATTTCTGCCCCCATAACCATGGTGAGCATAAACCAATAGAGCCACCCGGAGGAGAATCCAGCCCAGTGTCCGAAGGCTTGTTCGGCGTAGACAGAGAAGGATCCCGAGGTCGGGCGTGCGGCGGCCATCTCGCCGAGCATCTCCATGAAAAGCACAACGATGATGCCTGCAAATATATAGCCGAGAATAACCGCGGGCCCGGCGGCTTGAATTCCTACGCCGGTACCAAGAAAGAGTCCGGCACCGATTGAGGATCCTAGACCCATCATGGTTAGGTGTCGGGTTTTTAAGCCTTTACCTAAACTCTTGGTCGCTGTCGTTGTTGAAGGGGGATTTTCCATAGGGAATACTCTAGTATCCCGCTTGCTGCGGAGACTAATAAATCCGAACCGAAAATACTTTAGGAGGCGATTTTTTCCGCAAATGGTTCCCGGTAGTCCGGATGCATGGTGATCGACCAGTCGGATTGCCCGGCAATGACCTGAGCGGGTGCGATGCCACCAGTATCGGCAAAGCGGAGGAGAGTGCCAGGCTCGAGGACGACTTTATGACCTATATGGCAGCGATCGCCAAGGTCGAGACCCAGAACCGAACTGCTTACTCCGAAGGTGCAGTTTTTTCCAATGCGCATGGGCTGTGGCTTGGAGCTCATCAGAGATGACGAGAGCATTAACGTGCACCCAGCATCGATAACAGTGCCTGAGGAGATGCGCCCTTCAACGGTGCACGCGCCGAGCGTACCAGCGTTATGGGAGACAAAGCCCTCCCGCAGAACGCGAGTTCCAGGGGCCAGGTAAGCCCCCAAACGTACCCGCTCTGCCTCCGAAATTTGGATACCGGATGGCACCACATAGTCCACCATGCGCGGCAAAGGATCGATACCGTAGACGTGGATCAAACCCCGAGAGCGCAGTGAGGTGCGCATGAATTCGAAATTATCGGGCAGACACGGACCCTTGTTAGTCCACACCACCACGGAGAGCTTTTCCAAGGCCTGCGTCATATTAATCGTATTGGGTTCGACCAAGCGGTGGGAGAGTAGATGCAGCCGCAGATACACGTCATAAGGATCTTGAGGTTCTAAACTGAGATCGCGAATGACAGTGCGAACAGCTACTTGCTCAACCATGCGGTCATTATCAAGCTTCACCAGATTGAGCAGCCGCACAGGGAGATCCTGGGCTCCAAGACGTTCCGTGCCAGCGCTATAAGAAGCAGGATCGATAAGTGCCGGAGAGGGGAACCAAACATCTAAGACATCCCCATCCATCGAAATATTTGCGATACCAACGCCCGTTGCACCGTGTTTTAGCATGCGCCTAACTTTAGTGGCTGAAAGCTTGAGAAATAAAACCGTCTCAGCTGCCTCCGACTCATGACGGTCTACACTAAAACCTATGATTGATCTCAGCATGGACCCTGTCGAATTAACTGAGGCTTTGATGAATATTCCGAGCCCCAGCCATCACGAAGAAGCTCTCGCAGATGAATTAGAAGGTTCTCTCCGGAAACTGCCAGACGTTGAAGTTTTGCGCTTAGGTAACAGTCTCGTGGCACGTACCAATCGCGGTTTACCGGCGAGGGTCATCCTCGCCGGCCACATAGATACTGTGCCCCCAGCCGAGAACCTACCCGCACGAAGGGGGTTGGACTCACGCGGCCGCGATACCCTCTTTGGTTTAGGCAGTGTCGATATGAAATCGGGGCTAGCAGTGTATGCCCACACTTTTGCCACCCTCAGCCAATCACCTGATCTTAAATACGATCTGACCTTGGTCTGTTACGAAGCCGAGGAGGTAGCGGAGCGCTACAATGGCCTAAAGTTTATCGCCGAGCAGCACCCCGAATGGCTACGAGGTGATCTCGCGCTTTTGGGAGAACCATCAGAAGCCATTATTGAGGCAGGTTGCCAGGGCTCGATTCGGCTTAAGGTGAGCGCGAGAGGGGTGCGCGCGCACTCTGCACGGAGCTGGTTAGGCTTGAATGCAATGCACCTTCTAGCCCCCGTGATTGCAAATATTGCTGCCTATAAAGCCAGCGAGGTCGACGTTGATGGGTGTTACTACCACGAAGGTCTGAATATCGTGCACTGTGAGTCGGGGGTGGCTACCAATACGATCCCTGATGAAGCGTGGCTATACGTCAATTACCGATTTGCTCCGCACCGTGATCTTGATGCAGCAATGGCGCACCTCCTTGAGGTTCTAGATCTCCCAGATTCTGTGGACTACGAGATCGACGACGCCGTTCCTGGTGCACGCCCAGGTTTGGACCAGCATGTGGTCCAAGACCTTATCGCTGCCACGGGGCAAGAACCGCGCGCCAAATTCGGATGGACAGACGTTGCACGCTTTAGCGAGCTAGGGATACCCGCTGTGAATTTTGGTTCTGGCGACCCCAGTTTCTGCCACAAGAAGGATGAACAATGCCCAGTGGAGATGATTACTGAACTTGCTGAGGTACTGAGGCGCTATTTGGTGGCCTAAGTGTGCGACAAAGTTATAAAGCCTCATCTAATCTGGACGACATGGAAAAAAAAGAACGTATGATGTGTGGCCCAGTGCTGCTGAAGAACTCCATGAACCAGCCTGGTTCTACCTATGATCAGCGGCTCCTTGAGGTCGGGGCAAATCACGACTGGAAACACGCCGATCCGTGGCGGGTCTTGCGTATCCAGAGTGAATTCATCACTGGTTTCGATGTCCTTAGTGAGCTTCCCCGGGCAGTAGCTGTATTTGGTTCTGCACGGATGCAGGCCGAGCATCCGTGGTACCGCCTGGGCGAAGAAGTTGGCCAGGAATTAGTAGAGGCCGGCTATGCCGTCATCACTGGTGGCGGCCCAGGCCTCATGGAGGCAGCCAATAAGGGTGCCAGTGACGCCGAGGGTCTATCCGTGGGCTTGGGTATCGAGCTTCCCCATGAGCAGGGCATGAATGACTATGTAGATATGGGTGTTCATTTTAGGTACTTCTTCGCCCGCAAAACTATGTTTCTGAAGTACTCTGAAGGATTTGTATGCCTGCCAGGCGGTTTGGGAACAATGGATGAGCTTTTTGAAGTTCTATGCATGGTGCAGACTGGCAAGGTAACGAACTATCCTATTGTGCTACTCGGGACGGAATTTTGGGCTGGTTTAGTGGACTGGATGCGTAGCCGCATGGTTGATGCAGGAGTCATTAGTGAATCGGATATGGATCTCTTCCTAGTAACGGATTCGGTTGCTGAAGCTGTCGCTCATATCCGTGCATACCACGCTGCTGCGGAGCAGTAAATTGTGATTTCGGCTTCTCGACCTCCAATACGCAGTGCTTTTGCGCCCCGCGATTCGTCCATCGCCATTGTCATGGCCATCATTAATCGCACCCCCGATTCTTTTTATGATGCAGGAGCAACTCACGATGTTGATCGTGCCTTTGATCGTGCCCTTATGGTGGTCGACCAGGGTGCGCGCATTGTGGATATAGGGGGAGTCAAGGCGGGGCCAGGGGAGGTGATCAGTCCTGCTGAAGAGATTGACCGCGTGGTACCGCTTATTGCGAGGATTCATGACCGGTTTCCAGATATCACCATATCCGTGGATACGTGGCGAGCTGAGGTGGCTGCGGTTGCGATCGAAAATGGGGCTACTTTGGTCAACGATACGTGGGCGGGCCACGACCCTGAGTTGATCGAGGTGGCAGGCCACTTTCGAGTAGGTTATATATGCTCCCATACAGGTGGGGCTATCCCGCGCACGCGCCCTCACCGCGTGCACTTTGATGAGCTTGTATCCGATGTCATCGCTGAAACTACCTCGCTGGCAACGAGGGCAGTAGATTTAGGGGTTCCCGAGGACAAAATTTTTATCGACCCCACGCATGATTTCGGTAAAAATACTTATCACGGCCTGGAGCTACTACGCCGCATTGATGAGCTCGTGGCAACAGGCTGGCCGGTACTTATGGCTTTGAGTAATAAAGATTTTGTTGGAGAAACTCTAGATCGCCCTGTTAAACAGCGAGTCGCTGGGACTCTAGCTGCAACAGCATGGGCTGCAGAGCGGGGAGTAGCCTGCTTTCGGGCCCATGAGGTAGCTGAAACCATTGATACTATACGTATGACCGCAGCCATTGCGGGCATACAGCCGCCGTTACGCGCGACGAGAGGCCTGGTATGAGTGACTTTGATGTAGTAATTCCCGCCCTGAATGAGCAAGATACCATTGCTGATGTGGTGGGTGCTGCCCTCGGCTCGCAGGCTTGCAATGTATTCGTCATTGACTCAGATTCCACCGATGAGACCGCCCAGCGTGCGCGGATAGCTGGTGCGCAGGTGATAAATTGGCGTGAGGTTCTCAGCGATATCCCACCGCGGCCAGGCAAGGGGGAGGCTTTATGGCGTGGGGTGGCGGCCGCCTTAAGTCCTGTCATCGTTTTTGTCGATGCCGATGTCCGAGGACTCACCTCAGAATCAGTGAACTCGCTAGCTAAACCTTTCGCCGATCCATCAGTAGACCTCGTTAAGGCCAACTATCAGCGTACTTACCTCGGTTATTCTACCGGGGGAGGCCGGGTAACGGAACTGTGTGCAAAACCTTTGATGCGTATCCTTTTCCCGCATCTAGCTCATATTGCCCAGCCGTTGGCCGGGGAGTACGCGGTGCGGCGGGACTTTGTCCGCCGAGTTTCCTTTATTTCAGGCTACGGGGTGGAGATAGGCCTGCTTATAGACGCTTCCCATATCGTTGAAGTAGCCTTGCCTCCGCGCGTTCATCGAAACCGCCCCTTGGAGCAAGTGCAAGGTGTAGCTGAGGACGTGGCACAGGCTATTTTGGCCAAGGCAGGACTCTGTGAGGTGGATATGCGTCCCCCTCTCAATGATTATGATTAAGCCTCTGTGGCTGTAGACACGTTATGCGAACTGGCAGGGCACGAGGGGTAGGATATAACTATGAACATGGTTGCTGTTACCACCGTTATTATCATGGTTGCACTGCTGCTGGTCCTGACTATTGCCGCCTCGGGAATCATATATCTGGTTCTGAAAAAACGCGACGGCGCAGCCTTTAAGCCGCAACCTATTGAAGTTGATGTTGATGTCACTGCAGTAAATAAGCGCGCTATTGGCGAGCGTAATCCTGCAGGTCTTCAGTTCCACGATGGGGTTCCGGGCTACGACAAGCGTGAGGTTGACGCGGTATTACGGGAGCTATTTGACCAGCTATCTCACACTTCTTCCTTAACAGAGCTCCCGCAGGCAACCGATAAAGATATACCAGAGTAATTTAAACCTGCTCTTTACTCCGTATTTTCATGTGAGATCTGTATTTTGTATTGACCTTTAAGGTAGACTTAAATACTAGGACTGAAATAAAAAAGAATGAGAGAGAATATGGCAGCCATGAAACCCCGTACGGGTAATGGTCCGATGGAAGTAGTCAAAGAAAATCGCAAGATTGTCATGCGAATTCCCACCGATGGTGGTGGGCGTCTTGTTATCGAGCTCAATGACAGTGAGGCTGCAGAGCTCGCTGAACATCTAGCCGCAGTAGGTAGCTAGACCATCCCACCTAGAGGTTCCGCTAACAGGGGAAGCGGAACCTCATTTCTTTAGCAACATTCTCTTATTCAGACTGGATACTGCAATGCTCTCCCATATCGTCGACGTTCTCGCCGATCCAGAAGATGGAACCAGACTATTTCTTAGCGAGAACGGTCGCTACTTATCATCAGAGAGCGGACACACGTATGATGTGGCCAAACAAGGCTATGTTTCCTTAGTTGGAGGATCTGGTCTTCGACACCATGGAGACGATCTAGCGATGGTGCGAGCCCGTGAAAGCTTTCTCGCGTTAGGCCATTTCGCTCCTTTCGTCGAGACGGTGTCGACCGGGATCGACGAAGCCCTATCCGGAGTTGAAGCTCGTGAACCAGTCATTCTCGAGATTGGAGCGGGTACCGGTTACTACCTTTCCCATATCTTAGATTCGATCCCCGACTCCCGAGGGGTGGGTCTCGATATTTCCACCCCCGCGGCTAAGGCACTGGCGAAGAGTCACCCTCGCGTTGGTGCCGTCGTGGCTGATGCTTGGAAAACTCTGCCTATCAGACCACAGAGTATTGACGCTATCGCCGTTGTTTTTGCGCCGCGTAACCCCCAGGAGTTCTCGCGTGTACTTAAGACTAACGGTGAAGTAGTGATTTTAAGCCCTAACCCGAATCATTTGCAGGAACTGCGAGAACCGCTCGGGATTTTGCGAGTGGAAAAAGATAAAATCCATCGGATGCTCGAACAGTCAGCTAAATATTTTGACGTGGCGGATGAAGGCCACGAGGTCGAATTCTCGATGCGTCTAGACCAGGAGTGCATCGCTGCCCAGATTGGTATGAGTCCATCAGCACGTCATATTCCACCCGCAGATTTAGAAGCGCGCATCTCCTCTTTAGACCCGGTCATGATGGTTACAGCAAGCGCAACCATCACACGGCTTCGAAAAATACAGCCCTAAGCCGGAAAGATCTCTGGCAAGGGTTTAATAAGGGTGGATCTCTCAACCTCTACCTGCTCCGAGTTGTGGAGAACGAATCGCGTGGTGGGTCCGTCAAAGTAAACTCGGCTAGCCATGGCTACTTGTCCACCGTTGCCGAATACTTCCACTGTTGAGCCATCAATGATGACTGTCATCGAGCTCGTTGCATCATAAAGAAGAGGTGCGCTAGCGACTGCATCGCCCGCGTGGTTCGGATTCATCGAGCGATCTAAGGTGATGTGATCACCATAATGAGTGATCGTGCATATAATCTGATCGTTAATATCTAGAACGGTGATGGTTTGATGTTCGCCACGAGGAATCTCGCTAATACCCGTCCACATAGAGGCACGATCTGATTCCTCAATGGCAGCGATGATGCCGCTCGTAGGGGTCTGGTAAATATGGCCCCCCTGAAGGGTAATCTCGCGCGCGAGGCTGAGGCAGTTCGCCCACCCTTCAGCGCGGAAACTCAGGTGCGCGCTCCCGTCATCCTGGCGGGAGGCACTATTAAGAAGGCCAAAGATCACAGTGTGCTCTTTATTGTCGGCATCGGGTGCCCAGTTTACAGTTCGGGGGCGTCCGAAATCGTGTCCATAATCCATGCGCTGGAAAGGCTTCGCCACCTCGAACGAGGTACCATTGAGCTTTCCCACAAGACAGCCCGCAATATCTCTGCCGTTCTCGTCGATCGTGACGAGCAGGATATCGTACAGATGCTGATCTATTTCATCGCGAAGTTGGAAAATACGAGGCGCCACCACAAATGTGGAAGCAATGCCAGAATCGCCGTGAATCGTCAACGGCCCGCGCATCTTAAAGTGTTGGCCATCAGCGGAATCTAGAACGACGAGTACAGGATCTGAGGATGAACCCGCCACCGCGACCATCAGATATCCACTATCCACCGGAATCACGCAGGGAGAACGAAAACGTGACAACCCTTCCTGGTTAGCGACAACTGTTCCTATATCAACAATATGCTCGTCCAGGATGAGGTCATCATCATCTAAGTCCGCGATTGTTTCGCCTAGGTCATCGACTCGGGCGGCCTTAATAGTGCGCTCATTGCCCACCACGTGAGTGTAGTAGAAGGTGGTGGAATCGCCCGTTGTTACTACCGAGCCAGCCCGGATGGATTCGTGGTCTTTGGTGGAGGCGAGTACATCGGTGCAGATTTCGAAATCGAAAGCTGTGGCGGAAGAAACTAAGTGGGCCCACCTAGAGGGTTGGGTGGGATCTGGACGGTATTGGTTGAAAAGATGCCAGTAGGTGCCGTCGTACAGCGCTCCAGCGGGGGCGTCCAGAATGCCGTGATCAGGGTGGATATGCAGTTCGGGGCGATACATAATTGTTGTGGGCTCCTGCCAGTTGACGAAGGCTGTTATGCCTCCCAGCGTAGTAGCAAAAGCCCACGACTGCAGATATCGACACTAAAGGAGGGAGCGATAGATTTCCACCGTCTGCGTGGCTATCTTGTCCCAAGAAAAAAGCTCCACGGCGCGTGTACGCCCCGCCAGGCCGAAGGCTTTGACCCGCTCTTGGTCGGCTATGAGTGCATTAACTTCTGCGGCGAGATCGCGCTCGAAGGCCGTGGTATCGGCTGGATCGTAATGCACTAAGAGGCCTGTCTGACCATCGGCTACGACTTCGGGGATGCCGCCGACATCTGAGGCCACCACGGCGGTACCGCAGGCCATCGCCTCAAGATTAACAATTCCCAAGGGTTCATAGATGGAGGGACAAATAAAGGCGTCAGCAGCGCTTAGAATTTCCTGAATTTTAGGTTTGTCCAGCATTTCCTGCACCCAAAATACTCCAGCTCGTTGGTGCTGTAATTCAGTGACCAGAGTGGAAATCCGGCTGGCTATCTCGGGGGTGTCGGGGGCACCGGCACAGAGTACCAGCTGAATCTCGGGGTCAAAGTGGGCCGCCGCCCGCACGAGATGTTCCACCCCCTTTTGCCGCGTTATGCGCCCCACAAAGGCGACGATCGGGCGAGTAGGATCGACACCCAAGGAGTGTAGAACAGAAGTACCCTCAAAGGCTGGGCGCGGCTGCCACACAGTGGTATCGATTCCGTTAAGAACCACGTGAACCTTGGCGGCATCGACACGCGGATACGCTTCGAGGACAGCTTCTTTCATCTTCTGTGACACCGCAATGACTGCATCAGCATACTCCATCGCATTACGTTCGGACCACAACGAAATATCATATCCACCATTGAGTTGTTCGCGTTTCCACGGGCGATCGGGCTCGAGTGAGTGAGCCGTGACAACGTGGGGAATATTGTGTAGCTGGGAAGCGAGATGTCCTCCTAAACCCGTGTACCAGGTGTGAGTATGTACGACCTGAGCATCGCGGCAGGCTTCGGCCATATAGAGACCTGTTGAAAGGGTCTGGATAGCCGGATTCGCATCACGCAGGCCAGGATCGGCGCTGTGGACGAAAACATTGTCCTCGTCACGGGGTGCCCCCATGCAGTGTACGTCTACGGGTACGATCTCTCGCATATAGCGAGTGAGCTCTGCTACGTGGACGCCAGCACCTCCATAAATCTCCGGTGGATATTCTTTAGTTAATAGTGCGACTTTCATAAAGATAACGGTAGTGGCAATGAGGCTAGGGCGCTGAGTATTTGAAAGGTGGCGTGGATCGCATTTTTCTCAATACCCTAACGGTGGTAGAACTTTCGCATTAAATTAGACACTGTGAAAAGTCAAAATAATGTCCTTGCCATCGTCTTGGCCGGCGGAGAAGGGAAACGTCTCTTCCCTCTGACTGAAGACCGCGCTAAGCCTGCCGTTCCCTTCGGCGGCACTTACCGATTGATCGATTTTGTTTTGTCCAATTTGGTCAATGCCGGTTATATGAAGATCTGCATTCTTACTCAATACAAATCTCATTCGCTAGATCGTCACATCTCACAAGCGTGGCAATTTTATGGCCCGACCGCTCAGTATATTGCGTCGGTGCCGGCGCAGCAGCGTCGAGGCAAGCACTGGTACCGGGGCTCAGCGGACGCAATTTTGCAGTCACTGAATCTCATCTACGATGAACGCCCTAATTATGTGCTGGTATTTGGCGCTGATCACGTTTATCGCATGGATCCGGAGCAAATGGTCGACGAGCATATCGCCTCCGGCAAAGCTGTATCTGTAGCTGGTATCAGGGTGCCCCGATCTGAGGCCAGTGCTTTTGGCTGCATTCAAGCCGATGAGGCAGGAAATATTACGGAATTTCTGGAAAAGCCCGAGAACCCTCCAGCTGTACCCGACGATCCAGACGTCACCTTTGCCTCAATGGGCAATTATGTATTCACTACGGACGCCCTCGTTGAAGCTCTACGGGAGGACGGTATCAACGAAAATTCCGAGCATGATATGGGCGGGGATATCATTCCGTATTTTGTTGAGCGCGGAGATGCACACGTTTATGACTTTACGAACAATATAGTTCCAGGATCCACGGATCGTGATCGGGGATACTGGCGTGACGTGGGTACCATCGATGCCTTCTACGAGGCTCATATGGATCTGATCTCGGTTCACCCGATCTTTAACCTGTATAACCAGCAGTGGCCGATCCGCTCAACTGACCTGACGGAATTACCTCCAGCTAAATTTGTGCAAGGCGGCATCGCGCAATCCTCGATGGTGGCCCAGGGCTCCATTATTTCGGCCTCTACGGTTCGCAACTCGGTGCTATCGACCGGTGTCATAGTCGAGGAGGGAGCCACGGTGGAGGGTTCGGTTCTAATGCCGGGAGTTCGCATCGGTAAGGGGGCTGTCGTGCGCCATGCTATCCTCGACAAGAACGTGGTAGTTACGGACGGAACGCTCATTGGTGTGGACCATCAGCGGGATGCAGAGCGCTTCGCCATTAGTCCCGGCGGGGTTGTTGTTGTAGGAAAGAATGTAGTCGTTTAAAGATCACATGAGAAGAGGAATCTCGCCCCACTCAAAAATTATTTGGGGGGCGGGATTTTTTGACTACTGCACAGTCACGATGACTAGGCCGGCACCTAGGGGAAGCCTGGTGACCTGAACTGACTCCAGCGAATTGAGGTAGTCCTGCAGGTCGCGGGCAGCTACAGTTTCTCGGTCGCGTCGCGTCTGGTCGCTGGGGGTACCGTCGAGCAGGATATCGGGGATGATTACACTCCCACCTGCACTTAAAAGGGGGAGCGAGGCACTAATAAGAGCTCTCGCATCAATGGGGGATACTTCTCCGTAAATAATTTGATAAGACTTTTTAGCTAGGCGCCCCATGACATCGAGAGGGCGGGATGGTAAAAAGCGCACTCTAGTGGGGGAGAAGGATGCATTACGGAAGATCTCAGCGGAGCGCCGGTGATATTCTGGCTCCGGGTCGATGCAGGTGAGAGTGCCCTGAGAATTCATTCCCTGCAGCAAGAAGTAACCGACGACCGCGCTCGCGGGGGTAATAGCGATGGCCCCTTGAGCTTTACTCGTGGCTGCTAGGGTGCTCAATAATTGACCGATGTGGATATCGGGCGCACTGAGCCCAAATTCCTCGGCCGTCTCGTAGGCTAGCTCGAGGGTAGTATCGGCAGGGCTAATGGCTTCGATATAGGAGCGTAGTTCTTCAGTCACACCTTTAAGCATAGAGTTTCTCGACTGTTTTATCCTTCGCAAAACACCGATACTCTATAGTTCAACTTCCCCTCGGAGCTTCGATGGAGTGTTGATATAGTCACCCCCTTTCTCCACATCCTAGATATTCTCGCTCTCCCAGCTAATTCACAGAGTTCTATCTGGCTTTTTGAAGACAGTTCGGGAACAATAGACCACATGACCACAACGCCTCGCCCGACTGATGCCGGCGCTTATGCTGCGGACCTTTCCGGAACCGCGGCCTTTGATGCAGGCGTAGGTTCCATGCCAGATTGGAGCGATCTCGTTTCTGAGCATGCGGACAGCGTATACCGGCTCGCCTTTCGACTCAGTGGCAGTCAACATGATGCTGAGGATCTCACCCAAGAAACCTTTATGCGAGTCTTCCGTTCCCTGGATAAATATCAACCTGGTACCTTTGAGGGCTGGTTGCACCGTATTACTACTAACCTCTTTTTAGATATGGTGCGGCGCCGCACGAAAATCCGCATGGAAGCTCTACCAGAGGACTACGAGCGAGTTCCGGGAACCGATATGACCCCTGAACAAGCCTATAACGTGGCCAACCTTGACCCAGCTTTGCAGGAAGCGCTCGACGCACTGGCCCCCGATTTTCGAGTGGCAGTAGTGCTCTGCGACGTGGTGGGTATGAGCTACGAGGAGATAGCCGCAACTTTGGGCGTCAAGATGGGCACTGTGCGTTCGCGTATCCACCGGGGCAGGAGTCAGTTGCGAGCGATGCTGGAGGCGAAGGCTGAAGTTGACGCTGATGCGCAATTGCTCATTCGCAGCTAATGCTAAACACTAAACTCTAAACACTGACTCGCCACAACCATATGGCGAGTCTTTCTCTTATAGTGGACAGTGGGGAACTAACGGCATATGCGGTTCGTTCCACTTATGACCTCTAGGTTATAAACCTGTGATTCGAATCGAGAAAGCTGGTGGGCTATGGCGCAACGAGACAAGCCGCAGCGTTCCAGAACATTTGATATTTCCTCCCAAGTCCGAAAGTTATCAGCGATTGACCATCTCAATCCTGAGGCCATAGCTGCCTTGGCAGATAACGAGTTGTGTCCCGCTGCCACACACCGAGCCCATATACATCTAGTTCACTGCCACGAGTGTCGTCTCGAAGTAGAGAAACAACGGCTAGCATCGCAGCGCCTACGCAATTCTTGTTGCCAATCATTGGAAGCCAGCTCGGAGCTAATGAGACGCCTGCATCAAATTGCTGACTGTGTAGAGTCGGATCAGCATCCCTTGCGATCGAAGATGTCAAAGATTCGGCTGATGAGATGGAAATAGCGCACATGCAGGGTAAGGTTATTTAAGTGTTTAGCTCAATTGGTTGGGGAGAAATTTTCTGGATTCTCATCCTCGCTATGATTTTCATTGGCCCCGAAAAGCTCCCAGGCGTCATTGAGGATGCCCGTGCTGCTATTTTTGCTGCTCGCCGCGCCATCAATAATGCTAAAGCTGAACTAAATGGGGAGTACCTGGAGGAATTCGAAGATTTCCGTGCTCCCATTAACCAGATCGCTGGTTTGCAGCGAATGGGTCCCAAAGCCGCATTAACTAAAGTGCTCTTTGACGGAGATTCTGAGGCCATCGATTCTCTCGACCTGAAGAAACAGCTCGGTGAGCTTGATTCGCCAACTAGTGCCGCACGCACCGAACTTAGTCCCGACCGTCAAGCCTCCCAGGCCGATATACCCAATAACGCGGTATCCGGCCCGAGAAACCGGGACTTTAGCTGGGATGATGTCCTATAGCCCCTATCCAATCAGGCAGGGGATAGGAGATTTCTAGTCGTGCCGAGTCACCCCAAGGCCTAAGGGCTTACCGGCAAGTGATTCAGGTCGAAGAACGAGCTGATCTGCAATAGCCTTGATCGCTACCGCAGTGGGGGACTCGGGGTGGGCAAGCACAATGGGGGTGCCGTGATCGCCTCCCTCGCGAAGCTGAGGATCTAACGGAACCGATCCGAGAAGCGGAACCTTCGTTCCAGTAAGCGTCGAGATGCGCTGCGAGACCTCTTCGCCTCCACCTGAGCCAAAGACTTCTAACGTCGATCCATCGGGCAAAATCATGGCACTCATATTCTCGATGACACCCGCGAGCTTCTGCTGGGTTTGCAACGAGATAGTCCCGGCGCGCTCGGCCACCTCAGCCGCGGCGCTCTGTGGGGTTGTCACCACGAGGAGCTCGGCATTGGGGAGGAGTTGGGCTACCGAAATGGCGATATCGCCAGTTCCAGGGGGAAGGTCGAGAAGCAAAATATCGAGGTCACCCCAGAATACATCTCCAAGGAACTGCTGAATGGCGCGGTGCAACATCGGGCCGCGCCACACCACAGGGGCATTACCTTCAACAAAGTGTGCAATCGAAATGAGTTTTATGCCATGAGCCATGGGCGGCATGATCATCTCGTCTACGGCATGAGGACGATCGGTGCACCCGAGCATGCCCGGTATTGAGTGCCCGTATATATCGGCATCAAGCACCCCGACCCGCAATCCGCGAGCAGCTAGTGCGGCTGCAAGGTTAACGGTCATCGAGGATTTGCCCACGCCCCCCTTGCCAGAAGAGACGGCAAAGACTCTGGTTGTGGAGTTAGGTTGGCTAAAGGGAATCACCGGCTCGTGGGTATCGCCGCGTAACTGCTGCCGCAGGCTCTTGCGCTGTTCATCATCCATGACATCGGTAGTCACGGTGATCTCACCAACGCCCGGAAGATCTGCGATGGCAGCGCGTGAGTTTTCCACCAACAGGTTTTTCATCGGACACCCAGCAATCGTGAGGTATATTTCTACCTCAACGTCTACGCCACTGAGGGCGATAGATTTCACCATGCCGAGTTCTGTTAACGGCTTACCAATTTCGGGATCTTCTACGCGCGAGAGCGCCTGCCGCACGTCATGCTCAGTAATAGTGGTCATTATTTTTCTAAGTACTTCCCCTCGTATTTTGCTTAACGACGCTCACTCGTGCGCCCCTGAATCGGGTCACTAAGATCGTGGTGTGCGTCATCGAGTCCCTGCTGATGGCGGTATGCAGTCCGTTCAGCGGCTTCATCGTCCAGCTTAGCTTCAATGCGTTCGATCATGGTGTGAAGATCTTCCAATTCGTGCCGCAGATAATCACGAGTGACCATATCACCCAGCGCTAGACGCAAGCCAGCGAGCTCGCGGGTAATATATTCGGTATTCGATTTGGTTTCAAAAGCACGGCGGCGATCTTCATTGAGAGAAACACGATCACGATCTTCTTGTCGGTTCTGTGCCAGCAAGATCAGCGGCGCCGCGTAGGCTGCCTGCGTGGAAAATGCCAGGTTCAGCAAGATGAAGGGATAGGGATCCCACTGCCACCAGAAGGCACCGAGGTTCAGCACGATCCAGATAGCGACGAAAACCGTCTGCCACATCAGGTAACTGCCGGTACCAAAAAAGCGGGCGACCTGCTCAGCGTAGGCGCCAATGGAATCGTCATCGAGTCTGAAAAGCCTCTTTTTCCCGGGCAGCCGTGGGGTATCTAACTCAGCCATGCGCTAGGTCTCCTTTCACAATGGTCGAATCGGGGCGGATACCCGAATCACGCCAATCTTCCGGCAATAAGTGATCGAGAAGGTCATCAACTGCCACCGCTCCCAGTAGGTGGTTATCGTTATCCAGCACAGGTCCGCAGACCAAGTTATAGGTAGCAAAATAGCGCGCCGCAGTTTCCTGGGAATCATCAGCATAAAGGGGCGGTAGATCCGGATCCAAAATGCCAGAAACGAGCATCGACGGGGGTTCACGGAGCAGCCGCTGCAAATGCACAGAACCTAAATAAGTCCCCGTCGGGGTGGCGGTGGGCGGTCGCACCACAAAGACCATAGAGGATAGGGAGGTAGGAAGATCAGGGTTGCGGGCTTGGGCGAGCGCCTCAGCGACGGTCGTTTGAGGGCTGAGGATCAAAGGTTCTGGAGTCATCAGCGCACCTACCGTGTCGGGGCTAAAGCTCATTAAGCGCCGCACTGGGGCTGATTCCTCAGGATCCATGAGTTCGAGCAAGACATCGGCTTTTTCATCGTCGAGCTCAGAAAGCAGATCGGCAGCATCATCAGGATCCATTTCCTCGAGCACATCAGCTGCACGTTCGATGTCAAGAGTTTCTAATAGCTCGGCCTGGCGATCCTCACTCATCTCTTGGAGAATATCGGCGAGGCGCTCATCGTCCAGCTCCGTAGCGACCGTGGTGCGCTGGTTCTCGGGCAAGTCATAGAGCACCGAGGCGATATCTGCCGGACGCATATCCTCGAACTCCGCCAACAACTCAGCAAAGGCATCAGACATACCAACACCCGCAGCGCTGATACCATGGACGTGCTTCCACGGCACCACAAACAGTTCCGGCCGGCGAGCGAAAGTGGCACGTTCCTTGAGCACGGCCACCGCAGAGATGGCCCAGTCGCGAGTACGGGTACGCTCTAATTCCACATCGGCAATCTCGACCGGCTTAGAGTGCAGCTGCTCCAATTCAGGATCATCCACGTGGACCTTCGCCCCGATCACATCGCCGACGATAGCGAGTTCACCGGCCCTAGGCTTATACGATCGCAGTGAGACCGAACCAGAGACCAGCATAATCTCATGAGGATCGATGGAGGCCACCCGGAGCATGGGAAGAAAAATGCGGCGCTTATTGGTCATTTCAACCACGAGACCAAGCACTCGGGAGGTATGTCCGTAGGGCCGGATATTAACAATGACATCACGCACGCGACCGATTGCATCAGTTTCGGGACCGCGAACAATCATGCCCGCTAGGCGCCCAGCATAAACTCGGGTAACTTCACTCATAATTGATAAGTGTAGCTGTTTCTCCAGGGCACTCCCTAACACGTATCCTGGCGCTGAACAACTGCGATATAGTGAACAGTATTTGAGTGTTGCGCAAGCCACTCTAGACTTGAACGAACTGACAAGGAACACAGGTATGACTTTTTTCTCGAGGCCCAACCCTGAGCTGAATGGGCGGCAAAGAACTATCCCCGAGGGGTGGCCAGTCGGCTCCTTTAGCACCTATGCGCAGGCACAGGCAGCCGTCGATATGCTCTCGGATAAAGAGTTCGATGTCAGTGCAGTCTCAATCGTCGGCGTTGATTTAATGGAGTGCGAAAACGTGCTGGGGCGCCTGACATGGCCGAAAGTTTTATTGAGCGGTCTTGCCTCAGGTGGCTGGGTGGGCCTATTTATGGGAACGCTTCTAGGAGTGGTCACGGGCGATTGGTCGAGCTCGCTAATCTTCGGCGTCCTCCTAGGTTCAGTGTTCTATACCAGCGCGGCAGCCATCCAGTACGCGGCCTCAAGGGGCAAACGTGACTTTGCGTCTACCACCCAAATAGTAGCCAGCAGATACGATATCCTATGCGATCCGGCAACAGCCCCCCAAGCACGTGATCTCATCAGCGAATTCACTCATAAGCGCCCGAACTAGGGAAAGGACCCCATCGTGCCCTCTGCAGCTCTTAAGCGTGGGATTGCGGCGATCGCGGCGCTCAGCACCCTAGGCGCAGGATATGTGGTCGGTAATGGTTACCTCGATCCCTTTGACTTTACGAATAATAAGGCTGCGAGCCCCGATCGGGTGATTATCGTTGCCGTCCAGCCCCACACCACTGAGGCACTGGTCTTGGCAGAATTATACGAACAAGCCCTCGAACGGGCCGGCCATCAGGCGATCCTAAGCTTGGATCAGTCGGGTTATTATAGTGGCGTGGATCGGCTCAGCTATGGCTCAGCAGACCTCGTGATTAGTTGTACCGGAACACTAGTCCAGGCGCGGAATTCAGGTCTAGCAGAGGATTTACGGCAGCGTTTCGCGCGGGATATAACTGACCCTCACGAGCAGCGGGAAATAGTTTACGCCGCAGCCATGTCTACCTTGCTTGATAATACAACTGCCACAGACCCCTCCAATGCGCTCGGATGTGTCGACTCCGACTCGGGTCTGCCCGAGCACATTATGCCGATCTACCGAACCTCGGACTTAGATCGTCGCAGTAGGCGAGCAATCAATACAGTTTCTGGGGTCCTCACAACCGATTCTTTGCAGGACATCATCGAGCGCGCCCAGAAGGTTGGTTCTGCTCACCAAGCGGCTGAGGAATTTCTAGATAGATATAGCGGCGACTTCAACTTATAAAAATCCATTCAAAAAGGTGAGGGTGCCGCTTATTACGGCACCCTCACCTTAATTACTGACGGATCTATTCGCTGAAGGCTGAGTCAACGAGTTCCTGTTGTTCTACCTGGTGCACCTTTGACAAGCCCGTGGCGGTCGATGCCTGTGCGCGCCTCGATACTCGTTTCAAGGGCAACATTCCTGGGATAAGGTCAGGTAAGTGGGCACTAAGGAAGGGCCATGGCCCCTGGTTGGCGGGTTCATCTTGGCAGAAGCGAATCTCAGTCGCATTAGGATAAGCGTCGAAAGCTTCTTTGAGACGGTTGAATGGGATGGGATGGAGCATCTCCAAACGTATAATAGCGACGTCATTGCGGCTCTCTTTCTCAGCTCGCTTCGCCAGCTCATAGTAGAGCTTTCCGGATACCAGCAAGATCGTCTTCACACTCGAGGTGTCACCGACTGTTGATCCGGACTTATCAAAGAAACGTGGGTCGTTGATGACTGACTTAAAAGTGGTGATCTCGGTGAACTCAGAAACCTCAGAGGTTGCAGCCTTCATGCGCAGCATCGACTTGGGAGTGAATACAACGAGCGGGCGTTTGAGTCCACCCAAGGCGTGGCGCCTTAATAGATGGAAGTAGTTAGCGGGAGTCGATGGTTGGGCCACGGTCATGGAGCCCTCAGCGCACAATTGCAGGTAGCGTTCAATCCGGCCAGACGAATGGTCTGGCCCCTGACCTTCATAGCCGTGGGGCAACAGCAGGATCACAGAGGAAGTCTGTCCCCACTTTGTTTCGCCAGATGAGACATATTCGTCGATGATGGTCTGCGCGCCGTTGGCAAAATCACCGAACTGCGCCTCCCAAGCCACGACGGCCTCTTGGTTGCCAACCGAGTAGCCATATTCAAAACCCATGCCAGCATACTCGGTGAGCGCAGAGTTATAGACGAGGAATTTACCGCCGTTGCCTTTGGATTCTGCCAATTCATGCAGAGGATTAAATTCCGCGGCGGTCCGGGGATCGTAAACCACCGCGTGTCGCTGGGTGAAAGTGCCGCGCCTAGTATCTTCACCTGCTAGACGGACTAATTTGCCGGAGTTAGCCAAGGAGGAGAAGGCAATGAGTTCGCCCCAACCCCAGTCGATGCCACCGGTTGAGATAGATTCCACGCGCTTGTGGGCTACCGGCGCCACTCGAGGGTGCAGGGTGAAGCCTTCAGGGAGGCGCCCGTAGGCTTCTGCTATCTCGGCAAATTCTGCCTTGGAGATATTAGTAGTTAACCCGCGAGGGAGTTCCTGGGCCTTGGTAATGCCCTCCTGCTGAGTAAAGACCTTCTTCTCGGCCACTTTGACCTCATTGAAGACCGATTCCATTTGGTCGTGGAAGTCGCGGGAGACTTTCTCGGCATCTTCTTTTGATAGTTCACCGCGGCCGAGCAGATCCTCGATATATTGATCGCGCACGGTCTTGCGGCCGTCGATGAGCTCGTACATCTTTGGCTGAGTCATTGATGGATCATCAGCTTCATTATGGCCTCGGCGGCGATAGGCTATGAGGTCAATGAAGACATCTTTTCCGAATCGACGCCGGTATTCCGTCGCGAGGGTACCGACCCACACCACAGCCTCTGGATCGTCGCCGTTAACGTGAAAGACTGGGCAACCAAAGGCTTTAGCCATATCGGTTGAATAGAGGCAGGAGCGGCCGGAATCTGGGGTAGTGGTGAAGCCGATCTGGTTATTGACCACAATATGCACGGTGCCACCGACGGTGTAGCCGCGAAGCTGCGCTAAGTTGATGGTTTCTGGCACAATGCCCAAGCCTGCAAAAGCAGCATCGCCGTGGAGAAGCAGCGGCATAACCGTGTACCCTTGATCCCCCTTATCGAGCAAATCTTGCTTAGCGCGCGCAATACCCTCCATCACGGGGTTAACGGCTTCAAGGTGGGAAGGATTGGCAGTCAAGGTTACCTTGATCTCGCCATCGCCGAACATTTGTAAGTGTGTGCCCTCGGCTCCCAGGTGATACTTCACATCGCCGGAACCTCCAGCTGCTTTGGCCTCGATATCTCCTTCAAATTCGGAGAAGATAGTTTCTAATGGCTTGCCTACAATATTAAAGAGCACATTCAACCGGCCGCGGTGCGGCATGCCAATAACCACTTCGTCGAGATTCTGGCCCGCAGCGGTATCGATGGCGGAATCCATAAGCGGAATCAACGCCTCGGCGCCCTCGAGAGAGAAGCGTTTCTGGCCTACATATTTAGTTTGCAGGAAATTCTCAAATGCTTCGGCGGCATTGAGCTGCTGCATAATATATTTTTGCTCTGCACTAGTGGGTTTGGGCATACCCTTTTCCAAGCGTTCTTGCAACCAAGTACGCTCGTCACGGTCCAAGATATGGGTATACTCCGCACCGACCTTTAGAGTGTAGGCCTTGCGCAACTTCGAGAGCACTTCGCGCAGAGTCATGGATTCCTGACCCGAGAAGCCGCCTACGTGGAAAGTACGATCAAGATCCCAAATAGTTAGACCGTGGGATTCCATGACAAGATCACTATGATCTGGCACGGGGATACCAGGCTGTGACCAGTGCAGGGGATTTGTATCGGCGATAAGGTGTCCACGTGAACGGTAGGCTTCGATCAACTGCATCACGCGGGTATTTTTATCCACCCCAGTATTGGGTAGATCTTGGGCCCAGCGCATAGGGGTATATGGGATGTGGAGGGAGAAGAAAACCTCATCCCAGAACGAATCATCGATAAAGAGCTGGCTCATGGTCTTGAGGAAGTGACCAGACTCGGCGCCCTGAATAATGCGGTGATCATAGGTAGAGGTGATGGTCACTAATTTGCCAACACCCAATTCCGCAAGCCTATCTACGGATGCGCCTGCGAATTCTGCTGGATAGTCCATCGAGCCGACACCGATAATGGAGCCTTGACCTTGCGTGAGGCGAGGGACGGAGTGTCGAGTGCCAATACCGCCTGGGTTTGTGAGGGAAACGGTGACTCCCGAAAAATCATCCATCCCTAACTTATTTGTTCGGCTTCGCTTGACAATATCTTCGTATTTTTCCACGAAGGTGGAAAAATCAAGCTTTTCGCATTCCTTGATGGCTGCGACCACAAGTGCGCGGGAACCGTCCTTTTGGGGCAGATCTATAGCTAGACCGAGATTAATATGCTCCGGGGTGACAACGGTGGGTTTCCCATTGATCTCAGCATAGGAGTTATTCATATCAGGGTGAGCCATAATCGCCTTCACGAGGGCATAACCGATGATATGGGTAAACGAAACCTTGCCGCCGTGGGTGCGCTGCAGGTGCTCGTTGATGATCGCGCGATTCTCGAACATCAACTTCACAGGCATATCGCGTACCGATGTGGCAGTGGGAATCGTTAGAGATTCATCCATATTTTTTGCAATCGCTTTGAATATGCCCTTGAGGGTTCTCTCTCCCGCTGTAGGCATCTCAGCGGCGCGCGCTAGTGGGGATTGAGAGCGCTTCTTTGCGGTGGCCTTATCCTTAGCCTCTTTACTTACCTCCGCTTCGCGGTGCTGATCAGCTTTCGTCGCTACTGAATCAGGTGTATCGGGTGCGGTCACCTTCGATTGGTCGGAGGTACGCTGCGAACTTGAAGCGGTCTGAGGGCGGGGGCCACCCTGTTTGGTAAATAGTTCACGCCATTCCTTATCAACTGACTCTGGGTCGTGTTGGAACTGCTGGAACATATCATCGACCAGCCATTGATTCTGGCCAAAAGTACTAGCGCTGCTCACGGCAGGTACTCGCCTCATTTCTGTGGGAAGTTCTTTTAGTTAAGGAATTCTTAGGGGTATTGTCCACGTTCGTCACTGTAACTGGAACGTATTTAATAGACGATAGCTATTTTTTTCTTACAATGTGCGCGGTTTCACTTTCGGGGTTAGTGGGGGCTCACTCTGAGAACGCGCAACCTTCCAAAGTGTGGCATAGGTACCCCCAGATGAGCGGAGTTCGTTATGGCTCCCGTCTTCTACGATACGCCCCTTATCCACCACAAGGATTCGATCGGCATTCTCCGCAGTTGCAAGCCGGTGAGCTACCACAAAAGCAGTGCGGGTATGCGCCACATGGTGCGAGGCTTCGACGATGACCTTCTCGGTGGCTGGATCTAAGGTGGCTGTAGCTTCATCGAGGACGAGGATCGAGGGCTGGACTAGTTCTGCTCGTGCCAGAGCCACTAATTGGCGTTGCCCGGAGCTCAGGCCCTGACCGTGCTCGCGCACCGGGGTAGCAAGACCATCAGGAAGAGCGGCAAAGATCTTCAAGGCGCCAACATTTTTCACTGCCTGAGTGATGTCCGCGCGACTGGCCTGTGGCTTGCCGTAGGCGATATTGGAGGCAATGGTCCCGTGGAATAGATAGGTTTCCTGCGGCACAAAACCGATCGTCTCGCGCCACAATCCCACGGGTAAATCACTAAGCGGCTGGGCTCCCGCCTTGATCCTCCCGGAGATAGGATCATAGAAGCGAAGAAGCAATTTAATCAGAGTTGATTTGCCCGACCCCGTCGGCCCCACGATGGCAACGGTGGTTCCAGGCTCGATATGGAGATTGATATCGCTAAGTGCGGCCTCGTCAACATCGCGGTAGTGGAAATTCACCTGCTCAAAATCGATTGCCTCGCGAGCCAGACGGCGGATATCTGTACTCGAGTACGATCGCTGTACCTGGAGGGTACGGTGAGCATCAGTCGTCTCTTCTTGCTGCTCGGCCGCATCGGAGTTTTCGGTGGACAAGAGATCAGAAATACGACGGAAACCCACCGCCGCTTGTTGATAAGCATCAAATACTTGCGAGAGATGCTGAACGGGGCCGAAAAGGCGCTCCAAGTACAGCAGAAAAGCAACGAGGACACCAGCTGAGAGCGTTTGATCGGCAACCATGAGAGCCCCCACGCCAAGGACGCTCGCACTGAGGATCTCAGTGGTGGCGTTAATACCTGGAAAATAAACGGCTACCGCAGTCTGGGCTTTGATGCGAGTACGCCGATAGTGAGCGGCCTGGCGTTCGAAATCCTTTAAAACTTCAGCTTCTTGATTAAAAAGCTGGGCGGTGCGCAACCCTGACATCGACTCATGGAAATGCGCATTTACCGTCGACACTTCCTCCCGTGCTTGGGTGTACAGCTTGGACGAGATGGAACGAAAAACCACAGTCGCTACCGCAATAAGTGGAATACCAATAGCGGCAATCAGCGAGAGTTTGACCGATGTGGCCACGAGCAAAATAACAATACCGGCGATTGTGCTCAAAGAGACGACGAAGACGGTGAAGCCATTCTGCAGGAATCCATTGAGGGCATCGATATCAGTAGTCATTCGAGTAATGATGGCTCCCGACATGACCTTCTCGTAGAACCCAAGCGAAAGCCTCTGGAGGTGGCTGTAACTGCGGATTCTCAATTCGTACAATAAGCTTTCGCCGGTACGAGCGCTGAGAAATTCGGATGCTATCGTGGCTAGCCAGCTCATCACCACCGCCAGGAGACCGATCCCGGTGAGGGTTAATAAGGTGGAGACATTATTTTGCTTAATGCCCTCGTCGATAGCTCGCCCGATCAGGGTAGGGATAGCGAGGCTCGCAATAACCCCGAGGATATACAGGGCGATGAGTACCATAAGGTAGTAGCGGACTGAGAAGAAGAGAGTGCGAGCATTAACGACGCGCATCTTCTGCCGGAAAGAATCTGCTCCGCCTCGGGGAGGCAGATCCTTGATTGAAGGAAGCCGATCGACCCGTGCGAGGAGATTTTTAGTCGCAGGAGTGGCTCCAGCCATGGCCGCAAAAGCAGCGCCGTGACTCATCCCCTTAGCGCCGGCAAGAGAGGCCGCGGCTTTTAAAGCCCCGCTAGTGGTAGTTCGGTTAGAGCTTTCTTTTTCATCATAAGACCGACTCGACCACAAAAGCTCCTCCAATTCTGTGTCGCTAAGAGAATCGAGACCGGTGGTTTCCTCTGTCTCGCTCAATTGAGGTGATCGTATCGCTTCGGCGATAAGTCCTTCAGGAGGGGCAGTTAGCTGAGGCGTCGCGCTTAGATCAAGGTCGTTGGTGTCCAATTCCACGTCCATAAGTTCCGAGAATTGAGGATTGTCCGCAATACGCTCGGGGGAGTCAATAGCCACCATATGGCCCTTGTGAATCAAGCCCACATAATCCGAATGGGCGAGGGTGGAATGGCGGTGAGTAATAGCCAGGACCGTGGTATGAGGAAAGTGCTCGCGCAGATTGGCGTAGATGCGTGCCTCGGTGGCACTGTCGATAGCAGAGGTGGTGTCGTCGAGGAGTAGCACCTTAGGGTGAGCGACTAGAGCCCGCGCGAGAGCGACCCGTTGCCGTTGCCCTCCCGAAAGGGTCAGCCCGCGTTCGCCGATGAGACTATCCAGACCGTTGGGTGCGCGCTCAATGAAATCATCGATACAGGCCATACGGCAGGCACATAGAATCTCCTCATCGCTGAGATGTCGGCCAGCATCAATATTCTCCCTGATCGTGGCGTGGGAGAGGAAAGGTTCATCGAATACACAAGCAATAGAGGAGCGAATGCTAGATAGAGAAAGGTCAGTATAGTTACGAGTAGCAGGGTTAGGCCCTTCCTCTATCAGGGAAATTTTGCCGCTATCTGGTTGATAGAAACCCGCCAAAAGCTGAATGAGCATGGATTTACCAGAGCCGGCAGGACCAACCAAACTGGTATAGCTTCGAGGCGCTAGGTCGAGGTCGAGCCCGTTGAGGACATCTGAGTAATGAAGATTGCTTATGCGTAGGCCTAAAGCCTGAGCATGAGGGTTAAGCTCTTGAGGTTTTTCAGGCTCTGTATATTCAGGTCGAAGCTCTAAAACTTCGAATATCCTATCGGCGCTCGATAGGCCCATGTGGACTTGAACGGACATGGCGGCGAGCATGGAGATCACACTGGAGAGTGCGGAGAGGTAGACACTCGCGGCAAGAAATTCCCCGATGGTAATGGCACCGTTGAGACTGAGTAGACCACCGATACCAATGCTGAGGACGAGGGTAACGGTCGGGATATTTTGGAGCAGGGGTTTAAAGCGGGCGCTTAACCGAGCGACACGAAGCTTGTGACCGTATACCTCGGTGGCTTGCTGCTGTAGGGTATCAATTTCGCGATTTTCTTGGTGAAAGGCTTTGACTATCCGAACTCCCTGGATCGTCTCCTCGATATGAGTGCTCATATCGGCGATCTTCTGCTGCGCCGCCCACGTGGCCGCGAAGAGAGTTTTGCGAGATTTTTGTCCTAGCCAGACCAAAATTGGAATCGTGATAAGAGCCAACACGCTGAGTACGGGGGAGATCCACATGAGGATGCCGGTGAAAAGGATGACCTTAAAGGCTTGGCCGATCATCAGCGGCAGCATGGCAATCATGATCTGTACCGTGTTCAGATCAGAAATGGTTCTGGAAACCACCTGGCCGGTACGGAGGCGATCGTGGGCGGGGCCGTCGAGGTGAAGCAGGTTTTCTAATATACCGACCCGCAGGCGGTGCTGAAGGTGGTTGGAGATATAACCGGCAAAAAACCGCCGCCCAAATTGAAACAGGTAGCGACCCAGGCTCACCACGACCAAGGTGATGATGATAGCGGATATACCGCTTCGATCGGAGGCGATTGCCTGGTCGATCGCGGAGCCAGTCAGGAGGGGAATAGCGGCGTCGAAAAGCGTAATAAGAAACGTACAGCTTAGAGTGAGCACTAAGGCGACGGGCGTGTGCCAGAGCGTTGCAATGAGCTTGTAGGAGGGGGAATCTTTAAACTTCATCCGCATGAATACGCTCCTTGTCGCTTTACTAGCCTGAGGCTCAAGGCTTAGATGGTGCCTAGGGTACTTTCGACGTGGGTGATGACTTTGCGCCCTAGCTTGCGGTTAGCCACTGAACCAATCATGGCGCCGACACCTAAGGGGAGCAGTTTCCCGATCCACGAAAATAGAGCTGACTTCCGGAGCCTCTTTACAGCGCTGCGCATCATAATCTTATTGAGGTAGCCCATATTCTGAGCATTGGCACCCTTAATTACCTGGGTAATAGAGGCCCCGCCGAACGTAGCATCGGTGAGGGCATTGCCTTCCGAACCGAGAACCGCGGCCAAAATTATCGCTTGCCGACGCTCGGGTGAATCGATATCGATACCGCGCACATAAGCCGATGAGAGAGCGTAGGAGGCCGCAAAATCTAGGAAAAGGAAGCTCTCGGCCCCAATCGCAGCCGACCCCACCACTAAACCAACACCCGGGATCGCGGAGGCCATACCAGCGCTCGCGCCACTGCCAGTAACCGCTCGCAAGAAGTTCTTATCCAATGCTTTCTGAATATCGTGGTTGTTAAACTCCGGGTTCTTTTCGCGGAGATTATCCACATAATTCGTCAGCACTCCGCTGGTCATTCCGGAAACTTTTTCGAGAACTGTCACCAACACAGTGGCCATGGGGCCGCGATCGGCTTCAGAGAGATCGCTGAGTAACTCGTGGGTGGAATCCGCAGAATCGGATGTTCTATCGAGATCGCGGTCGTGGGTGTGTTGTAATTCGGGAGACATATATTTACAGGTGATCCTTTCAAGACCATTCGGGGTTGTATCTACCTCTCGCCCAGAAATGCTGGTATCGCTTTTCGCAGCGATATTTGAGGGGCACAATACCTCTGCGGCAGAGTAGACAAACTAAGAGCTATTGATGTGTTCGCAATTTTAGTATGAAGCTATCCATCGCGCTCAATTGCCCGTATATTCGCAGTAAATGCTCGCGCTTATGTCGCGCCTACCAGACTCGGTTATCACTTTTCCAGCACGAGCTCTAGCACCATGAACTCATCGTCATGATCAACTTCTACGAAACCGAGGGAGGTGTAAAGCCCGCGGGCGATAATATTATTGGTACCCGTTTCAATTCTCACGCTATAGGCACCCTGAGCAGTGGCGACGTGGATGACGCGGTCGACGAGCTTGCGCCCCGATTCGTTATTGCGGTACTGCGGATCAACGAATAGATCATTCAGCGTTAAAATTGTGCGGAGTTGGAGGGAAGAAAAGTGATAGAACACTTGGGCAAAACCGCACACCGTGGTGTCATCTTCGGCTACGAGAATGAGTGAATCGCCACGCTCAAAGCGTTCGGTCATAAATGAGCGCGCCTGCTCCTTATCGTCGCAGCGCCGATAAAAAGCGCGATAGGCAATAAAAAGCTCGGTGACGCGCTCAAGATCGGCGCTGGTCGCTTGACGGATATGAGTCGAGGGCATCTGAACCTGTCTCCCTAATAGGATGATCAATATTGTCTTATAGTACCTCCGCTCAGCTGCCTCATCGCTAGGCCTACAGACCATTGTCATCCCGCTTAAACGATGCGAAGCTTGGGATAGGCCCATAGCACAATCTTCGGCCCAATACCGTTCGTGGTGCAGCCCTGAGGGAGTGTAGAGGTGAACCAAGATCCGCGGAGCACAAAATCTTTTAGATTGAGCACCTCCGCTACAATTATTCTGGGGTACGTTCATCCTACGAGCCCAGAAAATCTACGAGGCTATATAGTGGGGCTATTTTTTCCACGAGCAAAAGCTTCGGCTTCGTTAACCAGCTTGGGATCGAGAGTTACCCCAGTATAGAGTGTGAATTGCGCCGCCGCCTGCAAGGCAATGACCTCGTCGCCGGTTATAACCGTCCGCGGAGATATTGGGCTCGACCCGCGAGCTGCCCGAATAAGGGGTGTCTCACTAGGATGAGCCACGACATCGAAAATCACTGCCGCCCGAGCTATATCGGAGTGGTCGAAGGCAGACTGTTGGCGGTGCGGGCCTTCCATGCCCAGGGGAGTGGCATTGATGAGCATATCCTGATCCCTCGGGACCCTCGTAGCGTAAGACCACCGATATTTCTCGGCCAGCTCCTTGGCTTTTTCAGCACGCCTAGCGACCACAGTGCACCGTGAAGCCTCGAATCCGTGGTCAGCCAGAGCCGCTACGACAGCTTTGGCCATCCCGCCGGCTCCGCAGATACTCACCTTCAGGCTGGGATCCACGTGGTGGGTGCGAAGCAGCTGAGAGACCGCAAGATAATCGGTGTTATAGCCACGCAGATGCCCATTTGTATTAACGATGGTATTGACTGCCGCAATACGTTCGGCTGATGGGTCGAGGGAATCAATGAGGTCAATTACAGCCTGCTTATACGGCATAGATATCCCAGCTCCACGGATATTAAGCCCACGAATTCCTGCCACTGCGTGATCAATATCTTGAGGAGCAATGGCATGATAAGAAAAATTCAATCCGAGTCGACGGTAAAGGTAATTATGAAAACGCACACCGTGGTTGGATGGGCGTGCTGCTAGGGAGATACACAAGGTAGTTTCACGGTTGACTGTCAATGTACGAGTGGAATCCATACGTCCACTGTAGGTGATATCGACTCGAGAGTTCCTTAAAGATAAGGCTCCCAGAAATCAGCGGATAAAAGTAAGGCGAAGTCGAGGACACTGCGGTTTTTGGAGTCCTCGACTAGGATTTTTACGAAGGATAATGATGAGGCATCTCTGATTTTTTAGGTCGTTGGCCACGAGTGCTTTGTTCTTATCAAGAGCCTCGTAATTCTAAAGGAGAAACCTGTGAGTGTAGCTGGATCTCTGGCCCAGGTAGTCTCGGCTACCCCACGCTATGCCATTAGTGTAGAGCCGTCTGACGAAGCACTAATTATGAGCCCAGATGATCTGTGCGATGAGTCGATTATTACCGCAGCGATCTCTCAAAGCGAGCAGGAATATGGGGTGGCTAAGCACTCTCATGCTGCTAGGATCTGGCTCTTTTCCCTCATGGGATCGGTGTGTAATCCAGCAGTTGCAGCGATGATCCACGGCGACGATATCATTGATCTTGATTTGAGGACCGGCACACTTTTTAGACGCGAAGATTCAACGTATTGGTTTGGTTTCCGACCCCAGAACCCAGCAGAGTCCTACGCTGCTTCCGCCCGTCACTTAGCGAGCAATCTCAAACCCTTAATTAACAAGCTCTGTGAAGTTTATGCAATGCGGCCAGCGCCCTTATGGGCGATCGTTGCAGATGGTCTTGTGCAACCAGCCATGAGCGCCGGTAATGAAGAGTTTGAGCAATTAAAGGCACTGCATATCGCCCGAGAACTCCACCGAGGTATATGCGAAGTTGCTGAGGTGAAAATTCCGAGACCCCACTTTGTTGACGTTGTTGACGAGGACGTTGTCCCGTTGGATCTCACCACCAAACAGGAGCCCGAATTTCTTGCTGCATATCGCAGTAGCTGCTGCATGATCTATCGCTCCCCGCATTCTGACTATTGCGTATCGTGCCCTAAGAGACCTCGAGCGCAACGCGATGCCGCCATCGTTGCAAGTGCGCAGTTCTTCTAACCGTCGACCCTTAAAAGGGGCAGAAAAGGCATCAGTGGTGCAGGCTGAGCCGCAGATCACTCTAGCTGGCGCTCAAAATATGCAGACTTTTGGCGGCTAAGATGCCTGTTTAGCGCTAATCTGGAGGTGGGTGCCGCTCACCCTTTTCGAGTTAATCGAGGTAAAGGACAAAATCGTTGAGATTTTTTGAAGATATCGCAGCTGCACTTGACGCTGAAGGCATTGAGTCCAGGGTCCACAATGACATCCTATTCGTTCCTATCTCCTCGGAGCTAGAAGTTCAGTTTGTGGAGATCGATCCCCATATGCCCGCCGCCAATGTTTATATAGCCACCGCCGATGACCATGATGACTTTGACGCTGTGCTCACTTCCGTAGTGTTCTCCGTCGAGGATGCTGTGGACACTATCGCTCAAAACGTTGCGACGGATAGTATCATCACCGTAATGCGCGACCTTATGGAGGGTGCGGATGAGCGCGTACAAGATATCGAATTCGAACAAGACCCCGAGGAAGAGAACGCTGTTTGGGCTCCTCTGACAGACGGTGGATTGGTGCGCGTCGATTTCTCTGTTGAAGGCGGCCTTCCCTCAGCTGCCGTGGCCTTTATCACTGTGGGTGCCGGATTTGGCAATACTCTCGACCACGCCACTAATTCTTTCCTCGAATTTGCCGAAAACTCAGATCTTCCCGAACATGAAATCTCCAGACTCCTCGAAGATTACCTCGACGCGGTAGTTGATCAGCATAAAGAAGTGTTGGAACTGGGGTCCTTCGTGGACTTCGATCGACTATTCGACGTTATCTCGCTTGCCGCCGATCAAGCTGAGGCTTGGGAAGAGCAACTAGGAGCTCTCGAAGGCGAGGACGACGAGCCAGAGGTCTACGATCTTTTCGGCGAAGACGACGATGATAATGATGATTTCTTCTATGAATACGACGAGGATGAACTGGGAGAAGACGACACTACTGATCCAGTCGACGATGTAGATGACGATGATATCGAAGCAGAAGTAGAAGCAGAGGTTGAAGATATCGACGATCCCGACGCTCCCAACTACTAGGATTCATACTTTCCTTGTGAGCTAGAACGTGTAGGCCATAGGCTTAAGGTATGAATTACGCGCTCAGATCTGTTCCTCGGGTTCTCCTTGATTGTGATACTGGTATCGATGATGCTCTAGCGTTGATCTATCTCGGAGCTTTACACCGAGCAGGTGAGATCGAATTGCAGGCAGTGACCACCACTGCCGGTAATGCAGAGGCTGACCTATGTGCTGAAAATAGCGCGTATATTTTGTCCCGCGTGGGAGTCGAAGGGGTCGACATAGCGGTTGGGCAGCATCAACCCGTGGTAGTTGATCTGGTCACCACCCCAGAAACGCATGGTCCCCGCGGGCTTGGATACATCACAGATGTTTCGGAGACCTCGAAGCCCGCGGAGTCGTCCTACCCAGGGATATCCCTCGAAAATGCTCCCGCTGCGTGGAGAAAGTTGTGGCAAAAGGCGGTCGATTCTTGTGCGCATGTGATTGTGACTGGTCCTGCGACGAATCTTGCTACGTGGTTGGCCGATCGTCCATGGCCGAGCACGGTGACGATTATGGGCGGGGCGTATTTTTATCCTGGTAATACGACTCCTACTGCTGAGTGGAATACCTGGGTTGATCCGCATGCTGCTAAAGATGTTTTTGCTCTGGCCCCCGGAGACCAGCGGGTGACTGTGTGTTCGCTTGGTGTCACTGAGCAGATGGTTATTACCCCGCAGCGACTGGATCGCTATGGTGAGATTGTGGGTTCGCACCCCATTGCCAAGGTGCTGAGAGAGGCCTTGCGTTTCTATTTCGAATTTCACGAGGCTCAGGGTGAGGGGTATCTGGCTCAGGTCCACGATCTGCTCACTGTGATGGTTGCCCTAGGTAAGGTGGAAACCACTTGGAGGCTGAGCACTGTGGATGTTGAGTGTGAGGGCATGATGCGGGGGACAACGGTAGCGGATCTACGTGGGCATTGGGGGAGAGATCCGTCGGTTCGCCTTGTCGAAAGCGTGGATATTGATGCTGCGCACGAAGAGTTTGAGCGAGTGTTGACGGTATTGGCTAAGTTGTCGAAACCTGCGCTAGGATAAGGTCGTTCTTTCTATCCCTGCGAGGTGACATAGCAGGGATCCACTGGTCTGTCTTCTATGAAGGCAGAGGGACTAAGGATTTTCATGTCACCTATGCAATCGGCGTTAGCGGCCCCGCGTTCATCTCTTCTTTTAGGCACCCTTGGGGGTGGGATTATTGGGGCCACGTGGTTATTTTTGGTTCTTGCCCGTCCGACGCAGTGGGATTCGGTATTTGGTTCCTCTCCGGCTCTTATAACCTTTGTGGCTTATGTGTGTGGTGCTTTTCTCCTCCTTGCGGCATCTATTCCGCGACTGAGCTCACGAACCTTAGCGCTGATCCCCATGGCCTTGGCGCTCAATATCATTACCGGTCAACTTCTCGGTGCTGTAGGTATCCCACTCTACTTAGACTCTATTGGGACGGTCATGGTCGCCATCCTTGCAGGTCCCGTAGCGGGACTCGCTACGGGGGTTCTCAGCAGCGTTGTCTGGGCGCTTATTAATCCCGCAGCTTTACCTTTCGCTGCAGTATCAGGACTCATTGGTTTACTTGCGGGGTTAGCCTTCGCTAGAGGGATAGGGAACCATAGTGTCAAGGTTACAATTTCCGGCGTCGGGGTCGGCATCATCTCTGCGACACTCGCCGCACCAGTGGCGGCCGTTGTTTATGGTGGCACTGCGGGCGTGGGTACAGGGGCAGTAGTAGCATTGTTCCGGGAAATGGGGAATTCCCTCCTTGCAGCCGTGACGTGGCAATCTTTTCTTTCTGATCCACTCGATAAGGCGCTCGTTTTTCTTATCGCCTGGCGTTGCGTCAAGCGTCTGCCAGCCTCCGCTCTCACGCCATCCATTTCCCCGACACTTCGGTAGGTTCCATGATTAATCCACTTACCACTCTCAGCTTCGCCGCAGCTACGTGGATTTTTGTCTTGGGGGGCAATGACCTAAGAATTTCTCTTCTTGTCTGTGCTATCGCTCTTACTGCTGCGTGCCTAAAAACCGTGAGTCTCAGACCCCTCGGGGCTGTCCTCACAATCGTGACCCCAGTAGCTTTATCCATCGCAATAATTCATATTCCGTTTGGTGAGCAGTCCATAGCACCGTTGATCACCCGCGACGGTGGGGCTATCGCTCTTCATCTTAGTGTGCGTTTTGCCGCTCTTATGGCTAGCGCCGTGGCGGCTTTTAGTTTCTTTACCCCAGCTCGCCTGAACAAGGCCATGCAGCTCACACGTATTCACCACTCGGTTACTTTCCTTATCACGCAGTCCCTCCAATTCTTACCATTCGCCCGCCACGTACTGGAGACGGTGATAACCACCAACACTTTGGCAGGCCGCAGAGCTTCGTGGCGGCACCCGTTTATGGTGGTTGAATTCTATATTTTCCCCCTCATTATGCAGCTTCTTCACCGCGCTGGGGAGAGAGAAGTTGCCCTTCACGCACTCGGTGTGGATCTAGCAGGCAGACGCAGTGTTTATTGCCCTGAGCGGGATCCATGGTGGGAAAAGATCGCCCGTCCTTCAGTTATCATCGCAGCAATGATCGGAGGGGTCCTATGAGCGTGATTGAACATCACAAGGGCTCTGCTCTGAATCACTACCGGCCAGATGGAACTATGGGGATTATTCAAAGCGAGGCTTCAACTCACCTTAGTCTGCTGCGCGAAAGTGTAGAGGAAGAGATCGCTTTTCCGCTGGAGCAGCGAGGAATTGATCGGGCATCCATGCGGGCTCGGGTCGATGAGGTCATCGCGGCTCTGCGGCTTGAGCTGCTTCGATTGCGAAATCCAGCTGATCTTTCCCCGGGTCAAGTGCGGCTTGTCGTTATCGCAAGCACTTTAGCTCTGCGGTTTCCTACCATCCTTATTGAATCCCCCTACCGCGGTCTCGACCACAAAGCCCGCACGCTCTTAGAACAGTATCTGCACTCATACCCAGGGCAAGTGCACCTCTTCATAGCTGAAGCACCTACGAGTCCACTCGAGCTTGAAACAGTTACCTCACCCCTTCCGGGGACATATTGGCCGATCAAGGTAGCTCAACGTGTTGCGACCCGCACTCGTCGCCGCTTATTTCGGCCCGCAGAGGTTACCTTTAGCACCCACATACCCTTCGCTGAGCTCATCCCAGGTGAGGTGGTGTACCTAAGTGGAGCAAATGGGAGCGGAAAGACGACGTGCTTGCTCGAACTTGCGACGCAACAGCGAGATCACTCGGTTGCTATGGCAGTACAGCATCCAGTCGACCAAGTCCTCGAAATCACTCTTTCGGATTTTCTCGCAGGTGCCCCGAATCCCACAACAGCCACACGTGATACGCACCCCCTCGATCTCAGTGCGGAAGACCTGCGTCTCGCCCAGATTGCCCGAACCCTCCATTCGGGCGCTCACGTCATTCTGCTCGACGAACCAGATCAGGACTTAATATCAAAAGAACCAGTAGCCCACCAGCTTCTCCACCGCGCCTTGTCGCAGCCGGATCCGCCGGCGGTGATCATAACCAGCCATGATAAGCGCTTCATTCATCGAGTGGAAAGCTATGCATCTGTGCGTACGGTACGAATGGGAGAAACAGGACTAGGATGATGGGTTGATCAACATCACCCCGATCGTGAGAAGAAGGAGCGGATAGTCGTGGCTGAGGAGCCGACCACGAAAATACCTGGATCGATTAAAACTCTCGTTGCGGCTGCGTTTATTATCGCACTAGGTTTTGGTTTTATATCCCCGATCCTGCCGCAGTACATCACCAGCTTCAATGTCGGTACCGCCGCGGCTGGATTCGTCATCTCTGTATTTGCTATCAGCCGCCTCATTTTCGCTCCCTTTGCCGGCAGACTCGTTGATGCTCTTGGATCGCGCACCATCTATATTTCAGGGCTTCTCAGTGTTGCCGTGACTACTACCTTGGTAGGGGTTGCTCAAGAGTATTGGCATATTGTTGCGCTGCGTGGTCTCGCGGGTTTTGGCTCTACTATGTTCACAGTCTCCGCAATGGGTCTGGTGGTTAAACTGTCGCCTCCTGAAATTCGCGGGCGCTGTTCGGGCGCTTATGCCTCAGGCTTCCTCTTTGGTTCGATCCTGGGCCCACTAGCTGGCTCCGCCCTCTCTTTCCTCGGAATGCGCTGGCCTTTTGTCATTTATGGAGTATTTCTATCGCTAGCCTCATTGATTGTTTACCTGCGGCTACCTAAAAATATTGGTGAGGCCACCCCTACGAGCGAATCAAAACCAGCTTTCAGCCCCAAAGAAGCTGTGCGACTGAATACTTACCGGGCGGCCCTTATCGCCTCCTTCGCTAACGGGTGGGCCAATTTTGGAGTGCGCATCGCCATCGTTCCGCTTTTTGCTGCCACCGTATTCCACCAAGGCCCAGCTTTTGCTGGGGTCATCTTGGCGGCCTATGCGGTCGGGAATGCCCTCGCTCTGCAGTTCTCGGGGCGTCTAGCTGACCGCCACGGTCGTAAGCCGCTAATCATTGTAGGTTTATTCGTTTCCGCCACATTCACTGCGACATTCGGACTAACCGAAGATATCTACCACCTCATCGCGCTCTCGGTCCTAGCTGGTGTGGGTTCCGGTCTCTACAACCCGCCGATGCAGGCGAGCTTGGCCGATCTGATCGGCAACGACCGTGCAGGGGGCAAAGTTCTCGCTTCCTACCAAATGAGCTCTGATTTTGGTGCCATTCTAGGCCCAATTTTGATCGGTGCAGTGGTGGAGATATATGGCTACGAGATCGGTTTCTTGGCAACTAGCGCGGTGCTTTTCTTTGCCGCTATCAGATGGGTTTTCGCGCGGGAAACCCTAGCAATTAAGGCTACAGTGGAAAATCTCGAGCCTCGAGAGTAGCTAAAAGAGACGAGTCTGAGAAGGACCTCTAGACGTTCTCTGATTCTATAGTAGGCTTTAGTACTCTTTGGCTTCTCCGAGTTGGGATGGAAAGGTCGTTAGTTCACCAGCTCAGATCACGCCCGTTAGACTGGTCCAGACCTCTAGGAGCTCTTGAGGTAAACCTGCTTGAAGCGATGGTGTGTAAGGAACGTAGAATTTTATGAAGAAATTAATCCGGGTCGTCGGTGCCGCCATCGTGGCCGGTGAGAGGGTTCTAGCAGCACAGCGTGGAGTAGGGATCTCGCTTGAAGGGAAATGGGAATTTCCTGGTGGAAAAATCGAAGCAGGGGAAACTCCTGCTGCAGCTCTCGTCCGCGAGCTCAAGGAAGAATTGGACTGTTGTGTAGAGGTCGGGGATTTGGTTAATACCGCGACCTATGACTACGACTTCGGCTCGGTGGAACTGAGTATTTTTTTCTGCACACTGGTTGGTCGAGAACCTACCCCGAAGGAGCACGCCCAAATCCGCTGGGTTGAAATTAGCCAACTATATGAGCTTGATTGGGCGCCAGCAGATCTAGCCGCTGTCGATGCTCTTGTGGGGCGCACTGATGAATCTTGAGGCTAAATATAATGTCGACCAGTTGATGTCTAGATGCGCGGGGAAAGTGTGCCCTTCGGTTTTGTTGATTCCGATACTCAATCCGGTAGTCGCTTAAGCCCAACACAGATTTCGGATCAGCCGGCTAACACCATGCTCAGAGCGTTGAGCGAAGAACCAGTGGTGCAGTGTGCTCAAGGTTTTCCGTGGCGTCTATTAGCTCTCACGCTTTAGAGTTGTTGAAGGACGACCTCTTAGGCTTCCAAGGGCCTTTTAGTCTTATTAGGTCAAGGTATGACGGTTTTGACGGGCTGGATATATTCCGCGAGTTGCTACGAATTCCCAATATTGATGTATGTGTCTACCATGGCAGCGGTCTTCTTTCGAAGGGCTATCTCTTTGAGCACCGGAAGTATCGCAGCGTAATCATCGGTAGCTCGAATCTTAGCCGGAGTGCTCTCCTGGAAAACGAGGAGTGGAAGCCTAAAGTATCTGCTTCTCCCGGAGGAGGAATCACCGCATTAAACAGTGCGACGATCAATCGACCACTTGATACTCGCAACGGCGGACTCTTGACTGAAGAATGGATCGCCGATTACGAACGCACGGGTCTTTAGAGCCCCCTAGATCAAGTGCCCAGAAAATGCCCAACCCGGGATTATCGCGAATGCCATGCATTGAGGGCTGATATCTATGACTACGTTGGCCTGTATATTTTCGTTAGACAAGATGATTCCGAAGGATGAGGTTTTCCGTCTGGGAGAATCAAGTGTTCGCCACGCCACGAATGGATCGTACTGAGACGATTCCGAGCAAGGATCATACTTACGTAAAGAGATGGTTCTCGATTTCAAGAGCTTCGTTAAAGCGACAACCTCCGATCACCTGGAAGCATAGCGATGTTAAGGCGCTCGAAGCCGCTTTAGATGGGGGATCAATTTTAGGGTAGTGAGGTAACACTCTTGATGGTGCATGTATAAATAGCAGCATTAATTAATCAGGCGCTTGCCCTATCTTTTCGGTGGGTGGCATCCCTTGATTCGGCGATTAACCCCAAAGCCTCGTCATGCCGTATCGTAGATTGGGCAATGAGTATTACCGATGACGCTACCAGCGGCGCGATTGAGCTGGATGAGAATAATAATGTGTCGGAATCTCAGGAAAATACGCAGGCAACCACTGAGCCAGTTACCCTTGATGAGGTACTAGGTTCAGATGACGCCCGGGACGCGGACACTTCTGAGGACACCGGCTCTACTGTAGAAGTAGACAACGAAGTAGATGACCAGAGTGACTCAGAAGGTGAATCCAGTAATGAAAATACTGGACCTAATTTCGCCGAATTGGGTCTGCCCGAGTTCGTACTGAAGGCAGTATCAAAGGTCGGCTACGAATCTCCATCGCCTATCCAATCAGCGACAATTCCAGTCCTGCTCGAAGGCCATGATGTTCTAGGCCTAGCTCAGACTGGTACAGGTAAGACTGCAGCGTTCGCGTTGCCCATCTTATCCAAAATTGATCCTGATGTACGCCACCCCCAAGCGCTCGTTTTGGCACCGACGCGTGAATTGGCCTTGCAGGTAGCTGATGCGTTTCAGTCCTTCGCGGATCACTTAGGTAAAAGGATTTCCGTACTTCCGATCTACGGCGGCCAGTCCTATGGCATTCAGCTCTCGGGATTGCGCCGTGGCGCCCAAATTGTGGTTGGCACACCAGGTCGTGTGATCGACCACTTGCAGCGCGGATCTCTCGATATCTCAGCACTACGCTTCCTCGTCCTTGATGAGGCTGATGAGATGCTGAATATGGGCTTCCAGGAAGATGTTGAGCGCATCCTGGCCGATACCCCAGAGGTTAAGCAGGTTGCTCTCTTCTCCGCGACGATGCCTAATAGTATTCGCCGTATCTCTAGGGACTATATGAATGAGCCCCGCGAGATCCAGGTGAAGTCTGAAACCCGCACCGCCACTAATATTACTCAGCGATTCCTTAATGTGGCTCATCGCAATAAACTCGATGCGTTAACCCGTATCTTGGAAGTCACTGAGTTTGAAGCCATGATCATGTTCGTGCGTACCAAGCACGAAACTGAGGAGCTCGCTGAAAAGCTGCGTGCCCGTGGTTTCTCTGCAGCTGCTATTAACGGCGATATTGCCCAAGCCCAGCGTGAGCGCACCGTGGACCAGCTCAAGGACGGCCGTCTTGATATCCTCGTGGCCACCGATGTTGCGGCCCGCGGTTTGGACGTGGAGCGCATTTCTCACGTGCTGAACTTCGATATCCCCTCCGATACTGAGTCGTATGTGCACCGGATTGGTCGTACGGGCCGTGCCGGGCGTACGGGCGAAGCAATTCTCTTTGTCACCCCTCGTGAGCGCCGATTCCTCCGCAATATTGAGCGTGCTACTAATGCGCCTTTGCATGAGATGGATCTGCCGACCGCTGAAGAAGTTAATGATTCTCGCCGTGCCAAATTTGCCGATTCGATCACGGAGTCCTTGGAAGATCCTCAGGTTGCCGAGTTCCGCAGTTTGGTGAAAGCGTACTCGGAACAGCATGATGTTCCGTTGGAGGATGTGGCAGCCGCCCTAGCAACTCAAACTCGTGCGGGTACTGAGTTCTTGATGAAGGACGAGCCGTTCGAGCGTCGTCGTGATCGTGATGATCGCGGTGGTCGTGACCGTGGTGGGCGCTTCGGCGATGAGCGACGCGGAGGTCGTGACCGGGGCGATCGTGGTGGTTCCCGCTTCGAGCGCTCGGGCCAAGATATGGCTGTCTACCGCCTAGCAGTGGGTAAACGTCAGCATGTGCGCCCTGGTGCTATCGTCGGCGCGCTGGCCAATGAAGGTGGTCTCTCCAATAAAGATTTCGGCCGCATTACTATCGCCGCAGACCACACGTTAGTGGAGTTGCCGCGTGACTTGCCAAACTCTGTATTGGATAACTTGCGCGACACCCGTATCTCGGGGCAGTTGATTCAGATTGAGCGCGATCATTCCGGTGCCTCCATGGATCGTCGTGGCTCGGGTCGCGGAGATCGCGGAGGATTCCGTGGTGATCGTGGTGGTTTCCGTGGTGAGCGCGGAGGACAGCGCGGTGGCCGAGACCGTGGTGATCGCGGTGGCCGTGGTTTCCGCGGTGGACGTGATCGCGATGACCGTCGTGGCGGTTGGCGCGACTAATTCCATGATTGACCCCCTCCATTTGATGGTTCGCCGTTAATGGAGGGGGATTTTTTTATGTGAATATAGCTCCACTGAGAAAAAATGCCCTCTAGATTATTTAATCCAGAGGGCATTTCTCAACTAGGTTTTAAGCGAAGATGCTCGTGATAGAAGACCACATCATAAGAATGAAGACAATCACCCACAGCGCCGCGAAAATACCGCCAAACATTGACAGTTGGCTTTTCGCGCGATTCCAATCGGCAACAGAAAAAGTTTTCGTCGATTGTTCATCAGCTGGCAGGAGATTAAGGGCGCCTAGCATATTTTTCTGGCGCGGAATGATGAGGAAGAGAAGGAGAGCCCAAGCAATAACAGAGAGGGCAATGGATGCATGGTAACGGCCTTCACTCCAATAGTCGCCGGTAAACATCAGCGCAAAGCCGAGAAGCGGAACGAGAAGCGAGAGTATCGCATAGGTTTGAGTGGTCTTGTGAAGAACCTTAGCGGCTCCGGCGGCCTGCAGATCGCCGTCTTTGGCTTTGAATGCTTGGGTATGGAAGCTTGATACCGCCACGGTAATGGGACCAAGGAAGAGAACCGCTGTGAGGATATGGAGGAGTTCCAGAAGAGAATTCATGGTAGAGTCCTTTCACTTTCTTAGAATACTTAAAAAGATACGGAAGACTACCCTACTCGAACAGGCACTGTCGACGCATAATTGACACGTCCCTTTTTGTCAGGGCAAGGTCGTATTTCACCGCAATGCGTGCGAGACGCGTGACATACCAACAGCGTCGGTGGATATTGCTTGGAAGATATCGGGAGGGCAGAAGATCTGATTTTCTTTGATTCTCTTCTTGCGATACCGCCACTAGATTGTCTGGATCATTGGCGAAGGCGCGCCGTTGGGACGTCTCCCATCGAAAGGCCCCCATATCCCATGCCGCACGTAGCGGAAAGATATGATCCACCTCGATGGCACGACCTGAACCATCTGCTGCGGTAGAAAGCGTCGCTGTTGAATAGGGATCGGGGCCAGTAAGGGGCACGGTTGCAGGAGCCGTGGGACAAAAGCTACCGCTTTCACGGGGTATGTCTGAGGGAGACTCCAATAGTTGGCTATAGATGATCTCCTCGCGGATAGAACACGGGTGTCCGGGGATCGTAGCCCAACCTGATCCAAACTCCTCCCGAGAATAACCAAGTATATGGGTGCGGCGGGAGACCACCCGAATTGAATCGAAGTCAAAATGACTACGCTGCGGATTTGGGAAGTATTCCCCAAGCAACATCAGGGTCACAAGCGTGAGAATCAAGGGAATAACAGGGATGCGATACTCATCCAGAGTAGTACTGCGAAATGGACGCATACGACCTACGACTAAGCAGGGGGTCCATTTGGTTCCTCAAGATGCGCAAAACCCCTTCTCCTTGCCAAGAAAAAGCAACGAGGAGGGGTTTGGTGAAGTTTTAAACCGAAGTCTTAAACCCGGGAATTTAATCTCTAGCCCGAGCGGTTGCGGTCATAAACTGTTGAGTGACTGTGTCCTGTGGGGGAGCGGTGATCAGCGATACCACCACGGTGACGACAAAGGAGCTGATAACACCGGGCACCATCTCGTATAAGAATTCGCCAAGGCTCGTCGATCCCCAGATGAAAACCACGATGGCACCAGTTATCATCCCAGCTAGTGCGCCCTGGGTATTTAGCCGCTTCCAGTAGAGGCTCAAAAGCACCAGTGGTCCGAAGGCCGAGCCAAAGCCCGCCCACGCGAAGCCAACTAATCCCAAGATGGAATCAGATGGATTTACCGATAGAATGCCAGCAACTACAGCTACCGCAACCACCGCTGTGCGGGAAAGATTGATGAGTACCTGCTGACGTGGTTTCTTCTTTACCACAATAAGGTAAAGATCCTCTATGAGTGAGGTGGAGGAGACTAAAAGCTGGGAAGAAATAGTGGACATGATAGCTGCTAGTACCGCAGTCAAGATGAGACCAGCGATCAGGGGATGGAAAAGAATTCGTCCCATATCTAGGAAGATGGTTTCAAAGGCCTGGCGGTCCACAATCGAGATATTTGGGTTTTGACCGAAGAAGGCGGTACCGATAATCGCCACAAAGGTGGCGCCAGCAATGGTCAAAATCATCCAGCCAATACCAATAGCGCGGCCACGCTTGGCGTCGGATGGACTGCGTAGAGCCATAAATCGCACGATGATATGCGGCTGACCGAAGTAACCTAAGCCCCAAGCCATATTTCCGATAATCGCTGCGAAGGAAACTCCGGACACCATTGAGAAGTAGGTGGGATTACCCACCCCAGAGGTATACGGTCCGTAATCGTTATGGGCGGCCCATGTCCATATAGAGCTGGGGTCGTCGAGATAAAACAGCGCCATGACAGGAACGATGATAAGGGCACAGAACATGATCGTGCCCTGAACGGCATCCGTATAAGAGACCGCCAAAAAGCCCCCGACGAATGTGTATACCACTGTAATAAAGGCAACGATCAACATGCCGTCCAGATAGTTGCCGCCGAAGGTTGACTCGAAATAGCGTCCGCCTGCCACCATGCCGGAGGAAACATAAAAGGTAAAGAAGACCACAATAATGAGGGCGGAAACTACCCGGAGCAGGCGGGAGGAATCTGAGAGTCGATTTTCAAAGAAGGAGGGGATAGTGACCGAGTCGGAGGCGACCTCTGAGTAGGCGCGCAGTCTCGGGGCTACCCACTTCCAATTGGCCCATGCGCCAGCAATCAAGCCAACGGCAATCCACAATTCGCTGATACCGCTGACAAAGAGTGCACCAGGAAGGCCCATGAGAAGCCAGCCAGACATGTCGGAGGCACCGGCGGACATCGCCGCAACAAAAGGATTGAGGCCTCGTCCGGCGAGAACGTAATCGTCGTAGGCGTCAGTTTGGCGGTAGCTCCAGTAGCCAATGCCAAGCATTGAGCTCATATAGATAATGATGGCGAGGATATACCAGGTTTGATCTGACATAGGGCCGCCACCTCCTTTGATAGTTCAGTGACAAAAAGAAAAGAGATGAAAATATTTCTTCCCCTAACACTGTTCGAGCCTCTTGCTTGCGATTAGGGGTGGGAATTTTTCATCACGGGAAGGGATCTTACACGCCTAGTAGTTAATAGCAGGACTTTATCGAACAGAGCTGCACAATCAGGAGAGAGTGAAATATACCGAGCTGTGGGCATTCCTCGTGGTAGCGGGAGAGTGCAATCTATAGGGATTCGCAAGATGAAAGCGAGGGTATATTCTTATACAGATCGGCTTCTTTTTCTTCTGGCACTCGATTTTCCTTTGGGTGGAACGGTTTATATGACTTCTCACTTAATTCACGGACTCTGGCAGCGTAGTTCGGGCCTGCATCTGTGGATCGAACAAGTAGAGGGGCACCGTATTGTTACCCCTGATGATATTGCGCCGGGAGTTTTCCCCGACGAGATAGACGCCATGATCCGGGGAAAAAAATTCTGGCACCGGTTGAATATGACCCTGCTCACCCCCAAAGGGCGCCAAGTTCGTCTGGGAGTCCCCACAATGGCCTTGGCTCCAGAATATGCTGTTAAGCTCCTCGCCCGAGTTGCTGCCCTCAACGAGGTCACCACCACCGAATCCCAGCTCGCCACGATTGCTAGTGATCTGAAGTGGATGAGCCACCTGTATAAGGGGTTATATCACTGTGTGCGGGCGGGTCGGATCACCATCAAACTCAATTATTTTGAGCAGCAATGGTATCCCACGTGGCAGCTATCGACGGGCTTGGGAGAGCGCGGTTGGATCGCTCATATGACACACGCGTGCCCTGGTGTACTCGTGCGCAATAGTGGTTCGAGTGTGGCAGAAGATATGGCCGAGGAATTGCCACATTGGATTGCGCAGGCGATCCTCAAACCGCTGTATTTTAAACCCCGAGCCACACCATGGCACGATTTTCCGCGTGCCCTTTTAGCCTCCGAACCGCTTAGACGCGGAAGCGCTCAAGTTGTGAGCGCGTTGAATAAATGGAAAGAATCCATACAGGCTGTAGGTCTGGAGCTGATAATTCGAGTTGAGGAACCCCCGCGTTCAGACGAAGAGGAACAGAATTTATACGACAATGCTGATCATGCCGAGTGGCCTGTGAGAGTCAGCGTGAGATCCGGTATCGACCAACCTGTGCCTGTTATTCTCAGTCAATTTGACTCAACTACCCGTCAACAGTTGGAGGCTATGCGGCGAGAATTGTCCTTTGTCTCCCGCTATTTTTCAACCGAACAAACACCTCACGCGCATCCGACGACAACACGGTTAAATGACGGACAGGGCGGGGATTTTGATATCTACCTCAGCACTGTCGATCTTGTGGACTTTATAGCCACAGATATAAAAAGGTTGCGCGAAGCTGGATATACGATCTTTCTCCCCAAAGCGTGGAGCAATCAGGATACAAAGGCTACCGTCAAAGTGAGCGCCGCCAGTGAATCGACAGGAGATCGCAAGGTCGGTATGGATGCCATTGTGGACTTTTCCTGGCAGATCGCTATCGGCGACACCACCTTAGATGACAAGGAAATGAAGGAACTCATCGCCTCGCAGTCGGGACTGATAAAGCTGCGCGGCGAATGGGTCATGGCTGATTCCCAAGCCTTGAACAAAGTGCGCTCATATTTATCAAAGATGCACAGCTCGAAGCTGAGCTCCCTCGAAAAAGAGCGTGCCAGGCTCCACCAAGAGCTTCTATCAGATGTCGACCCCGATCTGATCTGTACCAAGAAAAAGGAAATCGCGGACTTAACAGCCCGCATCGCCAGGGAAGCCTCTAGCTCGGGACGTCTGAGCTTGCAGGACCTGCGCGAATTGTCTCTAGCTGATGAGTCTCAGTATGCACACGACCCGGTAGAATTCACCGGAAGCGATTGGTATCTGGCTCTGATGGGTAAGGGAAATCTCCCCGAGCTACCCGCACCACAACCCGTAAAAATCCCGACCACGGTGAGAGCCCAACTGCGCGATTACCAGCACCGCGGCGTTTCATGGCTGAAGTGGATGTCTAGCCAGCATCTCGGCGCTATCTTGGCTGATGATATGGGACTCGGAAAAACCCTCCAACTTCTCACTCTCCAAGCAATAGAAAAAGCCGAGTTTGAGACACAGATGCACGCCATGCGTGGGATCACCTCCAGGTCCCCGTACGGGCCGTCTTTGGTGGTCGCTCCCACATCGGTGGTAGGAAACTGGGCCAAGGAGGCGCAGAAATTTACCCCAGAGTTAAAGGTGCTAGTCCACCATGGGCCCAAGCGGATGAGTTCGAAAGATGAGCTTGATAAATTAGCTGGCTATGATCTCGTGATCACCTCCTACGGCACTGTGAGCCGAGATATCTCTTTGTTCTCCCAGGTGTACTGGCACCGGGTCACCCTCGATGAAGCACAGCATATAAAAAATTCTCAGACCCGAACCTCCAAAGCTGTGCGCGCACTCAGGAGTACGCACCGGCTGGCTTTGACGGGCACTCCAGTGGAGAATAGGTTGCTGGAACTGCGTGCCATCCTAGATTTTTGCAATCCAGGGATCCTAGGCAGCGTGTCATTTTTCAGAAATCATTTTGCCAAGCCCATTGAGGTAACCCAAGATGAAGTCGTGGCTGAGAAGCTTAAAACTCTCACGCAGCCTTTTATCTTACGAAGGTTGAAATCCGATCCGACAGTGGCCCACGATCTGCCCGCAAAGACCGAAAATATTGTGACAGTCGATATGACCGCTGAGCAGGCAGCTCTCTACCAGGCCTACGTCAATGAACTCAAAGAAGCTTTGAGCCATAGAGAGGGCATGAAGCGCCGTGGCCTCATCCTTAGTTCTTTGACGAAAATTAAGCAGATCTGTAATCACCCAGCTCATTTCTTGGCCGATAACTCGCCCGTTACCTTTAAAGGCAAGCACCGTTCTGGCAAAATCGAAGAGCTTATGAATATCGTCGATAATGCCCGTGCCAATGACGAGAAAATTCTTGTATTCACCCAGTACAAGGCCTTCGGAGATATCCTTGTACCATATCTGGAAAACTACTATGGCACTGACATACCCTTCTTGCACGGAAGTGTGAGTAAATCGGGCCGCGATCGGATGGTGGATGAATTTCAATCAACGAGCGGGGCGCCGGCAATGGTGCTCTCGCTGAAGGCGGGTGGCACGGGACTCAATCTCACCCAAGCTAATGTGGTGGTTCATATAGATCGCTGGTGGAATCCAGCAGTGGAAAATCAGGCCACCGACCGTGCCTATCGCATCGGTCAAGATAAAAATGTCATGGTATACAAACTCATTACTGCCGGCACCCTCGAGGAGAAAATACAAGAAATTATCGAAGGTAAATCAGCTCTCGCCCACACGATGATAAGTCGCGGTGAAGGGTGGCTGACCGAGTTAGACGACAGTGAGCTGGCAGAATTACTAGAGTATCGGACCATGTCCGATGGTTTGAGTAGGGAGGACTAGAATGGCAGATAATCAAGCACTACCTCCGAACAGGCATATTTCTCGCGACAATATTATCTACGCAAATTTTCATGCTGCAAAGCGCAGCTCAGCGGGCGAGGATGAACGACAATCGCCGGCGAAAATCCGACGTATCGAAGGGATGCGCTCGCACCGAAAGCACGAGCGCATCCCTTTAATAGCCAGGCGCATAGTGGAACTCGTAGAGAAAAAAACCGAACCTAAGAGGGGAGAGCGAGGCCGGTCCTACCAGCGCGCAGGTAAGGTTGCGAGCCTCGATTTTAAGGACGGGGTTATATACGGTTCAGTAGCGGGTACCCAAAATCTCCCATTCGATTGCGCCATAACTTTGCCCTACTTCGGTGAAGAGGCAAAAAGAAAACTTATTCAACTCCTACTGGAGAATCCCGTCGCACTCGAGCGGATGCGCGCCGGGGACTTTCCTCACGAGGTGGTAGATCTTTTAATTGGAGCCACTCCTTTTGACATCCGGTTTTCGTGTGATTGCCCGGACCTGAAGCCGCTATGTAAGCATCTCGTTGCGGTTGCATATGAAGCCCAGGAGAAAATAGAGCGCGAGTTTGAGGTCGCCTTAAAGATGCGGGGACTCTCGTTTGCCGCAATCGACGAGCTGCTAGTCTCTGCCGCACATATAGCTGCCCAAGAGAAGGCGAAAGATGCCACTATCGACCAAGAGGAATTTTGGCATGGAGGCCCTGTGCCACCTATCCCAGAGTTGGAAGTACATTCTGTTCTCGATGACTCGGATCTCACACTTTTGCATCAAGCGATGCGATTGGTCAGCTTCAGTACTTTGGACGAATTAAGAGCAGTAAGCGATATCGAAGACATTTTCGATTATCTAATCCGCGCAGACGATGATGTGTCTCAGTAATCTTCTAAAATTAAAATAACGACAAAATCAGCGAGCGAGGGGCCGAAAGAACAATGGCAGTTAAATTCTTGCATACCTCAGATTTTCAAATCGGTATGACCCGAGCTTTCCTCGAGGGTGATGCAGGCCCCCGCTTTGAAGCGGCACGCAAAGATGCCATAGTGCGCCTCGGTGAGATAGCTGCAGACAACGGGTGCGCGTTTATGGTGGTGGCAGGGGACGTTTTTGAGCATAATACTATTAATGCCAGGGTGCGAGAACGCGCTCTGCAGGCGCTAGCGAATATCCCTGTGCCAGTCTATCTACTACCTGGAAATCACGATCCTTTGAGTGCGGATAGCATATTCCACCGTGTGCAAGAATACGAGGGTTTAAATATCCTCGACGATGACTCGCTACGAGAGGTCCTCCCCGGCGTCGAGTTAGTGGGAGCCCCGCTGCGCTCGAAGCGAGCAGGCCAGGATCTAGTAGCTAAAGCGTTGAAGGATCTTTTACCCACTTCGGCTATTCGAATTGTGGTGGGACATGGACAGGCGCTTGCGCGCTCTAATGAAGTCAACCCAGATCTTATTGATCTGGCTGCCGTGGACAAGGCTCTCGAACAGGGGATCATTGATTATGTTGCGCTTGGTGATACCCATTCCACCCAGTCGGTGGGGTCCAGCGGAAAAGTTTGGTATTCAGGCGCACCCGAAGTGACGGATTTCAGAGAGGAACCCAGTGGGATGGGGGAATATAACTCTGGAAATGCTCTGATCGTCGAAATTGAAAAGAGTGGCCACACAAGTACCGTTAAACCTGTAGAAGTTTCGGTAGGCACGTGGCGCTTTATCGCACCCCATTTCGAACTGTATAGCAGAGTGGACGTCGAAGATTTTTTTGCCTACCTCGATGCCTTCCCAGATAAAGATCGAGTGGTTATCAAATATGCCCTCACCGGCTCTCTTGATATTAGTACTATGAGATTCTTCGAGAACGGACTTGCTCAGCGAACAGTACTTTTCGCAGCTCTATTTCCGCGGACGCGCCTGATGGACTTAGCTATTCAGCCCACAGCCGATGATGTGGACGATCTTAGTTTTGACGGTTTTGCCCGTGAAGCTTTCGAGGAACTCATAGAATCAACAGATCCTCATGCTCAGGAGGCACTGAAATTGCTCCTGCGCCTTGAAGCCGGACTGGACAGGACCTAAGAGGAGAATTCACGATGGACATCCAACGAATTGAGCTCAAGAATATTCGCGGTATCAATCACCTCATTCTCGATGATCTCCCTGCCACCGGCGTTATTATGATCTCTGGAGATAATGAGGCAGGAAAATCCACAATACTTGAAGCTATTCGCATCGCATTGGATATGAAAGCAACCTCAAAAAGCAAAAATGTGAAGGCTCTCAAGCCTCTCGATCGGGATGAAGCTCCAGAAATTTGGCTGCATTTTCGCCTCGGTGAGCACAAGATCGAACTATATAAGCAGTATCTGAAAGCGCCCAAAACTGAGCTGAAGGTCGATAACCGAAGCTATACAGCGGACGACGCCGAGGACCAACTAGAACAACTCAAGCAGCGATATATCGATCCTGGACTTTTTCGGGCACTTTATAATCAACAAGACCAAATGGACGACGATCTGGTCTTTGCTGATATTAAGCCATTAGAAGACACCTTACGCGCTGACCTGGACGAGGATGCCTCTCCCGATCATGGAAACGAATTGATTAAGAGAGCTTTCGAGGAGTATTCACGGTTTTACCAAAGAACCGGGCGAGAAACCACCGAGGTGAAAAATGCGCGTCAGGCGGTTCAAGAAGCTCAGCAAAACTTCGAAGCCAAGAAGAAAAAACTCTCAGATCTCAGCACCTATATCGCTGAGTATGACAAACAGCAGCGCCACGTCACCGAATCGGAGAAAGCGCTGCCCACGTACCATGATCACGTAAGCGAATTAGCAGAGCAGGTTGCAGAGATCGAATCCGCTGAGAATAAGCTACTGGGATTAAAAGAAGACTTCGAGCGCGCACAAGAAGCCTTAAAACACAGTATAAGAGAGTGCAAGAGGCGCCAAGAGTTGCAAGCCGCTTGCGCAGAGCTTGCTCAGGAACTGGCCCAACTGCGCAAAGATATTATTCCCATAGCGCAGGCCGCCGACAAAGAGCATGAGGAACTTGAGGCGCTGAGAACACGCAGAGGCGATCTTACTGACCAACTGAAGCAATTACGGGAAGAGATAAAAACTCTCAAGGAGCGTATTGAACGCACGGCCGCTGGGGAACTGGCTCGGGAGGCAACAGAAACCCTAGAAAAGATTCGTGAAGTCGAAGAAACTATTGCCCGTCTCGCACAAGTTCCCCACATCGAGAACAGTGTACTTAAGCAACTGGAGCAGGCGTGGGAGAATTTCAATGCCGCTTCTATCAAGGCCGAAGCCCAATCGACGGTTCTATCCCTATCAGCCCGTTCCGACACCGAGCTTCTAGTCGATGGACAGGATGTAGCAGTTGGTCGGGAGCGTAGAGACTACTTAATCACCAAACCCTTAACACTCGAGATTGGTGATATTACCGCAGAGATCACTCCAGGCGCCGGTTCGGTGCAACGCGAGCGAGACGATTCGGAGGCCAAATGGCAGGAGTTAAAAGACGCTGCCGGTGTCGAAACTATCGAACAGGCACGTGAGATATTCCATGCAGGGCAAGAAGCAACCCGTAGTATAGTCAGCTACCGCAGCACACTGAAGGAATTAACCAAGGAGCGCACCCACGCAGAGTTATCGCAGCTCATCGCTGCAGCACCTCAGGACGAGGATGAGGATAGCTCGGCCGATCTAAGCGCTGAGCTCCATCTTCTAGAGAAATCAAAAGAAGAAAAAGAAGAAGAGCGAGAGTGCCTTGACGCTCAGATCACCGATAGTGAGAACTCCCCGCAAGCTCAACTCCTGCAATCGCTCAGTGGAACTATTAGCGCCAAAGAAGCTGTTTTGCAGCGAGAGGAACTGTATCTAGAAAGCGCCGAAGCCGAAGTGAGTTCTTTGGTCTTAGATCAGCAACGAGAATCTGCGGAGACGATGGTGGAGAAAACCCGTCAGAAATGGGAAGCAGCCAAAAAGCAACTCGATCTCTTGGATATCGAGAATAAAAAAAGAGCACTGGAAGTTGCGCAAGCGAAAGTGACCAACACCAAAGAATCATTAAGACGAGCCGAGCAGGAAATCGCCCGCATGGCCGGCTATATCGAACAAGCCGATGGGGCCGGCACAGACTACGACCTAGCCTGCGATCATCTAAGTCAGGCGGAGCGTAAACTTGAGGCGATAGAGAGCCGGGCAGCAGCGGCAAAGCTCCTTTATCAGATACTACTTTCACACCAGAAATTGGCCCGAGAGCGCTATGCCCTCCCCTTTGCCCAAAAACTCAATTCCTTAGCACGGATTGTATGGGGGCCTGATGTGAATTTTGAGTTGAGCGAAAAGCTCCAAGTGCTCGCGCGTACCGGAATGGGTGGAGTTCGCGTAGAACAGGGCGAACTCTCAGGTGGGGCAAAAGAGCAGCTGAATATCCTATCGAGGCTTGCCGTTGCCTCCCTGGTGAGCGAGCAGTCAATCCCAGTATTTTTTGACGATGTACTCGGATCAACAGATGCCACGCGTCTGGACGCTATGGCGGCAGTGTTCAACCAGCTCGCTAAAACTCAGCAAATTTTCGTCCTAACCTGTGTTCCCTCGCGCTACCAGGGTGTTACCCAGTGCGATGAAAGACCTCTCGCTTTGCTCAAAAAATAGTAACAGGCTTTAAAAATTCCGCAAGGACAATTTTACAAGTAGAGACCGTGACGTTTCCCAAAAGAAAATTATGCGGTTATCATGGGCTTTATGAGTACTCCCCGCTGGTTGACCGACGAAGAGCAGGTATTTTGGCGCCTCCTACTAAGCACCGTGCGGAAGGTACAGAATACTAATGAGCAAGTACTGCACAATGAACACAAGCTCACCAGTAGCGAATTCGCCGTCCTCGTATGCCTATCGGAAGCTCCGGATGAGATGCTGCGTCTGCGCGATTTGTGCGCCAATCTGGAGTGGGATCGCTCCCGGACGTCGCACCAGGTCACTCGCATGGAGAAGCGCGGTCTCGTAGCTAAAAGTAAGTGTTCCGGTGATGCACGAGGCATCCATATCAGCCTCAGTGCCGAAGGAAAGAAGCGTCTGGTGGAAGCGGCCCCGACCCATGTAAATACGGTGCGATCATTGATTTTCGACACCATCACACCCGAATTGATGGCAGCGGTAGAAATATATCTCCAGAATATTCAAGATCAAGATCTCTCTGCTCCTGATATCGATTCACCAGCAGTGTGAATTCAGGGTTTATTCAGGGGGATCCCTGATACCTACAGTTGTTGTGAAAAGGCATAATAGAAGGATCACATCACAATTAAGGAGACTTCGATGGAATTTTATTCGACGCCCTATGGCGACCCTTCTGTCCCGTGGTACCAACGGCAGGTCCACCGTTCGCGGACTCAGGGAATCGCTGGGGGAGTGTTGGCGGGTATCGGGGAAACCTACGGTGTCAATATCACGTTGCTGCGGTTGATATTCTTGCTCTCCATGATGCTGCCTGGCCCGCAACTGCTCCTTTATTTCCTGGCGTGGTTTCTTATGACGCCACAGGGCTAAGATAGCGAATAGGTCCCTCTCCACTTCATCTGGAGAGGGACCTATTTATATAGTGCCCCCGACAGGAGTCGAACCTGCGACCTTTGGTACCGGAAACCAGCGCTCTATCCACTGAGCTACGGGGGCCAAGAAGTTCTCATTCTATAAAGAACAACGCGACTTACTTTAGCACCTTAGAGGTCAAACTAAAAAAGAGCGGCGAGGCCGGGTATCTTCGCCGCTCCCACTAGGAATTTTTAGCCATCCACTAAAACACAGATGAGAGTACGCGGGCCGTGCACACCTTCAACACGGCTGAGCTCGATATCCGAGGTGGCTGAAGGCCCAGAGATCATGGTGATCGGTCGAGTGCGACCCAACCGGGCGATCATTTCCGGAATTCCGTAAACTACCGAATCCATATGCACAATCACAACGTGGCAGTCGGGCACTAAAGTGAGGGCACGACGACCACAGCGGTCATTGGACTCCAGACAAATGGTTCCAGTTTGAGCCGACGAAACATGAGAATCAGTCACGATAGCGTCAACCTCATTGAGGGTGCGCGGATCCACAGAGTTGTCGTCGGGAGATGCGTGACCATTAAATGAGTCGAAGAGACCACTATCGAGACCAGGAGCATAGCGAACAGTATGCGCTTCGCGAGCATTAAGGATTTCGGAAATCTTATTCCCTAGTCCCTCAGCGGTGCTTTCTTCCACGATAGCCTTGTAGTCCAGGAGGCGATCGATAAGAATGTCCTTGAGTTCTTCCCGTGAATACTTCTCGGTCTCGTTCTCGTTGTATTCGCGGACAATCTCAACCTCGTCGGGCATATTGGAGAGCTTGTGCGCATTCCGAATACGGGTGAGCATCTCAGTCTTGGCATCCATTATTAATTCTCCTCGCCCTCGTTGAGCTTATTGGTGGGAAGACCGTCGTGGCGGGCGTCAGTGAGCAGCTGCTGAGCCTCATCAGATTCGAACCACTGTCGGAAGGATTTCTTTGGTGGCACCGCGGTATCGCGAATATCGGTCCAACCAGAAAGAAAGGATGGTAGATGCGTAATCTTGCCGTTGAAACCTCCGAGAATACGCCCCATGAAGACCACACGCGTTGCAAGGTTCCACAGAGTCGGAGAGCCCCACGTCATTTGCATAGCACCCATAAGTGCACCTTCGACGAGTGGCTTGTGCTTTTCCACCTTCTGGTGGCGCAGTTCAAGGAGGGTCTCCACAATAGGGATTTTAACCGGGCACACTTCATTACAGCGACCACACAGTGAGGAGGCATAGGGGAGATAGTTATTTGGATCGTCGGAGGTGTCCATGCCAGTTAGCTGCGGTGACAAAATAGCACCGATGGGGCCAGGATATGTGGAGCCATAAGCATGTCCACCGGCGCGCTCGTAGACGGGGCAGACATTCAAACAAGCTGAGCAACGGATGCACTTGAGAGCTTCGCGGCCGAGTTCGTCAGACATTGCGGCAGTGCGGCCGTTATCGAGCAGAATTAGATGGAAGTTCTGAGGGCCATCGCCTTCAGTAACCCCTGACCACAGTGAAGTATAGGGATTCATGCGTTCGCCGGTGGAAGAGCGCGGCAGTAATTGCAAGAAGGTCTCGTAGTCGCGGAAAGTTGGCAAAATCTTCTCAATGCCCATCACGGAAATGAGGGTTTCCGGAAGTGTAAGGCACATACGGCCATTGCCCTCTGATTCCACAATCGTGACGTGCCCTGTTTCCGCGATACCAAAATTGGCGCCCGAAATAGCTACCTTGGCTTCCATAAACTGTTCACGTAGGTATACGCGAGCAGCCTCTGCCAGCTCCGGGGGATCGGAGCTAATCGATTCGTCGATATGACTCATCTTCTTCAGGAATATAGAGCGAATCTCGGCTCGGTTGCGGTGAATAGCAGGAACCAGAATGTGGGAGGGGCGATCCTCTCCTAACTGCACAATCAGCTCAGCGAGGTCAGTTTCTTGAGCAAAAATACCAGCTTCCTCGAGCTGTTCATTAAGAGCAATCTCTTGGGTAGCCATAGATTTAATTTTCACGACGCGATCGACATTTTGCTCCTTCACCAAATCGAGCACGATCTTGCCAGCCTCGGCGGCATCGCGCGCCCAATGGACGTGACCGCCGCGGGCAGTGACTGCTTCCTCGAACTGCTCGAGCAGCTCGGGAAGATGCGCCTGGACATAACGCTTGGTCGTGGATCCTGCTTCACGCAGCGCTTCCCAGTCATCAATTTCAGAGATGACCTCGTGGCGCTTATTCCTAATATGCGTGGTGGCCTTGGTGAGATTACGCCGCTGGGTAACATTATTGAGCCCATCATGGGCTTTATGTGGGAAGGAATCATCGCCACGCAACATCGACGGTGCTGTTGCGTAGGGTGGCATGGGTGGGGTGCCGAGATTAATGCTCACAGCATTGCCTCCTTGGAATAAGCGGCCGACGTGGGGCTCCATTCGTGATCTTTAGTGGATGCAAGAATTTCCGCGATATGAATAGCGCGGATGCCAACATGCTGACGGGAAAGGGAACCGGCGATATTCATTAAGCAGGATGAATCGCCACCAGTAACGAATTCTGCTCCCGTTATCTGAATATTACGGCATTTATCCGAAACCATCGCAGCGGAAGTTTCCGCGTTCTTAAGCGAGAAAGTGCCACCGAATCCGCAGCATTCTTCCTTATTAGGCAAATCGATAAGCTCCAGGCCTTCGACATGCTGCAATAAGCGGTATGGGCGGTCGCCAAGTTTGAGAAAGCGCAAGCCGTGGCAGCTGGGGTGGTAGGTCACCTTGTGAGGGAAGAAGGCGCCGACATTCTCCACACCTGCGACATCGATCAGAAATTCGGGGAGGTCGAGGGTCTTTTGAGCGCACTTCTTGGCGCCATCAACTAGAGAGGCGGTGCCATAGCGTTTAGCCAAGTGCTCGTGATCATCGCGGACGGCGGTAACGCAAGAGCCAGAAGGGGAAACGACATAGTCGATGGAGGAATCCTCGAAGGCGTCTACGTAGTTCTTTACTTGGCCAATCGCTTCGCGTTGGTAACCGGTATTGACGTGCATCTGACCGCAGCAGGTTTGGGCCTTGGGGAAAACGACTTCATGGCCCAAGCGGGATAGAAGCAAAGCGGTGGCCTTCGAAGCATCGGGGAACATGGCGTCACCGATGCATGTAGAGAAGAGCGCAACTCTCATGTGGTACTACTCCTGTCTTGTGGAAGTTAGATATTCACGCCGCGCTTAGTTCAAAGCTCCACCCGAGGGTGACGCATCTGTGGCCCGAAAATTGCGAGTAATCCTTGGGTTAGAGAAAGCGTGAGACGCGAAAATAGCTACCTTTTACCCTACCTGATCACCCTTAGTTAATCTAACCAAAACTAGCACTAAAATAGCGACCTAGCTGCCAATATATAAGAAACACTAGTGTTTCAAAAAGGCTAACCTAACTTAGGTTAAGGTAAGAACGGTACTGAGCGCTTACTTTCCGATATTGTCAGTTCCCGCTTGAATCGTTGCGGGTGGTAAGCCGCATAAAAAGGGGAACAGTTGTCAATAAAAAGCACCCACTTACTCCCCCTTATATGGGGGAGCAAGTGGGTGTGGAGACCTTGCGAGATCATGCGAGATCTAGCGGGCTAAACCCTTATTCCGTAGAGGCGGAAAGCCACTACGGCACGATGGGGGCCATGAAGCTAAGAACGTTAGTTTGGAGGAAGACCAAGGAGCATACAACAAAAAGCATACCCAGGGACCACCAGACAACGGCTTTGAAAATTTCAGACTCGCGACCTTCCATCTTCACCGCTGTAGCGGCAATTGCCAAGGACTGAGGTGAAACCATCTTGCCCACTACGCCGCCCGAGGTGTTGGCAGCGAGCATAAGGTCGGGATTAATGCCAGCAGTATTAGCAGCGGTCACCTGCATCTTAGAGAAGAGTGCATTAGCCGAGGTATCTGAACCCGTTACGGCGGTTCCCACCCAACCTAGAGACGGAGCCAAGAAAGCATATGCGCCGCCGAGCGATGCGACGAACTGGCCGATAGCCACCGTTTGACCAGAGTAATTCATAACATAAGCTAGCCCAAGAACCAAGGTGATGGTCAGGGCGGACCAGCGCATACGATAAGCAGTTGAAGTGAATTCGTTGACCACTTCTCCGGCTGTTAGCTTATAACGGCCGTTCTCCGTGAAGATTGCGTAGATAACTGCCACGATGAGACCCGAGATGAGCAGGAGGGAACCGGGGTTGTGAATGAGCAACAAGGTATAGCTGGAATTCACTGGATCGCCATCAGCGGTGACAAGGCGATCAGCCAGAAGTGGCCAATCGAAGGAGATCTTTGGAGCCTTGAGGAGGTCAGGAATGGTACTACCCAAGTTGGCAACACCGAAGACGACTGTCACCACGGCATATGGCAATAAAGCCATCCACACGCGCATTGGAGGTAGCTCCTCGGAGGTTGCGGCCGGAGGGAGCTCCATGCGCTTACGCATCTCGTCCACGCCCCGGGGATCCCAGAAACGAAGGAAGACAAAGGCGGCACCAAGCGAAACGATACAAGCTACCACATCGGTGAGCTGGTAGGCGAAGAAATTCGAGGTAGCCCACTGGGCAATGGCGAAAGCGAAACCAATAACAAACGCTGGTACCCACGCCTCCTTGAGTCCCTTGAATCCGTCCAAAATGATGAGCAAGATAGCCGGCACAAAAACCGCGATGAGTGGGGCCTGGTGACCCACAATAGCCGCAATATTCTCGGTTTGTTCGAGGGTGCGACCGCCCACAGCGCCCGCCGTGGTGATGGGGATGGCCACGGCGCCGAAGGCCACGGGAGCGGTATTAGCCAAGAGGACCACGGTGGCAGCCTTGAGCGGTTTAATACCGAGAGCCAAAATCATGGTGGCCGTGATGGCCACTGGTGCACCAAAGCCCGCCAGGGCTTCGAGCAAGCCGCCGAAGCAGAAGGCGATAAGAATAGCCTGGATGCGGACATCGCCGTCGCCTAGCTTATCGAAGGTGCGGCGGAGATCCTCAAATCGGCCCGATGCCACCGTGATCTGGTAAAACCAAATAGCCATCACGATAACCCAGACAATGGGTAATAGCCCGAAGAGCGCACCGCGCAGGGTGGCGCTTAGTGCGAGGTCGATGGGCATATTAAAGCCTAAGACTGCCACCACGATAGCCGTGAGGGTAGCCACGGCAGCGGAAACATGGGCGCTTGTTTTTACACCGATGAGCATGACGAAGAATGCGAGTAAGGGTAGGGTGCCCACTAAGGCTGATAGGCCGAGGCTACCGCCAACTGCATCGGTCACAGCGGTAAATTGGTTCACTGCAACTCCTTTGACTGGATAGTATTGTCAATATTTTTATGAAGAGTTGCGCCCTAGTTATATCCCGAGGCGCAACCATAACGCCCACCGCGATCATAAACCCCTCAGGCGAGCGTCAAGGTTGCATGGTGGACTGGATTTATGGTCTTCTCGTGCAGATAGGGAGAGAGCAGCATGACCTTTCAATCGGTGAAGCCTGAAGCTGCGCTGCCGAAGAAAGATGATGACACCCCTACCTATGTGCTCCGCTAACAGCTTAACCCCCCGCAGTGTCTGATGTGGGCCTCGTGGGGGTTTTTCGGCCTGTTGAAAATCGTCGAAAATTACCCCCGTTTCCTTGAAAACCAGCAGTTAAACCTGTTGAGAGTCGTTTTGGCTAAGAATTCAAGGGGGTAGCGGGGTGGCGGTGGGCGTCTTGAATAAGAGGTGGAGAGAAATCGGGGGACCCATCTATGCAGCCAAGGGGAACACAACCCAGTAATCGAAGCGCTCGCTGACATGTCTTTTTTCAACAGCATGTGATGTGACTGCCGAAAAGTAGATACGCTAAACTCACTGCCTATGACACCTGCAGAACTCTCACAACTCATCACCTCCACGGCGTACCAAGTACTCTCCGAGAAACAGCTCGATACTTCGGTATTGCCTGAAACTGTTGTCGTGGAACGCCCTCGCAATCCTGAGCATGGTGATTACGCCACCAATATTGCCTTGCAGGTAGCCAAAAAAGTCGGAATGAACCCGCGCGAATTGGGTCACCTACTTGCGCAAGCCCTCAACGTCATCGACGGCATCGAATCCTGCGAAATCGCTGGACCTGGCTTTATCAATATCACATTGCAAGCTGCAGCCCAGGGGGCGATTATCGCGCAGATCCTTAAGCTGGGAGCCCAGTATGGGGCCGGCGATGTCCTCGCTGGCAAAAAGATTAACTTGGAGTTCGTATCGGCTAACCCTACTGGTCCCATCCACTTAGGCGGAACTCGGTGGGCTGCCGTCGGTGATTCGCTGGGGCGAATAATGAGCTTTAGCGGGGCTGATGTGACTCGCGAATACTATTTCAATGATCACGGGCGACAGATCGACCGATTTGTCAATTCCCTGCTCGCTGCAGCCAAGGGCGAGCCTACGCCAGAGGATGGCTATGGGGGAGAATATATAACCGAGATTGCAGCAGAAATTACCTCCGCTCACCCAGATGCACTCAATCAAGACGATGAGGTAATGCGCGAAATTTTCCGCAGCCACGGAGTTGATATGATGTTTAGTCATATTAAATCCTCACTTCGTGAATTTGGCACCACCTTCGATATATTCTTCCACGAGAATTCGCTTTTCGAGTCCGGCGCGGTTGACCAAGCTATTGCAGCCTTAAAAGAGAACGGCAACCTGTACGAAAAGGATGGCGCATGGTGGCTGCGTTCCACTGACTATGGCGACGACAAAGATCGCGTTGTTATCAAATCGGACGGAGACGCAGCCTATATTGCCGGCGATATCGCCTATGTCAGGGATAAATTTGAACGCGGCCATGACATTGCCATCTATATGTTGGGCGCCGATCACCACGGTTATATCTCGAGACTCAGGGCCGCTGCCGCCGCTCTAGGCTACGCTCCTGAGCGGGTAGAAGTTCTCATTGGTCAGATGGTGAATCTCGTGCGCGACGGCAACGCGGTAAGAATGTCCAAGCGTGCCGGTACCGTGATTACTCTCGACGATCTTGTAGCCGCTATAGGTATCGATGGTGCCCGCTATGCGATGATCCGCTCATCAGTGGATTCAACCCTCGACATTGATCTTGAGATATGGCAGTCTCAATCCTCTGATAATCCCGTTTATTATGTGCAATACGGTCACGCCCGCCTGTGCTCATTGAGCCGTAAGGCCGCAGAGCTCGGCATTGAAGCCATAAACCCAGACTTCTCGTTACTCAAGCACGAGCGGGAGGGAGAACTCATCCGCACGCTCGGAGAGTTCCCTGCTGTGGTGCAGGCCGCCTGTGAATTGCGAGAACCGCACCGTATTGCGCGCTATAGCGAAGTTTTGGCAGGTACTTTCCACCGTTTCTACGATAACTGTCAGATTCTGCCAAAAGTAGGGGAGGAAGCTGCTGACATCCACACCGCGCGCCTCGCTCTAGCAATGGCCAGCCAACAGGTCTTAGCCAATGCCTTGAACCTTCTCGGCGTTCGTGCGCCAGAGCGGATGTAGAAGCAGTGCCACTTTCAAGCCCACGGGGTGTCCTGCCTCGTGGGCTCCTTTTAATATTTGACCGGAAGATGATGAACGCGTGAATTTTAATGATCTCCCCGCCCATATATGGCCCCGCAATGCGTGCCGATCAGCCGATGGTGGTGTCACGATCGCGGGTGTGCCACTTGCAGCGATTGCCGCTGAATTTGGAACCCCCACCTTCGTTGTTGATGAAGACGACTTCCGCTCGAGGTGCCGCGATATGGCCAAGGCATTCGGGGGCGGAGAACACGTGCACTATGCAGCCAAAGCATTTCTTACTACCCGTATCGCCCAATGGGTGGCAAGCGAAGGTCTCGCCCTCGACATCGCTTCGCACGGAGAATTGCAGGTTGCTCTGCGCGCCGGTTTTCCGCCCGCACTTATCGCAGCCCATGGTAATAACAAAGACGCTGCTTTTCTTGGTGATATTGTCGCCAACGACATCGGTCATGTGATAGTAGATTCCCATCAGGAAATTGAAGAACTGCAGGACATAGCTGCGTCCTTGGACAAGGTTCAAGATGTTATGGTGCGGGTTAAACCAGGTATCGATGCTCATACACACGAGTTCATTGCCACTGCCCACGAGGACCAGAAATTTGGATTCTCGCTTTACTCAGGCTCTGCGTACCGTGCTGCTCGCAGAATTGTTGAATTAGAAAACTTAAATCTCGTCGGTCTTCACTGCCACGTCGGCTCTCAGGTTTTTGATGCTGAAGGCTTCTCGCTTGCTGCTGAGCGGGTGCTTAAACTGTATGGAAGGATTTTAAAGGAGCTGTCTGTGGGTCGAGATTTCTCAATTCTCGACCTTGGTGGGGGCTACGGTATTGCTTATACGGAATCCGAAACTGCCCTCGATGTTGACGCAGTAGCTAAAGATCTGTTGCGTCGCGTCGCTGATTACGCCCACCGCGAAGACGTACCCATGCCTTTTGTGATGGTAGAACCAGGACGGGCAATTGCCGGCCCATCTACAGTGACCCTCTATACGGTGGGCACAGTAAAAGATGTGAGCTTGGATGGGGGATATTCGCGCCGCTATATCTCGGTGGATGGGGGGATGAGCGATAATATCCGCCCGGCACTCTATGAGGCTATCTACGATATACGCAAGGTGGACGGCTTCAGTTCAGCGCCGACAGTGGATGCTCGAGTGGTGGGTTCGCACTGCGAATCCGGGGATATCGTGGTCAACCATGCGCAGATTCCTACCGATATTGCTCGGGGAGATTTGGTCGCCACTGCTGCTACGGGCGCCTACTGTTATTCGATGAGCAGTCGATACAATATGCTCATGCGCCCGGCAATTGTTTCGGTCAAAGATGGCCAAGCGCAATTAATGGTGCGTCGCGAGACCATCGAGGATTTCCTCAACCTTGAAGAGAACGACAACACTTCCGCATGAAGAATTCATGGTGTGCGGTCTATGGTTTAGAATTTGGCAATAGGTTTAAAGAGGTAGCGAGAGATTTCGCGACTTAAATGCCATAACTTTTTATTTGATAACGGGAGTTACTATGAGCGAAACCCATCCGGCAAGCAATTTCAGGCATGGTAAGGGAGAGAATTCACCCGTGGGTGTGGCCATCTTGGGCAATGGAACCGTGGGTTCACAGGTACTTCGGCTCATGGTTGAAAATGCTGAAGAATTTGCCCACCGGGCAGGCGGCCCCCTCGAGGTTCGCGGTGTTGCAGTGGCCAACAAAGAGAAGCACACCTCGAGTCTTGCCGCCGAACTGGGTGTTCTTACCGACGATGCCGCCTCCCTGATTGAGCGTGACGACGTCGATCTCGTTGTCGAAGTTATCGGCGGTATCGAATATCCACGTGAGTTAGTCCTTAAAGCCCTACGTGCCGGTAAGTCCGTGGTCACGGCCAATAAAGCACTGGTGGCCGCTCATTCAGCAGAGCTATCCGAGGCTGCGGATTCCGCGGGGGTGGATCTTTATTTTGAGGCGGCAGTTGCCGCTGCTATCCCAGTGGTTGGTCCACTCCGGCGTTCCCTTGCAGGTGATCAGATCGAATCAGTGGCCGGAATCGTCAATGGGACTACCAACTTCATATTGGATGCGATGGATTCCGCCGGTGCCGAATATGAGGATGTGCTCGCCGAAGCCATGCGCTTGGGCTATGCAGAAGCAGATCCCACCGCCGATGTTGAGGGATACGATGCTGCATCCAAGGCCGCCATTCTTGCATCTCTAGCCTTCCACACGAGAGTGACAGCGACGGATGTATACTGCGAGGGCATCTCAGCGATTACTTCGGATGATATCAAGGCCGCTCGAGCAGCTGGTTATACCATTAAACTACTGGCTATTTGCGAGCGCTTGACCAACGATAGAGGTCAACGCTCTGTTTCCGCTCGTGTTCACCCAACCTTAATTCCACGGGATCACCCTTTGGCTAGCGTGAGTAAGAGCTTTAATGCGATCTTCGTTGAAGCGGAAGCTGCTGGTCGCCTAATGTTTTACGGAAATGGTGCTGGTGGTAACCCCACCGCCTCCGCGGTTCTAGGCGATATTGTGGGCGCCGCGCGTAATAAAGTATTCGGTGGCCGAGCTCCTGGTGAATCCACGTATGCTGATTTGCCGATCGCTGACTTTGGAGATGTCCCAACCAGGTACCACATCGATATGAAGGTTATTGATAGGGTGGGTGTGCTGGCTGAGATCACACAGATCTGCGCTGACCAGGGTATATCCTTGCGCACGGTGCGCCAAGAAGATCACCACGGTGAAGCTCGCCTCATCCTCGTTACCCATACCGCCAAAGAACGGTCGCTAGCCTCGATGGTTTCAGCCCTCGAAGAATCCGATACCTGTCTATCGGTAAACTCCGTACTACGTTTTGCAGGAGAGTAAATGAGCCACCAACTTCAACCTGGTCGTCATATTACCTGCTCGGTGCCTGCATCAACGGCCAACTTGGGCGCAGGTTTCGATTCTCTTGGTCTCGCGCTTGGACTTTACGACACGGTAGAGGTCATAACGACCGATGCGGGACTAGATATTGAGGTTCATGGCGAGGGGGCTGGGGAAGTTCCCCGCGATAGATCCCACCTCGTTTACCGTGCCCTTGAGGCTGGACTGTCGGCAGCTGGGATAACGGTTGCGGGTTTGAAAATTATCTGCCACAATAGGATCCCGCATTCTAGAGGCCTTGGTTCCTCGGCCGCAGCCGCGGTTGCGGGAGTGGCTTTAGCTCAAGCATTAACTGGTGATGCACTCGATTCTGCTACCCTTTTACAATTAGCCTCTGAATTTGAAGGTCACCCCGATAACGCCGCAGCTTCTCTTTTCGGTGGCGCCATTATTTCATGGTCAACTGCTGGTGAAAGTAAGCGCTACCAGGCGGTCACCACTCCGGTTCATCCCGACCTCAAGGCTACGGCTTTTGTACCAAGTTGCCACGCCTCCACACATGAGGTGCGTAAAGTCTTACCCGCAAGCATTTCTCACCTAGATGCCCGCTTTAATATTTCGCGTGCAGCTTTAATGGTCGCCGCCTTAAACGAGCATCCCGAGCACCTGCAGAGCGCCACAGAAGACGTGCTGCATCAACCTTATCGTGCCGCGGTCTTAGAGCAGACTGCCTCATGGATTGAGCGGTTGCGGGACAAGGGCTATGCAGCTTACCTTTCCGGTGCTGGCCCCACCTGTATGGTGTTAGGAACCACCTGGGTCGACCAGTCGCTCATCGATGAAGCTGTAGCCGCGGGATTACAAGTTCTCACTCTAGAAATTGCTGGTGGAGTGAGCACCAAGGTCATAGCTTAACGAACTCGGGAGCTGCCCGGTCCGGGTAGTTTAATGATGTCGAGATCGCCGCGGGCCGCGGTAGCTCTGAGTTCGATCTTGTCGAATTTTCCTACTGAGGTTTTAGCAATATTTTCGACAAAGGCCCAGTACTCAGGAAGCATCCACGAAGGGAACGTTTCGCGTAGGTGATCGCGTAATTTATCTGCGGTCTCAAAGGTAGCATCGACATCAGCAACCAATTTGGTAATTGCTAGCGGACGCTCACCCCAGGTGCGGTCGTGGTTTCCAATAACGGCGCACTCAACAACTTCAGGTGCGGACATGATTTCATTTTCCAAGAGGCTGGAGTAAATCCATTCTCCTCCGGAACGGATGACATCTCGGGCGCGGTCGTTAAGAATGAGGAAACCATCAGCAGTAACCGTGCCGACATCACCTGTGCGAAGCCACCCATCTTCAGTGAACTGTTGCGCATAATTATCGGCTTTAGAGGGGTCTGACGGGTGATCGCTGACTGCTGAGCCTTCGTTCGAGGAGTGATAATAAGAACCGGTAATCCACGTACCCCTAACCTGAATCTCACCATCGTGGCGCTCCGTGCTATTGACCACCCGGCCATCGTTGACCACACGATAGTCAACGGCGGCGGGGAAACGACCTTGGGTGATCCGGTAGGAACGTTCGGCATCGGGTGATAGTCCAGTAGGCGGACGGGCCACCGTGGTGACACCAGAGGTTTCGGTCATGCCCCAGATTTGAACGAGATCAATGCCGAAGTTATTGCGCCATAAATCCATCAGCGCCGGTGGAACGGGGGAACCACCAGAAAAAATCTCCCGCAGCGAAATATTATTTGGTGGGTGCGCCAGATAGTACATCACGACCTGAATCCAGATGGACGGAACTCCATTTGCAGCCTGCGGAGAGGTGGTTTCTATGAGCTCTGCTAGGGATCGTGGTGTTAAATCAGCCCCTGGAAATACTAGGGGTGCCCCAGACATGACTGCGGCGATGGGCACGCACCACGAAAGTGTGTGATAAATCGGGACGCAGCACAGAAAGGTTCGTCCATGCGAAATTCCCAAGGAGTCGGAGGTGCGCAAACTGATCGCTTTCAAATACAAAGAGCGCTGGGAATACACTACGCCCTTCGGCTCGCCAGTAGTGCCAGTGGAATAACAGAGTGCTGCTGCAGCATTTTCCGGCAGTAGGGGCCACGGATAGGTCGAACGCCGCCCGTCGAGGAGGGCCTCATAAGAAAAGGTGGTAATGCCTGAAGGTATATAGCGTGAAGCCGCCTGCGGATTGGTGCGACCGATGAAAATCACTGCCCGAACGCTCGGGCACCCCGTCGATAGGACCTCACCCAATTGTTTTGCCAGGCGCTGATCGGCGATAATAACCTGATCTTCCGCAAGATTGATGATATGAGCAATCTGCGCATTCAGTAGCTGCTTGTTCAGAGGATTAAATACTGCCCCCATACAGGTCACAGCAAAAAGGGTCTCCAGGTGCTCAGTGCAATTAAACATGAAGGTGCCCACCCGATGGGAGGGTTTGATTTCCAACTCATCGGCGAGGGCATGCGCGAGCGCGGCCGCTCGCGCAGCCAGTTCACGGTAGGTGCTTGTAAATTCCTCCCCAGATTCCCACGTTTTAATGAGCGTAGGCCCGAATGCGCGCGCACCGTAATCCAGAATGCGAGAAATATTAAGAGGGACTTCCTGCATGGTAGAAAGCATGAGTATAAGCGTAGCAATCAGTTCGCTAGGACCGTAAGCGAACTCGCCACCTTATTAGCTGAATGCCGTGAGGGGAGAAGAGAGTTCTCATACGGCCATTTTTCATATTCGCGCAGATTGAGCTAGACTAACGAACGAACATACCAATCTTTGCCTCCCCCGCGTCCGCACTATTTGCACCAGAGGTTGTGCGCGTTGAATTTCGCTCAAACGGGAGAAGCCTGCAAATTCTGTGACTAAAGATTGCTCAGTTTGTTCATCCACATACATAGTAGGACTTGCTCCGCATTTCATGGTCTTCCATTGAAGGGCGTCGCTGTCACGATGCCTTGCCGCATCGGCATTCAGCGCCCCAATGGCCATCGATGGCTGATATACCCCAACCTCACAGCTAGCAACGAGCACAGTGAAACTGAAAGGACATCTGTGACTACAACAGATCAAGGCGCACCGCGAAATCTCGCAGCTCTGCGCCTACCTGAGCTGCGGAAAATGGCAGCCGATCTCGGTCTTAAAGGAATTTCCGCCCTGCGTAAGGGCGATTTAATAGCCGCCATCAACAACGCCGACCACGCTCCAGCCCGGGCTGAATCTACCCCCAGTGACAATCGCCCAGTTGCTGACAATCAAGAAACTGACACTACCGACAAGCGCCCACGTCGTCGGCGGGTGACTAAGCACAGTTCGGCCGACTCCGCTTCGGCCGAGGGCGACGAGAGCTCGCAGCCTAAGCAGCGTACTCAGCGGCGCCATCAGGACGGCGAAGAGGGCGATAATCAGCACGAGGATACAGAATCCAGAGATGCGGGCTCAGAGGATGAGCGTGATGGTGATAACCGCTACGAATCCCGCTCGGCTGCACGTCGCGCGCGGCGGAACCGCTCCCGCCGCGACGAGAGGGGTCGAGGACGACATAGTCACGATGGTGCCGATGAGTCGGCTCCGCAGAACGACAACTCAGAACAGACCGATTCCGCATCCGATGACGATTCTCAGGACAATCGCTCCCATCGGGGAGATCGTCGGGGGGAGCGTCGTGGCCGCCGAGGGCGACGTGGACGGGACGGCCGTGATAACCGCGACAGCCGCGACAATCAGGATGAGCGCGAAGCCAAAGAAGAAAATATTCAGGAAGCTGCAGGAATTCTCGATATTGTCGATTCCAATATCGCTTTTGTACGAACCTCGAGCTATCATGCAGGGCCAGCGGACGTCTACGTTAATAACCAGATGATCCGCCGCTTAGGGCTGCGATCCGGTGACTATATTGTCGGTGGTGTCCGTGTGGGCGGGAATAACGACAATCGCGGTAACTATGGGCGCGGTCGCAATCGCCAGAAATATAACCCTCTCGTTCGCGTTGATTCCGTCAACGGCATGACGGTAGAAGAGGCTAAAGCCCGCCCCGCCTTCAACTCGCTGACTCCACTGTATCCAAACCAGCGCTTGCGTTTGGAGACCGAGCAAAATATTCTCACAACCCGCGTTATTGACTTGATCATGCCTATTGGCAAGGGGCAGCGAGCCCTTATCGTATCGCCCCCGAAGGCCGGTAAGACCACGGTTATGCAGAATATTGCCAATGCCATCGCCACAAATAACCCTGAGTGCTATCTCATGGTGGTGCTTGTAGACGAACGGCCTGAAGAAGTCACCGATATGCAGCGTAGCGTAAAAGGCGAGGTCATTTCCTCGACATTCGACCGTCCGCCATCAGAGCACACCGCGGTGGCCGAATTAGCCATTGAGCGAGCCAAGCGTCTAGTGGAGCAGGGTCAAGACGTGGTGGTTCTACTCGACTCTATTACGAGGTTGGGCCGCGCCTACAACAACTCCTCACCGGCTTCTGGTCGTATTCTCTCCGGTGGTGTGGACTCCAACGCTCTATATCCGCCGAAGCGCTTCCTCGGAGCGGCTCGTAATATCGAAAATGGCGGCTCGTTAACGATCATCGCTACGGCCATGGTGGAAACCGGTTCCGCGGGTGACAACGTGATCTTTGAGGAATTCAAGGGCACCGGCAACGCCGAACTGAAGCTGGATCGCAAAATTGCAGAGCGTCGCGTATTCCCAGCAGTGGATGTTAATCCTTCTGGTACACGTAAGGATGAGTTGCTTCTCGCTCCTGAAGAAGCCCGCCTGATGCACAAGCTGCGCCGAATCCTTTCGGCATTGGATAATCAGCAGGCTATTGATCTATTGATCAAGCAGCTGAAAAAGACGAAGAGTAATCGCGAGTTCATGATGCAGATCGCTTCCTCGTCAATTATGTCTGCTGATAACGAACAGGAGTAACTGGTGGCAACACACGTTTCAGCCGTTGACGATATCGTCTCGGAGTATCAGGGCATCGAGGCACAGATGTCTGATCCCGAGACCATGAATGATCAGGCTTTATTTAGGAAACTCTCGAAGCGCTATTCAGAGTTGCAGCCAATCATGAATGTCAATCGGAAACTGGTTCAGGCTCGCGAAGATCATGAAGCCGCAGCATCAATGGCGCACGAGGATGCCGAATTCAAGGCTGAAGCCGAAGAATTAGAGGGCACAATCGTGCAATTGGAGGAGCAGCTGGCCGATCTCCTGGCTCCGCGCGACCCCCATGACTCTGAGGATATTGTTATGGAGGTTAAAGCCGGAGCTGGCGGCGAAGAAGCTGCACTCTTTGCAGGAGAGCTGGTGCGGATGTACCAGCGCTTTGCCGAGAAGCACGGTTTCATTACCGAAGTACTCGATCTCTCAGAGTCTGATCTTGGCGGTGTCAAGGATATAACCTTGTCAATTCGTTCGAAGCAGCCCTCCCGAGACGGAGCGTGGAGCATTTTTAAGTTCGAGGGTGGCGTCCACCGCGTACAGCGTGTGCCTGTCACCGAATCTCAGGGGCGGATTCAAACCTCAGCCGCTGGAGTACTGGTCTACCCTGAGCCTGATGAGATCGCGGAAGTGGAGATCGACGATAAAGATCTGCGAGTCGATGTGTACCGCTCGTCTGGTAAAGGTGGCCAGGGTGTGAACACCACCGATTCAGCGGTGCGTATCACCCACCTGCCTACGGGCATTGTCGTCACCTGCCAGAAAGAGCGCTCCCAGATCCAAAACAAGGCTCGCGCAATGCAGGTGCTCGCTGCACGACTGCAGGCGCTTGCTGAAGAGGCAGCAGATGCCGAGGCTGCTGAAGGGCGCGCCGCACAGATTCGCACTCTCGACCGCTCGGAGCGAGTGCGAACCTACAACTGGCCCGAGAACCGAATCTCCGATCACCGCATAGGCTACAAGTCGAATAACCTCGACTCAGTTCTCAATGGTGATCTCGATGATCTCTTCTCGGCACTGCGAGACGCCGAACGCGCGGCGCGTCTCGAAGCGGAGTAAGTCACGTGCGTGACCTTCTCACGCAAGCTGAAGCCACCCTTGCTCAAGCGGGGGTGGCTTCGCCTGCCTATGACGCCCGAGCGCTGGCCGCACATATTCTTAAATGTCAGCCTTTAGATCTGGGTTTTCTCAGCTCTGTTCCCGAGGATTTTGCCCAGGATTTTTCACTGCTAGTCGCGAGGCGCGCTCTCAGGGAGCCGCTGCAATATATAATTGGCACCGCAGCCTTCGGGTCGCTCGACTTAGCCGTCGGACCAGGAGTTTTTATACCCCGACCTGAAACCGAAGCCATGGCTCAGTGGGCTGTGGAGCATGCTCAAGAAATGCTGAAGGAGCGGAAGGCGCCAAGAATTGCCGATCTTTGTACCGGTTCCGGAGCCATTGCTGGTTATATAGCGACTTCGCTGGGACGCCACGCTCAGGTCTTCGCTGTGGAAATCTCTGCAGCAGCCTTAGCCTATACCAAAAAGAACCTGGCTCCTTTTGACAACGTAGAGATTATTGCTGGTGACGCCTGCGATCCGCGAATAGTACCGAAAGATCTCGATATGATCCTTACTAACCCACCCTATGTACCAGAAACGCCCACACTGGAACCGGAAGTTTACGCCGATCCGCCCCAAGCCGTATTCGCAGGCGAGTCGGGTATGGAGATCATAAATAAACTTGTCACTACTATTGACTCGAACTTAAGACCTGGTGGATTGATTGCAATTGAACACGACGACACCACGCAAGATGAAGTTATCACTCTGCTAGCCACGCATGGCTTTGAGAATATATGCGGGCATCTGGATGCTGCGGCTAAGCCGCGATTCGTAACGGCAAAGAGTAAGCTGTAACACTTGAGAGACGATCTATAGCCAAAAAGAATAAAGAGGCGATCATGAGCAGAATTTACCAGTGCAGTTCAGCCGATAACCGGGCATTAGGGATCAAAGCCGCCCTCAGTGCAGTCGAGTCGGGGCAACTAGTGGTGCTTCCTACCGATACGCTTTACGGCCTCGGCTGTAACGCCTTTGATATTCGGGCGGTTGAACGCCTGCTCACTACCAAAGATCGCGGACCAAATATGCCCGTACCCGTTCTTGTTGGTAGTTGGGAGACCGCTCGCGGACTCGTCCACTCGTATGATGATCGTTTGCGTACTCTCATCGAAGCTTTCTGGCCTGGCGCGTTGAGTATTGTTATACCGCAAGCTCCGTCGCTGAGGTGGAATCTCGGGGATACGAGGGGCACAGTCATGTTGAGGATGCCCCTTCATCCAGTAGCAATCGAGCTTTTACGAGCAACCGGTCCCATGGCCGTGTCGTCAGCGAATATCTCTGGTCAACCACCTGCAACTACGGTCGTTCAGGCTAAAGAACAGTTGGGCGATAAGGTTGCGGTGTATCTCGACGGGGGAGAGTGTGCCGCTAAGGTTGCCTCATCGATTCTCGATCTCTCAGGTACCCACCCTAAATTACTGCGCGAAGGCGCCCTGAGTGCTGACAGAATCGCAGAGGTTCTCGATGTTGATCCTGAGAGCATCAGGTAGATGGGGGCGGGAGTTGCCGGCGTCCCGATGCGCGAACTAGGGCTCGTGCTTCTAGTTGCCGCTTCTTTGACATATCTCACCACAGGGATCGTACGAATGGCCATGGTCAAGGCCGGACGCATGGGGGAGATCCGCGAGCGCGACGTGCACTTAGTTCCTAAGCCGAGACTTGGCGGCGCCGCTATGTTCACAGGATTTGTTTGTGCCGTCCTACTAGCGGCTCAATTGCCAGCTCTCACGAGGGGTTTTCAGCCACTGACCCCAGAGATGGACGCTGTTTTGGCCGGCGGTTTCATAGTAGTCTTGGTGGGAATTTGCGACGATCTCTGGGAACTCGACGCTCTTACGAAACTCGTTGGCCAGCTGGTGGCCGCGATCATCATGGTCTTCTTGGGACTTACCTGGACACTTATATGGTTGCCGCTCGATGGCGGGAGTACGTTCATTTTGGACCCCATCGCCTCGACGTTCGTGACGGTCCTATTCACCGTTACCCTCATCAATGCGATTAACTTCATCGACGGCCTTGATGGCTTAGCTGCTGGCGTGGGCCTCATCGGAGGGGGAGCGATCCTTCTCTACTCGCTGACCGTCCTCCATGATCAGGGCGGAATGGTCTCCGCCTATCCTCCGGCTATTATTGCGGCAGCGCTCGTAGGTATCTGTGCAGGCTTTTTGCCCCATAATTTTGAGCCCGCCCGAATATTCATGGGTGACTCCGGTGCCATGCTGATCGGTTTGTTACTAGCGGCAGCCTCAACCTCCGCATCAGGAAAAACTAGCCTCAGCCTCTACGGGGTCGTAGATATTATTGCTCTTTTATCGCCGCTCATGGTGGTCATTGCGGTGATCCTCATACCTGTGGGCGATCTCATTGTGGTGGTTATCCAACGGTTGTTACGCGGGCAATCACCTTTTTCAGCGGATCAGCTTCATATCCACCACAGGTTATTATCCATCGGACATACCCATCGCAGGGCGGTACTGATCATCTATGCCTGGGTATCCTTGGCGGCTTTTGGAGCCGTGGCGTTTTCCATCGTACCGTCGCAGGCCGCTAGCATCGCTACTGTCGTGTCCTTTATTGTTGTGGTGGCCCTAACGGCACGCCCTATTTATGAAGGAAGAAGAGAACGCCAACCTGAACTTAAGATTCTTATAGACTCTCACCCTCAAGCTCCTCCAGCGATCAACGAAAGTTTTAAAAACCCGTGAAAACACGCTCGCCCTACGATGACCATAAAAGGCCCCTCAATCGAGCCCTCTATTTTGGTCTGCATGCCCTCGTCATTGTCACGATCGTCCTGCTTATGGTGTGGGGAGCGGTCAGCGGACTCCCCGGATTGTGGGGAGTCTTGGTGGGATCGGGTATCGGTGGTGCCTTTATGCTGCTCACGGTGATAAATGTGCTCATTACCGCATCCTCGTCACCGAGTACTACTGGGGTGGTGATATTGGGTGGATGGCTGGTCAAACTTATCGTGGCCGGTATCGTTCTCTACTCCGTTCGAGACGCCGAATTTTACGATCCGGTTGCGCTTTTCAGTTCCGTGGTGGCTGTGTGCATTGTCGTGATTGGCGCCGAGGTCTATGGGATTATGACCACCAACGTCACCTACATAACTCCGCAGGACACTCCCTAGCCACTACAGACACAACGCTCTCCCCAGCGGTTATCTCGATAGATCAATCGGATTCCTCGATGTCGCCGAGCTACAAGCAACGAGACCCTACACAACGTCTCGAGCTCAAAGGGCAAGCTCTTCTCCTCGCTCTATAGCGTTTCTTCCGCGACTGCCGCTGTGGATAACAATCCAATGCGCGTCCCATCGAGTCAGCTCAACGGAACCGAGGAGCACCTCGTCCACGGTACGCGATCGTGAGTTTTCTTAGTAAGGTCATCGATCGGGATTAGCGGGCGTGACCAAAAATGATACCCCAAGTTATCGCATTACCCGCGGCGATTGTGTGAGAAGAATTGGATACAGGTTTTCTGTGTCTGTGACAACTCCGCCGTCGATCCGGATAACCACGAAACTTCGACAAAAGTAGGCGGGGTCTCCCTACCGAATGAGCTCAGCTCATCGGTTGTTTTTTTCTCGCTCACGGGTCAAAGAGGCAAGCGCCCGTTTCCCATTTGCACTGCGGTTTCTAGGAATAATAACGCTGGATGAACCTCGGAAACTCTAAGGTTAGCTAAGCGGATATAGCCAGATCGCTGGCGAGCGCACATTGGGTGCAAGCTTCGAGCTTGGCAGTGGGCGTCTCGCTCCCTGCTAGTTGTGCCTTCTCATCCACCCTGCTTCAGGCTTGCTTCATATGCCGGCACCAGTGCACACACGAGCACCCTTGATACGAAACCAGTGACGTTGGTCGCGGGCTGTGTTTTTGTGGTGTGCGAGCTCAGAATAATATTTTCCTCGTGCCGATGTCGGATCACCCGCGGTAATGTTTATTTCGGACCCCTCGAAGAGTCGAATAGCAACGCCTGGATCGCCGCTACTTATATTGAGAACTGGAGGGAAAATCTAACCAATATGGATCGGTTGAGATTATCTATTAATTGTCTCTTTAGTCGTTATGGAGCATTAAGAGCGGTGGGTGGGTCTCTCGCTAAGATATCAGGCTGCGGGGTTAAGAGAGATATAAGGCTGAGGTGGTCATCAGTGATATCGAGTTGGTAGACCCGCGGCTATGGACCATGTGCACGACCTAGCGGTTGTGCACTAGATTTCGAGTGCGCACGGTCATGTGGAGTAGTCGTGCTCTACTCGAGTGGAGTGGGAATTTAAGCAGAATCCAACGAGTATGGATGTGAGTAAAATTACCCCCGTAACTGAGTGTGAGCGACGTTATGGGTCGCTTATTAGCGCAGCTTAACTAGCACTCTAGCTCTTCGGGTTGGCGGGGCTAGAATTTCGCTGAGCCGAGTGGGAAGAAAAGTATGGTTTGGGCTGCTAGTCTTACACGTGGGCTTATATCTCGGCGAGTGCCTGCTCGCAATTGATCGAGACTTAGGTTCTGGGTTGACTACCGATGTGTAAGGGAATTGGTAGTCAGTACCAAGAAATGACATGACGTCCCTTACACCACGATTTTTCAAAAAATAGATTTTCGTGGCCCGAACACGGGAGAGAACGCTGAGCGTTATACAACTGGCCTTAGAGGGTGAATTTCACGCGCCCGATTTGGATCATGAATTTTTCCCGGATGCCATTTGGTTCGCCGATATTGCGAACGGCTGGTTCACAATCGACCGTCTGGTGTTTGTCCGCTTAATTATGGTTGGCGTTCTTCTGGCATTCTTCCTCATTGCTATGCGTCGCCCGAAGCTAATTCCTTCGGGCTTGCAGAATGTTGGCGAGTTGCTGTTGGACTTTGTGCGCATCCATATCGCAGAAGAGATCCTCGGGAGGAAAGAAGGGCGGCGGTTCCTGCCGGTTATTGCCACAATCTTCTTCCTGGTGCTGTTTATTAATGCCCCGTCGATCATTCCGTTCCTTAATATTTCGCCCAATGCTCGTATCGCTATGCCATTAGTGTTGGCGATTGTAGGTTATATAGCCTTCATTTACGCGGGCGCTAAGAAGTACGGATTCTTCAAGTATATGAAGAGTTCAGTGGTGATCCCCAACCTGCCGCTGCCGCTACACTTTGCGGTGGTGCCACTGGAATTTTTATCGACGTTTATTCTGCGCCCCGCCACACTCACGGTTCGTCTGATGGCGAATATGCTGGTTGGACACATCATTCTGGTTCTGCTTTTTTCTGCTTCTAACTTCTTTTTCTGGCAGATGAATGGCTGGACCGCCTTATCGGCAGTCACCTTGGTTGCTGGTGTCGCGTTCACTATCTTTGAGATGTTGGTCATCTTCTTGCAGGCCTATATTTTCGCCCTGCTAGTAGCCGTCTACATCGAATTGTCGTTGCACGCCGACGAACACTGATCCACATAGCGCATCTTGTTCTAAGATCGCTAATTAATCACATATTTTTGAAACTTGCTCGGAAGAACTGAGCACGAAGAAAGGGAATGACACTCTCATGAATGAAGTCATCTTGGCTCAAGAAGCAGCTGGAGTTACCGGCTCCATTGCCACCCTCGGCTACGGCCTTGCAACCCTAGGGCCCGGCCTCGGCTTGGGTTTCCTTGTAGGTAAGGCTCTCGAAGGCATGGCACGCCAGCCAGAAATGGCCGGTCAGCTTCGTACCAACATGATTCTCGGTATCGCTTTCGTGGAGGCCCTCGCACTGATCGGTCTTGTCGCCGGCTTCATCTTGTAATTACTAACGACGACTAGGAAAGTTTGAGGATTCATGACGAACGTCATTTCTTTAGTAGCTGCAGACTCAGAAAATTCTGTGCTGCTGCCAGCGAATTACGACATCGTCTGGTCGCTCGTTGTATTCATCGTCGTGGGACTCGCCTTCTGGTTATATATCAACCCGAAGTACCAAGAGGTCCTATCCGAGCGTAAAGACCGTATCAAGGGCGGCATCCAGCGTGCTGAAGCAGCGCAATCGGAGGCCAAAGCAGCCCTCGAGAAGTACAACGCTCAGCTAGCTGAAGCTCGCACCGAAGCTGCCGAAATCCGTGAAGAAGCCCGCCAGAAGGGCAAGCAGATCGAGGCCGAGATGAGGGCCAAGGCAACCGAAGAAAGCCACCGGATTATTGAGTCTGGTGAGAAGCAATTAGCTGCCCAGCGGGAGCAGGTTGTAGCCCAATTGCGTAATGAGATGGGGCAGCATGCAGTGGCTTTGGCTGAGCGCCTCATGGCTGAGCAGTTGTCGGATGCAACCAAGCGTTCTGGCACCATTGATCGTTTCCTGGCCGATCTCGACACGGTCCCAGCGGCAGGAAAGTAGGCCTACTTATGCACGCAGCAAGTCGCTACGCACTCGCTCAGCTATCTGCCAGCCTCGACGAGGATCTGCGCGGAGAAGATCAGGCTATTGCGGCGGCCGCCCAGATCGGCACTGAACTATTCGACGTGGTGGAAGTTCTGGACGAGGAGCGCCGCTTGCGCACGTCGGTTGCCGATGTTTCCCTCAGCGCCGATCAGCGCGCGGGCCTCATTGCAGCTGTATTTGCCGACAAGGTGTCCTTGTCCACACTTAAGCTCCTCCGCGCGGCAGCGGCAAAGGAATGGTCAACTCCGCGAGAGTTTCGAGCTGGGCTCGTTCAACTAGGCCGTCGCGCAATCTTGCGTTCGGCTGACTTGCAGGGACAACTTTTGCAGGTGGAAGATGAACTCTTCCGCCTATCTAGGCTGCTCCTCAAGCAACCGCAACTTGCCCTGAGACTCGATGACCGGAGTGCTGACTCATTAAAGAGGCGTGAGCTATTTGCCCACATTCTTTATGGCAAAGTCACAGCTGCAACCGAAACCCTAGCATTACAGGTTGTGGGTCGGCGCGAGGCAAATATTATCGACGATCTCCACGAGATTTCGACATACGCCGCCAGCATGTGGGGGCGTGAGGTTGCTTACGTGGAATCTGCCGTTGAGCTTTCCGAGTCCCAAAAACAGGCGCTGTCAAGCAAGTTAGAGCGTATTTATGGTCGTGCGATGAGCATCCACTTAGAGGTTAATCCCAGCCTCCTCGGTGGCATGATCATCCGAGTTGACGACGAAGTAATTGATGGCTCCTATACCGGCAAGATTGACCGGTTGCGTCTTTTGCAAGTCTAAAACACGACAGAAACGAAGAAGATTAAGAAATTGCTGGAAGAAACTACCGAGAGCAGGAAAAACATGGCGGAGCTGACGATCTCCTCCGATGAGATCCGTAGCGCGATTGCGAACTACACCTCGAGCTACTCCGCGGAGGCCTCCCGCGAGGAGGTCGGAGTGGTTATTTCCACTGCTGATGGCATTGCCCAGGTGTCTGGACTCCCATCAGTAATGGCTAACGAGCTCATCGAATTCCCAGGCGGCGTTATAGGCGTCGCGCAGAACCTCGATACCGACCGCATCGGTGTTGTGATCTTGGGTAATTATGAGACATTAAAAGAAGGCGACGAAGTTAAGCGCACCGGTGAGGTGCTGTCGATTCCCGTGGGCGATAATTTTCGCGGGCGCGTCATCAACCCCCTTGGTCAACCCATCGATGGCTTGGGGGCTATCGAGGCTGAAGAGGATCGCGTCCTAGAACTACAAGCCCCCTCAGTCCTTGAGCGTCAGCCCGTGGGAGAGCCCATGCAGACGGGTATTAAAGCTATTGACGCTATGACTCCCATCGGTCGCGGTCAGCGCCAGCTGATTATTGGCGACCGCAAGACCGGCAAGACAGCCGTGTGTGTCGATACGATTTTGAATCAAAAGGCGAACTGGGAATCGGGCGATAAATCCAAGCAGGTGCGCTGCATCTACGTGGCTATCGGCCAAAAAGGCTCGACTGTGGCTGCTCTGCGCAAAACCTTAGAGGAACACGGCGCTCTGGAGTACACCACCATTGTGGCTGCTCCAGCATCCGATTCCGCTGGCTTTAAGTGGTTGGCTCCTTTCGCAGGAGCGGCCCTCGGACAGCACTGGATGTACCAGGGCTACCATGTCCTGGTGGTCTACGATGATTTGACCAAGCAGGCAGAGGCTTATCGTGCGATCTCGTTGTTGCTGCGTCGTCCTCCAGGACGTGAGGCCTACCCCGGTGACGTCTTCTACCTGCACTCCCGACTACTCGAGCGCGCCGCGAAACTGTCCGATGAGCTAGGCGCTGGCTCGATGACCGCTCTACCGATCATCGAGACCAAGGCAAACGATGTTTCCGCCTTCATTCCTACCAACGTGATCTCGATCACCGATGGTCAGGTCTTCCTCGAGTCAGATCTCTTCAACCAGGGTGTTCGCCCCGCAATCAACGTCGGTGTTTCAGTGTCCCGTGTCGGTGGTGCCGCACAGACGAAGGGGATGAAGAAGGTTTCTGGTTCTCTACGTCTCGATCTTGCCGCTTACCGAGATCTCGAGGCCTTCGCCACTTTCGCCTCCGACCTTGATCCAGCATCCAGAGCGCAGCTCGATCGTGGTTCACGCCTGGTTGAACTGCTCAAGCAACCCGAGAATTCACCACAACCAGTAGAAGATCAGATCGTATCCATCTGGCTGGCTAGCGAGGGGCATTTTGACAACGTACCCGTCGAAGATATTCGTCGCTTCGAACGTGAGTTGCTAGATTACCTACATGCTTCGCACCGCGCGATCTTCGACCAGATTGCTGGGGGTGCGGCTTTATCTGAAAGTAGCCAGGAGACCTTGGTCGAGCAGACCGAGAACTTCAAACGCAGCTTCCAGACCACCGATGGAACTCCTGTGATCAACGAAGTAGAGCCTGAGGCTCTGCCTGCTGATCAGGTGAAGAAGCATCAGCTGAAGGTTAAGAAATAAGAGCAATGACTCTTACGAGCATGACAAACATCAAGGAAAAGAAGGGAGGCGCTGTATATGGCAAGTCTTCGCGAATTGCGTAGCCGAATCCGTTCGGTTAACTCAACGAAGAAAATCACGAAGGCCCAAGAGCTGATCGCTACTTCGCGCATCACGAGAGCTCAGGCCCGCGTGGAAGCATCACAGCCATACGCCACCGAAATCCAAAATGTGATTGGTCGTCTGGCCTCAGCAAGTTCCCTCGATCACCCAATGCTGAGACTTCGAGATAATGCCCGACGGGCCGCCATTCTCGTGGTGACCTCAGATCGTGGAATGGCTGGAGGCTATAACTACAACGTCTTCAAGAAGACAGCGGAATTGGAAAAGCTGCTGACCGCCGAGGGCTACGAAGTTGTGCGGTATATTTGTGGCAACAAGGGTGTGGGCTACTACAACTTCCGTGGCGGCGATTATGCTGGCGCGTGGGCGGGGTTCTCCCAAGATCCGACCTGGGTAGATACGCACGACTTGCGTCGCCACTTAATCGATGGTTTCCTCGCTGGCTCCGACGGTCTTGCTAAATATCGTCCGGGCATCAACGGGGAAGAAGGCCAGGCAGTACCAGGGTTTGATTCTGTGCACGTTGTCTACACCGAGTTTGAGTCCATGTTGACCCAAACGGCGACCGCACACCAGCTGCTTCCTATAGAGCCGGTTGTAGAGACGACTGAGATTAAAAAAGGCGAAGACTTCCTCGATACCTCAGGCGAGCCAGAACCAGATTATTATTTTGAACCTGACGTGGAAACACTCATGGAGGCTCTGCTTCCTAAGTTCATCTCTCGAAGCCTTTTCGCTATGTTGCTGGAGGCCTCGGCAGCAGAATCAGCTTCGCGTCGTAACGCGATGAAATCTGCCACGGACAACGCCAACGAGTTGGTCAAAGACCTCTCGCGGGTGGCTAACCAAGCTCGTCAGGCGCAGATTACCCAGGAAATCACAGAGATTGTCGGTGGCGCAGGCGCGCTCGCCGAAAGCGGAGAAAGTGACTAGATTATGACCACAGCTCTCACAGAGCAACAAACCCAGGCCGCGGCTACCGCGGGCCGCGTAGTGCGCGTTATTGGGCCGGTCGTCGACGTGGAATTTCCGCGCGGCGAGCTCCCGGCACTCTTTAACGCGCTGACTGTCGATATCGACCTCGAGGCAGTTGCAAAGACCATCACGCTCGAGGTGGCCCAACACCTGGGCGACAATATCGTGCGAACCGTTTCCATGGCGCCTACTGACGGCCTCGTGCGAGGCGCTACCGTGACCGATAGCGGTAAGCCCATTAGCGTGCCCGTCGGCGACATCGTCAAGGGCCACGTCTTTAATGCCCTCGGCGACTGCCTTGATGAGCCAGGTCTTGGCCGCGACGGTGAGCAATGGGGCATCCACCGCGATCCGCCACCCTTCGACCAGCTCGAGGGTAAGACTGAAATCCTGGAGACGGGCATTAAAGTCATCGACCTACTCACCCCTTATGTAAAGGGCGGTAAAATTGGCCTCTTTGGTGGTGCTGGCGTGGGTAAGACCGTTCTCATTCAGGAGATGATCACGCGTATCGCCCGCGAATTCTCCGGTACCTCGGTATTCGCTGGTGTTGGTGAGCGTACCCGCGAAGGAACCGACCTCTTCTTGGAGATGGAAGAAATGGGCGTGCTTCCAGATACAGCGCTGGTTTTCGGCCAGATGGATGAGCCCCCTGGAGTGCGTATGCGCGTCGCTTTGTCGGGCCTCACCATGGCGGAGTATTTCCGTGACGTCCAGCACCAGGACGTGCTGCTGTTCATCGATAATATCTTCCGCTTTACCCAAGCAGGTTCCGAGGTTTCCACGCTGCTCGGTCGTATGCCTTCGGCTGTGGGTTACCAGCCCACCTTGGCTGACGAAATGGGTGTGCTGCAGGAGCGAATTACTTCCACTAAAGGTCGTTCGATTACCTCCTTGCAGGCCGTCTACGTGCCAGCCGACGACTACACCGACCCTGCACCGGCGACAACCTTCGCCCACTTGGATGCCACCACCGAACTTGACCGTGCTATTGCATCAAAGGGTATCTACCCTGCAGTGAACCCGCTGTCTTCGACTTCCCGTATCCTGGAGCCGGGCATCGTGGGTGAGCGCCACTATACCGTTGCCCAGCGTGTGATCAATATTTTGCAGAAGAACAAAGAGCTCCAAGATATTATCGCTATTCTCGGTATGGATGAGCTGTCAGAAGAAGATAAAATCACGGTGGCTCGTGCCCGCCGTATCGAGCGATTCTTAGGGCAGAACTTCTTTGTTGCCGAGAAATTCACTGGTATTCCTGGCTCCTATGTGCCATTAGAGGAAACCATTGATGCATTCGAGCGCATCTGCGACGGCGAGTTCGATCATTATCCCGAGCAAGCTTTCAACGGCTTGGGCGGTTTGGAAGATGTAGAAAACGCCTACAAAAAGTTGTCTGAGAAATAGGAAGAGGCACGCACATGGCTGATATCACCGTGGAACTCGTTTCTCCCGAGCGTATGCTGTGGAGTGGCACCGCGACGATTGTTACCGCGCAGACCACCGAAGGTGAGATTGGCGTGCTCGCTGGGCACGAACCTATGCTGGGACAGCTCGTGGACAATGGTGTTGTAACCATCAGCCCAACTGATGGGGAAAAGCGCTACGCCGCTGTGCAAGGTGGCTTCTTATCCGTCTCAAAGGAGAAGGTCACGATCCTAGCGGAGTATGCCGTTTGGGCTTCGGAGATTAATTCCTCCGACTCTACGCAACGTCTGCAAGATCCCGATAAGGTAGCCAAACTTCGCGCTCAGGCTGAATTAAAGGCACTCAAACGTAGCGGTCGCTCGTAGAGCAGCCGTGTATATGGTGAGATCCCCGAGATAAGTTTTTTCTCCGGGGATCTCACCGTATTATTATTCTCATAAACGCTGGATATAAAAGGGGAGAATCATGGTATCTGGGTTGCTCTGGTTGTTATCGGCAATACTGCTCACGACCGCACTCCTTGCCGCGTGGCGATTCTTTAGGTATCGACCACAGGGCTCAGCCATGGCAATACGGACGATGCCTACCTCTGGAATCCATGGGTGGCGCTTTGGTAGCGCCCATTATTCTTATCAAACTTTAAAATTCTATAAACTACGCTCGATCCGCCCTGGTGAGGATCTTAATTTCAACCGGTCTTCCATCGAATTATTAGGTCAACGTGATACCAGCTCTGCTGAACGAACCTTCTTCGGTGATGGAGAACCGGTTTTTATTTTCTCTCACGGGGACACCACCTACGAGGCGCATGCTACCAGCCTCGTTCGCTTGGCATTCACGGCTTGGATCGAGTCTGCCCCAGATATCCGTACCGATCGCATGTCGGTGCAGGAATTAAGGCACCAGAGCAATTCTGATTAATGAAGCCAGTGATCGTGAGCTAGGCTAGAATTTATGCGTCTCGTTATAGCACGGTGTTCAGTTAATTATGTGGGCCGCCTCGAAGCCCATCTGCCCATGGCCGATCGTCTCTTGCTTTTGAAAGCTGATGGATCCGTCTCCGTTCACGCTGATGACCGTGCGTACAAACCTCTAAATTGGATGACGCCCCCATTGACGGTGACCGAGACCGAAGATCCCAAGGATTTTCCCGAGGGCGCCAGCGATCTAGTTAGCTACTGGATAGTGGAGAATAAAAAGGGTGAACAACTGCGCATCAGTATCGAAGCTATCCATTCAGATATCTCCTACGAGCTGGGTGTCGATCCCGGTCTAGTCAAAGACGGAGTGGAAGCTCACCTCCAGGAGCTACTAGCCGATAATATTGAGGTGATGGGGGAGGGTTATAGCCTTATTCGGCGTGAGTATATGACACCTATTGGCCCTGTAGACATCCTATGCCGCGATGACCAGGGAAATACCATAGCCGTAGAGATTAAGCGCCGTGGCGGAATTGATGGGGTCGAACAACTGTGCCGCTATGTGGAACTACTGAACCGAGATCCACTCTTGGCACCTGTCCGGGGAGTATTTGCTGCTCAAAGTATTAAACCACAAGCTCGCACGCTTGCTGAGGATCGCGGTCTTTCCTGCCTTGTACTTGACTATAACGAATTACGGGGAAGTGAAAGCAGCGAGTTGAGGTTATTCTAGGTCGATGGGACGAAAAAATAGACGAGCTAATATCAGCTCGTCACATCAGCTTCCCAGTCATGGGGCCGCGTTTTTTGGAACTCGTGAGGTTGTCGGACCTCGGTGGGCCCAGGGAGAGATATTTCTCATGCGACTCATGGGTAGCAGCACTGCCAAAAAGTACTATATTTGCCCTGGCTGCAATCAGAATATCCCCCCGGGTATTACCCACGTAGTGGCTTGGCCCAAAGACTATGGCGGACGAGCGGAAGATCGCCGTCATTGGCATCGGGCCTGCTGGGAAAGGCGATAGAATTTAGTGCTGTGGCTGGGTGAGTTCGAGAAGTACTCCGCCAGCATCCTTCGGGTGCACAAAGTTGATTCGGGCTCCGCCGGTACCAGTCTTTGGCTCGGGATAGAGGAGGCGGACGCCCTGCTCCTTCAGGTGAGCACTGAGGGCGTCAATATCACTGGTGCGAAGGCACATCTGCTGCAGGCCAGGGCCCTTCTTAGAGATGAACTTTGCAATTGTTGATTCTTCGTTGAGTGGCGCCAGAAGCTGGATCATACCGTCGGTTTTACCCAGATTCTTAGGGCCGACCATGGCCTCGGTGACGCCCTGTTCTTCGTTAACTTCCTGGTGGTGGTTAACCCAGCCGAAAGCAGAGGCGTAGAACTTCAGAGCTTCGTCAAGATCTGGAACAGCAATACCTACGTGATCTAGGCAGATCACGAGATTTTCGGGAATATTCAATGTCGTCATAGTTATCGATATTACCCCCTTATCTCTGGGAAAACATGCTGTGTGAAATAGATCAAGCGCTAGAATGGTCGTATGATAATTGCTTTTTCCGTTGCCCCCACAGAGGTTCCGAATCCCACCGCAGAAATGAGCGAGGCGGTAGCCGCCGCAGTAAAAATAGTTCGCGAATCCGGATTGCCTCACGAAACAAATGCCATGTTTACGTTGATCGAAGGCGAGTGGGATGAGGTGATGGATGTGGTCAAGCGCGCGACTGATGCGGTCTTGGAGGTGTCACCTAGGGTAGGTTTGGTCATCAAGGCAGATATCCGCCCTGGATATACCAACCAATTGCGTGCCAAAGTTGAATCAGTTGAGCGCCATCTTGCCAACTCCCAGTAGAAAGAACTTTTTATGACCAACTTTTCTGGTGCTGTAGATCTAGCAGCCATTTCCAAACCTGCCGTCGCTGGTGTACCCACCTTTGTGGATCTCACAATGGACAATATTCAGCATGAGTTAGTGGAACGCTCGGCGCAGGTACCCGTAATTGTCATTGTGGGAACCCCTCGGAGCCCAGAATCGGAGCAACTCAAAAGCGATTTTAAACAGTTAGTGACCGCTAACCCCGGTAAATATGTGGTCGCCTATGTAGACGCGGACGCCAGTCCTGATATTGCGCGCATGTTTGGTATTCAGGGCTTACCCACCGTTGTTGCTTTTGCCTCCGGTCAACCACTGGCCAATTTTGAAGGCGGGCAGCCACGTGAAGCTTTAACACAATGGCTCAAGGCGATTCTGGAGGCTGTTGGAGACCAGTTGCCGGGGTTAGAGAACGAAGAGCCCGATGGCGATCCTCGGTTTGAGCCGGCTACTGCCGCCTTAAACGACGGAGATTATGATGCCGCTATTGCAGTTTACGAGTCAATTCTTGCCTCAGAGCCTAAGAACCAAGAGGCGTTGCGAGCTCGCGACAGCGCTCACGTGCTCAAAAGGTTAAATGAGGCCTCAAAATCAGACAACGATCCAATTACCTGGGCACAGCAGAATCCCAAAGATATCGACGCTCAGTTCGCTGCAGCTGACGCATATATTGCGGCTGGGGCACCGGAGCAAGCCTTCGATACGCTCATCGGAGTGTTGAAAATAGATACGCCGAAGGTACGCGATCGACTCCTTGAGCTATTTTCTCTTTTCGATGTCTCCGATGCGCGTGTTATCGCAGCACGTCGCGCGATGGCTTCAGCTCTCTTTTAATTAGACTCAAAAGAAAAGCCCACCGAAGTGGGCTTTTCTCTATTTATGTCGCAATTTATGGGCGCCTATTACCAGTCCATTGATAGAACTGAGCGCTCATTGCTGGAATGGCGATGGTCAGGGAGTGTTCATAACCATCCCACGCGGTATCCCACGCTTCGACATCGGTCTCCACATAGTTATCGCCGCCCTGGTAAACACCAGCATCAGTATTAAGAATACAATGCCAGTTTCCTGATGCAGGAACACCAAATTTATAACTAGTCTGAGGGGAGCCGCCGAGGTTGAAGACACAAAGGATTTTCTCTCCGTCTCGACCGTGACGCACAAACGCGAGGATATTATTGCTTGCGTCATCGGACTTGGTCCACGAGAAGCCGTCGGGAGTATTGTCTAGGCTGTACAGGGCGGGGGAGCTCTCATAGATACCGTTGAGATCACGCACTAAATTCTGCAGAGCGTCGTGATATTCGCCCTCCCAGCCAGACATATTGTCCCAGTCTAGGGAACGAGCCTCGGACCACTCCATGATTTGACCGAACTCTTGACCTTGGAAGAGTAATTTCTTGCCGGGGTGAGCGTACATATAGGCGTAGAGAGTCCTAAGACCAGCTGCCTTCTGCCAAGCGTTCCCAGGCATCTTAGTCCACAGTGAACCCTTCCCGTGAACCACTTCATCATGGCTGAAGGGGAGGCAGAAATTTTCAGAGAAGGCGTAGACGAGAGAGAAGGTGATCTCGTTGTGATGCCATGATCGGTGGATAGGATCGAGCTTGAAGTACTCCAAGCTGTCGTTCATCCAGCCCATATTCCATTTCAAATCGAAGCCGAGACCGTTAAATTCGGTGGGGGAGGTCACCCCGGGCCATGAGGTAGATTCCTCAGCAATGGTGAGCGCACCGGGGAAGGTTTTGTGAACGGTAGCATTCATCTCTTGGAGGAATTGCACTGCTTCTAAGTTTTCCCGACCGCCGTAGATATTGGGCAGCCATTCGCCCTCTTTGCGCGAGTAATCGAGATAGAGCATGGAAGCCACGGCGTCAACGCGCAAACCATCGATATGGAATTGGTCAATCCAATAAAGGGCATTTGCTACCAAGAAGTTACGGACCTCGTTGCGGCCAAAGTCGAAGACATAGGTACCCCAGTCCATCTGTTCGCCACGGCGCCAATCGGGATGCTCGTAGAGAGCCTGGCCGTCGAAGCGGCCGAGGGCGAAATCATCCTTAGGAAAGTGTGCAGGAACCCAGTCCATGATCACACCAATGCCCTCCGCGTGGAAAGCGTCGACTAGTTCTCGGAACTCATCGGGACTACCCCAGCGGGCAGTTGGGGCGTAGTAGCCGGACACTTGGTAACCCCAGGAACCGCCAAAGGGATGCTCGGCTACGGGCATGAATTCGACGTGCGTATAGCCCATATCTTTCACGTAGGCGACGAGTTCAGTCTTGAGCTCGTGATACCCCAGGCCCATGCGCCACGAACCTAGGTGCACCTCGTAAACACTCATTGGCTTATTGAGATGGTCAGCGTGCTCGCGGTTGCGTAGCCACGACGCATCTTTCCACTTATAGTTATTCGCCACCACAATGGAGCCGGTGCGTGGTGGCTCCTCAGCTGCGCGCGCCATGGGGTCGGCTTTGTCGAGGCGCCAACCTTGCTGGGTATGGATAGCGAATTTGTAGACACAGCCAGCTTCCAGCCCCGGGATGAACAGTTCCCAGATTCCGGAGTCACCGAGCGAGCGCATCGGGAATTGGTTGGGATTCCACCCGCAGAAATCACCGATAACGGCCACACCCGCTGCGTGAGGAGCCCATACTGCGAAGGAGACACCTGAGACTGTGCCCATGGTGGTCTCATATTGGCGAATATGCGCACCCATCACATCCCAGAGGCGTTCGTGGCGGCCCTCCTTGATAAGATGCATGTCCAGCTCGCCCAAGGTGGGAAGGAAGTGGTAGGGATCAGCCTCGATGGTGGTCAGATCCTTATTCCAGGTGACCTTTAGGCGATAGTCTTCGAGAGTGGCACCTTTTTTTATGGTGGCGGTGTAGATGTCATCTCCGATTGCGTCGAGCTTGCGGGTTTTGCCATCAGCAGTGAGTATTTCTACCTTTTCAGCTCCCAGTTGCCTGGTACGTATGATGGCATCGCCGTTCTCAAGAGCGTGCCACCCATAGATGCCGTGTGGATCATAATGACGGCACTGCGTTAATAGTCCGCGGTCGTGGTCGTCGAGACCGGCGGGGTTATAGGTGGTGAACTCAGCCATAATTAGCTTCTTTCTTTCGCTCGTACTCCATAGGTAGCTGGGTTTTCAAAACCCACAGAGATTCCGCCCTGCACCCTCGAAGGCTATGTAACTTAGCTCATAGTTTGGATGAAGATGGAATCACAACACATAGCTTTAGTTTAGCTTCCTCCATCCTAAAGCCCTATTTCTAAGATCGGTTTTAGGGCCCAAAAAATAGGGAGATTAAACACAGTGGGATAAAACCCCCGCATAGCGCACGATAAGCCACAGTTCGCATTGAGATTGCTGCCCCAATTACCCCCGAAGGTAGGGAAGACTGCGCCCACATCTGCGGGAATCTCTCAGGAGTTTTTCCAGCAGAAAAGGAAAACCCCACCCCCTGAAATCAAGGGTGGGGGACAAGTCCTAGGGGCGATAATCCGTTATAGTGCGCTTTCTTATGCGCTCGAGGGCGTCACCAGATACCTTGGGCAAGCTCAAAATATGGGCGACGTCTTGCAAAGGCTCAAGTCGGACGTAAGTTCGATCGCTCCACGGGAAATTCTGACCTGTAATCATATCGTGCACGTTAAATTGCTCACCAGGGGCTAGGCCAATGGCCCCCATATCGAGTTCCACCATCGTTTCCTGAGCATGGAAAGAATCGAGATTGACGATAATCAAGATGGCGTCCCCAGTGACAGGATCGATCTTGGTATAGGCAATGATCTGATCATTGGCAGTGTGGTGGAAATGGATCTGACGCAGTTGTTGGAGAGCGGGGTGAGCACGCCTGATCTCATTGAGAGTCGTGATATACGGTTCGAGGGAATCACCCGATTCGACGGCAGCCTCAAAATCGCGGGGTCGCAATTGATATTTCTCGCTATCGAGATATTCTTCACTGCCCTCGTTAGCTGCTTGAGACTCATAGAGCTCATAGCCGGAATAGACACCCCATAGTGGAGAGAGAGTTGCCGCCAACGTAGCGCGGATGGCGAAGATGGCCCGCCCGCCGTACTGCAAAGAGGCGTGCAGAATATCAGGAGTGTTGACAAAGAGATTCGGGCGTGAGCAGTCGGCCATTGTAGCAATTTCGTGGGCGAAATCGATGAGCTCAGACTTAGACGTCTTCCACGTGAAGTAAGTATAGGACTGCGAGAATCCTACCTTGGCTAAACCGTAGAGTTTGGCCGGTCGCGTAAAAGCCTCAGCTAGGAAGATCACCTCAGGATTGGTGGCACGTACTTCAGTAATCAGCCATTGCCAGAAATTAGCAGGCTTAGTATGAGGGTTGTCTACTCTGAAGGTCTTAACCCCAAGACTGATCCAGTATTGCACCACACGTAGGATCTCAGCATAAATATCGCCTTGGTTATTGTCGAAATTCAGCGGATAGATATCCTGATATTTCTTTGGTGGGTTCTCCGCAAAGGCGATAGTGCCATCGGGAAGGGTCGTAAAGAAATCTGGGTGGCTGTGTGCCCACGGGTGATCCGGAGCCGCCTGCAAGGCGAGGTCCAGCGCTACTTCCAAGCCTAGTTTCTCGGCGTGGGAGATAAGTTTCTTGAAATCTTTAGCATCACCTAGTTCTGGGTGGAAGGCGTCGTGACCGCCTGCGGCGGAGCCGATGGCCCATGGGGAGCCTACATCATTAGCTTCTGCGACAAGAGAATTATTTTTCCCTTTGCGATTGATTTCGCCAATGGGATGAATGGGCGGGAAATAAACGGTATCAAAGCCCATTCGAGCTACGCGGTCGAGTGCCTGGGCCGTGGTGGCAAAGGTTCCGTGAACCGGTTTTCCATTGGAGTCGACTCCGCCGGTGGACCGTGGGAATAGTTCATACCATGAATTCACCAGAGCTTCGCGGCGTTCAACTAATACCTTGTGTAAGGGAGAGGATGTAAGAAGTTCCCGTATCGGGAATTCGTGCAGGATCTCCAGAACCTCATGAGACAGGCTGGGAGCTACGCGCACCCTCAAGGATTCGGTCTCATCACGTAGCTCTTTGGCTACTGCGAGTAACGCCATTTTGTGGCTCTTTTTGCGTACCTTTTGAGCAGCCCGCTCGAATAGAAGTGCTCCGGTTTCGAAGTCATTGCGAAGCTCTTCGGCCTTTTGTCCAGCCTCGATCTTTTTGGTAATCGCGTTGCGCCAGGTACTCATGGGATCGCTCCAGGCCTCAACTTTGAAGGACCACTGACCTGGAGTATCAGGAATGAAAAAGGCGTGGACGAGGTCAGGGTTATTCGCCTCAGGGCGCATACTAAATCGAACGCGATTCGCTGCCAGCCGGGAATCCGCGGGGCCTTGAACTACGAGAGTGCCGACGATAGCATCATGCCCTTCACGCCAGACGAGGGCACTAACTGGAACCAGCTCACCCACGACTGCTTTCGAGGGATGTTCCCGGGCGGAAAGTACGGGGCGAATATCTTCGATCGCAAGTCGTCCTGTCACGATTGTCTCCATTATGAGTAGGGTGCCAATTGGCATAGCTAAGAAAAAGGCAGCACCGCAGTGCGCTTATTATCCAATCTAGTCATGTGACGGAGATAAGGAAGAGCAATTCACTGTGACATTTATTTGATGTGTCGTTAAGAAGTTGGTGTCACTTCACTCCTGAATGGCGAAGATAAGGAAGAATAGGATATATGACTCATATCCTCGATCTGCGCGATATAAGCCTTATCAGGCAGTCCAAGCCCATTATTAAAGATCTCAGCTGGAAGGTCAGCCCTGGTCAACGATGGGTTATTCTAGGCCCGAATGGAGCCGGTAAAACTACACTGCTCCGTATCGCTGGAGCGGAGGAATTCCCTACCCGAGGGAGTGTGCGGATTCTCGACGAGCAGGTAGGTCGGACGGATATGCGTGATCTGCGCAGCATGATCGGCTTTAGTTCGCCGAGCCTTGCGACTCGTATCCCACATGATGAGAACGTAATCGATCTTGTGGTGTCCGCAGGATATGCAATCGTGGGGCGATGGCGCGAAGAATACGATGAGCATGATATTGCCCGCGCTCAAGCTCTTCTGGAACGCATGGGTGCAGGTCACCTCGCAGATCGGCGGTTTGGCTATTTAAGCGAAGGTGAACGCAAACGCGTGCTTATTGCGCGCGCGCTCATGACTGACCCAGAATTGCTCCTACTCGATGAGCCAACCGCAGGTCTAGATCTTGGCGGGCGCGAGGATCTAATGGGATACTTAGGTGCTATCGCCCGCGATGAAGATGCCCCGGTCTTGGTCATGATCACCCACCATGTGGAAGAAATTCCAGCAGGATTCAGTCACGCATTACTTCTTGACCAGGGACAGATTGTCACTCAGGGGCCGATTGCTGATGTAGTGACAAGTGAAAACCTCAGCAAGCTCTACGACCAGCCGCTGGTTGTTGACGAAATTGACGGGCGTTATTTTGCGCGTCGACAAGAATAGAGAAGGAGCGTAATGTCGCCAGCTGTTACCGGATTGGGTAATGCCCGGCTTGCCGTGACCGTCCTGATGATCCGTGACAGTGCCCGCGGCTTAGAAGTCTATATTCAAGAACGCGTATCGTCGATGCCCACTTTTCCTAATGCCACCGTATTCCCCGGTGGCGGTGTGGATGAACGCGATCTTGAGCAGCATGCCGATAGCCCATTGTGGTCTGGTCCGAGCGCACATACGTGGAGTTCCACCTTAGGAATTGAGCCGAATAAAGCCTGCGCCCTCATTATGGCTGCCGGCCGCGAGCTGTTCGAAGAAACTGGAACCCTTCTGGCATCAGATCAACAGGGGGAATTAATTGCCGATGCGCACCCGTACCATCCGCAGCGTATGGCCCTAGAATCGCATAGATTATCTTTTTCTGAGGTGCTCAAGACTCACCGACTGACACTGCGCTCGGAAGTGCTTTATCCCTATGCTAGGTGGGTGAGTCCAATCAACGCCCGTCACCGGTTCGATATGTTCTCTTTCATCGTTGCTCAACCTCGTGGCCAAGAACCTGATGGTCGTACGCGCGAAGCCGCCTCTACGGGGTGGTTTAGCCCCGAGCTGGTGCTCAGAGGTTGGCATGAGGGCCTGCTGCAATTGGTGATACCTACATGGGCTCACTTAAAATTTCTCAGCGCTTTTTCCTCTGTGGACGAAGTTCTCACCAACATTAAAGGACGCGAGATCACTCCTGTGGTGGGGGATCCATATCACGATCCGCGCTTTGAAAAATTCTACTCCCACACTCCACCCCAGAGATTTCAACTATGAGTTTCAGTGCCGACGAGGTCGATTATCTCATAGCTCAGCACGATGAGATTGCGGCGGTAGCGCCGACATTAACGTGGGATAAGAAAAATGCGCTTCGCAATGCCACAGTGATGCGCTCTCTATTTCCTGAGCATTCCCGGGCCGTGATGGAGTTGCTGTCGGCGCGCTTAGCCGCCAAAACGAAACTCCCAGAGTCGTGGCTTATGTGCACCGAATCAGCGCAGCAGGCTACTCCTGCAGAGGTTGCTTTGCAGCGTGCTCACAGATTGTCCCTCTATGGGGGAGTAGTCCATGATATAACGTGTTCAATCGGAACCGAGGGGCTAGCTGCGTCCCACTATGGATTAACATATTGCGGTTCTGATCTTGACCGAATTCGCCTCAAGATGGCGAGGCATAACCTCGGTGACCGTGCCCTCATTCACCAAGCAGATGCACTCCAACCCGCGGTTCGTCGAGGCGATATCATCATTGCGGACCCAGCGAGACGGCAAGGGGGGCGTCGACTCCTCAAGCCAGAAGATCTGCTGCCTCCACTGCCGGATCTCATCAAGTCCTATGCGGGAAGAGAGCTGGCAATTAAATGCGCTCCTGGCCTAGACTATCGATTTTGGCCAGGCTTGGTGAGCGTTAGCAGTGTTGACGGCGGGGTAAAAGAGGTGTGCCTATACAGCGAAGGCCTGAGCGGAGGATCAAAGCGCGAGGCGCTCGTTATCGTCAAAGGTAAAGTGGACCGACTCAACGACGATCTGCCACAGGACTGTCAGGTTAAAGAACCCGGACGTTTTATAATCGACCCTGACGGCGCTGTGGTGCGGGCCGGCTTAGTCCGCCACTATGCCGTCCGAGAAAAACTGTGGATGCTTGACGAGCGTATTGCTTTTCTCAGTGGCGATGCCATTCCACCAGGACATAGCGGATTTGAATTTCTGGAAGCGGTGTCGCTAAAAAAACTGCGCAAGGCAATGGATTACTACCAGGCGGGTAGTGTGGAGATTCTCATCCGCGGTGTGGAGAAAGACCCCGACCAGCTACGCCGGAGTTTGAAATTACGCGGAAAAAATCACCTAACCCTAGTACTTGCTCGAATCGGTGACGATCATATTGGTTTTATCTGCGGTCCGAGGCAATGGGGAGGAAGTCACCCGAATTACATGGCTGTTACGACAGCTTGATTAAACAGCTAGAAGTATTCGCAGTTTACCGATTCCTATTGGGGCAGTAGTGTGGGTGGGGCGTGATATTTTTCTCAAATTTGGCGCTAGCGTAGTTAGCCAACGATAGAAAACGGCAATAGAAAGGGCGATAGATGCCAGCAATCGTAGTATTGGTAAAAAACGTTCCTGATACCTGGTCGGCGAAATCTCTCAAGCAGGATTACACCCTTGATCGGGAAAGCGTTGACAATGTGCTCGATGAAGTTAATGAATATGCTGTGGAGCAGGCGCTACAGTTGCGGGATTCCTTAGACAACAGCGAGGTCGTGGCGCTTTCCGTGGCGCCAAATAACGGCCAAGAAGCTCTGCGAAAGGCCTTAGCTATGGGCGCAGATCGAGCTATTCAGGTAGCTGATGAGGCTCTCGCCGGCTCCGATATCATGGGCACCGCATGGGTAATTACAAATGCTCTCAATCTCGTTGATGATATTGCCCTCATTATCGCCGGACAAGCTTCCTCAGATGGCGCCATGGGAGCGCTGCCCGGCATACTAGCCGAATACCGCAGTTGCCCAGCGCTGACAAGTTGCACCGAAGTGAAGCTATCAGGTGCTACGGTTACTGCTACGCGCCAAACCCATTCCGGAATCTGGGAGGTCGAAGCGCAAATACCAGCGGTAATTTCGGTGACTGATCAGGCAGACAAGCCCAGGTTCCCAAATTTTAAGGGCATCATGGCCGCTAAGAAAGCAGAAATCCCCGTGTATAGCCTGGAGGATATTGGGGTGGCTGCCGAGCAGGTTGGTTTAGCCCATGCTGCTACGCGTATCACTCATGCAGTCTCACGCGGGGTGCGTGGTCGAGGAGAGACAATCTACGGCGATGCCGATACCCAAGCCGAGGCGGTAGTGGAATTCCTTGCCGCTAGGAATCTACTTACACGGAATTAAAGGAGCAAAGCTATGTCTCAAGCCTATATTCTCGTCGATTATGCTGGCGATACTCTTGCGCCCTCGACTATCGAGCTCTTGCATGCTGCTCGCGTCCTAGGATCTGTTACGGCTGTGGTGGTTGGTGAGCCCGGGAGTCATCTTCGCTTTGTCGAGGACTTAAAGGCACACGGCGCTGATACCATTATCGGGGCTGAGGTGGCCGATTATTCGCGTCGAACCATTATTCCTGAAGTTGATGCCCTAAGTATGCTTGCGGCTGGAAATCCTGGACCCATCGTAGTCAGCGCCGGCATTGAGGGCAATGAAATCGCTGGCAGGCTCGCTGCTCGACTCGCCTCGGGGGTGCTTTGCGATGTAGTAGCCATCAACTCCGATCGCAGCGCCACCATGAGCATCTTTGGAGACTCTATTGAAGTCAATGCAGTCGTAGGAGGTACCAGCCCAATTTATACGCTGCGCCAGGGTGCCGTTGATTCTCGCCAAGAGATTAGTGCAGGGGCTGGGGCTGTCAGCAGCTTCGCGCTTCCTTCTCACGGCGCTAAGGATTGCACTATTACGTCCTTTAGCCCAGTCGAGGCTGGCGAACGGCCGGATCTGAGTCAAGCAAAGGTAGTCATTTGTGCTGGCCGCGGAATTGACTCGGCCGAGAATTTCCACGAGCTCGCCGAACCTTTGGCCGATCTATTCGAAGGGGCGGTGGGTGCAACCCGCGATGTGGTTGACCTCGATTGGTATCCCGGGCAATACCAGGTGGGGCAGACAGGCGTGACTGTCAGCCCTGATCTCTACATTGGTCTCGGTATCTCTGGAGCCATCCAGCATACATCCGGAATGCAGACCTCGCGGACGGTCATCGTGATCAATAACGACGAGGACGCACCGTTTTTCCACATAGCGGATCTAGGTATAGTGGGTGACCTCCATGAGGTCGTGCCACTAGTGATTGAGAAGATCAAGGCTCGTCGTAGCTAAATAGGCCGCTAAATAGGCTGCGCTGCAATTAGGAGGGAGAAGCCTTGGTATACCTTGACCATGCCGCCACAACACCGATGCGCGCGGTCACCAAAAGTGCATGGCTGGAGGCGAGCACCTACCTGAATCCAGCCGGCCAGTATGGGGCAGGGCGACAGGCTCGAAGTGTGCTCGACGATGCCCGCGAACTCGTAGCCAGTCTCTTAGGTGCAGAACCCATTGAGGTTGTTTTCACAGCTAGCGGCACCGAAGCAGACAATCTCGCGATTCAGGGCTACTACGAGGCGCGGGGTGCCACCCACCCTCGAGTGATTAGTTCCGACATAGAGCACGCTGCTGTTTATGATACCGTACGCCATCTCGAGGCAAGCAGAGGAGCACACCTCGAGCTACTCCCTGCCGACCGTAGCGGCTTTATCCATGATGCCCACGACGCTCTCGACCAACCCGCGGCGGTGGCTAGTTTCATGTGGGCCAATAATGAAACTGGCGCGATACAACCAATATCGAGCCTCATTGCCGGAGCTGCCGCTACTGGTACCCCGGTCCATATTGATGCTGTCCAGGTGGCAGGCAAAATCCCCATCGATTTCGCGGCGCTGGGGGCTAGTTCGCTGGCTGTGTCCGGACACAAATTCGGTGGGCCCCGAGGTGTCGGAGTGCTGTTAGTGAAACGCAACCCCGCTCCACGTCCACTTTTCCATGGAGGGGGTCAAGAGCGAGGGCTACGGTCAGGGACCGTGGACGTTGCTGGAGCGTGGGCTCTTGCACGCGCGCTGGAGGAGGCAGTCGCGGACATCGACGCAGAAAATAGGCGCTTGGAACGGTTGAAGGAGAAAGTGCTTCGCACAGTTTCCGACACCGTTGATGACGTGCTGATCAATACTCCGGAGCTCTCCTTATCGAGCCATATAAATTTCTCTTTTCCCGGCTGTGAGGGGGATAGCCTCATCATGCTTCTCGACGCGATGAATATCGCTGCTTCAACCGGGTCCGCCTGTGCCAACGGAGTTAACCGTGCTTCGCGGGTGCTGCTGGCCCAGGGCCTCGATGACGCTACAGCGAGGGGAACCCTGCGCATTACCTTGGGCTATACCACCACCGAGGATGACGTCGATACGCTTTTAGCGGCGCTGCCTAAGGTAGTCGAACGAGCGCGAGCCGCTGGAATGGCGTCCACGTAGAAAAACTGCCTGCTCTGTAAGCAGGCAGTTTCTTTATTCGAAAGGAAGTTGGTTGAGGTCAGCTTCAGTCAGGGTTGATCTAGTCTCGCTCGGGGCCAGATTCTCGTCGCTGTCTGTATTGCTGTCTTCGTCGGTTGCGCGCATCCGGAATGCGTGGGGTAATACCTCCTCGTTGTCGATGCCGAACCCTTTAGCGTAGGTGGGCCAGGAATCCTCCATATCACGGACCCAGTAGGACCAGGTGTGGACGCCTGTATTGCGGAAATTATAGGTCGCCGGGATCCCCAGGTGATCTAGTTTCGCTTTAAGATCATGAGTGCATGAATTGGTTGCAGCCTCGATCACTCCACCGGATACCGTCACTTCGGCAGACCCTCCCAAGGCTTCCGTGCTTTGCTCCGGGGTACTTGTCTTGGAATTAACAAAAGAGCTAAATACCTCGCTTGCGGAAACTAGGCCCGAACCATTGGAGATATAGATCGTTTTATCGCGAAGTCCAGGAGCTTGGATCAAAGCATCATGGGCCTTGTTGCGCTCGGATCCCAAAGGGCCCCATATTGACGCTGGGCTCTCCCCGTCGCGGTTCACGGTGAATTGAGCCCATAGGGCTGGTAGCGGCTTCGATGTAGCAGCGCAGCCAGAATATGAACCGACTACATCATAGAAATCGGGATTGCGCTCGGCTAGTAGTAGCGACGAGGTCGCAGACATACTCATACCTACGATGCCCCGGCGCTGACTGTCAGCCTCCAGTTCTGCCTCTAAAGGGCCAGGTAATTCTTTAGTAAGGAAGGTCTCCCAGCGCTGCGGCCCCTTGAGATAGGTATCGCCTTGGGGTTCCTTCAGCCAATCCACATAATAGGAAAAGGCACCACGCATCGGGATGACCACATTGATATTCTTTTTCCAGTAAAAATCGAGCGCTTGAGTATTACTTACCCACGTCACACGTTGCTCACCGCCACCGGCACCATTGAGCAAATAGAGAATCGGTCGATTGGGGTCTTTAGCCTTAATAACCACCAACGGAATACTACGATTATTCATAGACGGTGAGGTCGCCTGAATCTCCACAATTCGATCATCACCGTGGCGCTGGTTGAAATAATCAATCCGTTGCCGGAAACGATCATCGTTGAACTCGGCATCAGCGGGGCGATCTTCTGGACGCATCACCGTCAATTGCGATAAAGCCACAGGAACGGCTTCTGCAGGATCTTCTTCTGCGATGGAGAGTTCTGTCTGTGAGGGTGCGGCGATCTCATCCCTGAGGGTCTCCGTACCTAAAACTTCGGCTGATACGAGGTTGTCAGCAGCAGTAAAAGATGAGTCTTCTGCGTGACTGAGAGCTGGATGAGCTACCAAGCTCGCAACTAAAAAACTGATCGCTGTAAGACCTACGGACGATTTACTCATAACGCTCCTTGCGAGAGGGACAACCTGGTTGGAAATCTTAGTGCACTTAGAATAGCAGCCTTTATCTAACTACAATCGTCGCCATTGCTTGCCCGCTATGATCAGTCATGCAGAATCTTACCGCTGGCACAAAATTGCTTAACCCACTCCTCATCCTTATATTGAGCTGGAACCGCACCGCGCAACAGCATCTTTGTCATATGAGGTGCCTGATCACGTAAAGGCAGGGGAGAAGAAGAAGCGAGTAAAATCATATTCCCATAGCGTCGCCCTTTCAGCATCGCAGGATCGGCAATCGCCGCGCGGTAGGGAAAAATCTCTCCCATAGTTTTCAATTCCGATTTAGCTAGACTGAGATCGGAGTGGTCTCCGCAATTTGCGCAGTACAGACCGCTGGAGTCTAGGGAGGCAGCCACCTGATGGAAAAACTCAATAGTTCTAAGAGATGAAGGAGTTTGATCACCGGCGAATACGTCTCGAATGATGATGTCTCGCGAGCGATCGACAAAGGAATCAGTCACAGTACGAGCATCGCCCACTCGAATTTTCAACTGGGGGCTGCGGGGCAGATCAAACCACTCGCGCACCATACGAGCTAAATCTCCATCGATTTCCACCACAGTATTTCGGGACGCCGGATACCGTGCCACCATATACCTTGCCAGCGAACATGCCCCACCTCCTAGGTGCGTCACCCGCAACTTCTGCGGATCCAGGCAGTTCTCCACCCACGGCTCAATTGCAGCCACAATCCACCGCATATACTCATATTCAAGGCGGAGAGGGTCTTGGCTGATATGAGAAGACGGAACCCCGTTGACTAAAACCTCCCAGTCGCCCGGGCTGAAACTGTCTGCTCGCACCTCCACGCTTCCCGAGGACGTAGGATAAACTCCAGCCAGCTCGGACTTATCGGGAGTCTTCTTGTTTAGATGTGATAATCGTTGTTTTCGGCCCACAGTGCTCTAATACTAGAGTAGTAGACTCGCATTATCATCGACGCTCGAAAGAAGAGAGGGGCTTATGAGAGTTCTTGCAGCAATGAGCGGTGGCGTTGATTCCGCCGTCGCCGCCGCCCGCGCAGTACAAGCCGGCCACGAGGTCATCGGCGTTCACCTTGCTCTTTCTCGCGATCCGAAGTCCGTGCGCGAATCCTCCCGCGGATGCTGCTCTCTTGAAGATTCAGCCGATGCGCGCCGGGTATGCGATAAACTCGGTATTCCCTTCTACGTGTGGGACTTCTCTGACCGCTTCAAGACCGAGGTTATCGACGATTTTGTGGACTCCTATGAGCGCGGCGAAACCCCTAACCCCTGCTTAAGATGTAACGAAAAAATCAAATTTGAGGCCCTCCTCGAACGCGGGATTGCGCTAGGATTCGACGCCGTGGTTACCGGACACTACGCTCAGTTGACGCAAGTTGGTGACGGCGGCGATGGATATCTCCGCCGCGGGATCGATCCGCAAAAGGACCAGTCCTATGTTTTAGGTGTACTCGGGGCGAAGGAAATCGCACATTGCATGTTTCCTGTCGGCGATACGATTAAACCCGACATTAGACAAGAGGCAGCAACATTGGGTTTCTCGGTGGCAACCAAGCCGGACTCCTACGATATCTGTTTTATTCCCGACGGAAACACCCAAGCCTTCTTAGGAGCGCGCATCGGCCTCAGGCCAGGGATGATTGTTGACACCGAGGGCCGAGAGCTGCGCAGCCACGACGGGGCATGGAATTATACTATTGGTCAAAGAAAAGGTCTCGATATCAAGGAACCAGCTGCTGATGGTCAACCCCGATATGTCACTGATATTGATGCGGCAACCGGGACAGTGACAGTAGGTGCCAGAAAAGATCTCGAGGTCCGCACTATCACAGCTGATCGCCTCAAATACCTGCATCCTGATATGACTGGTGAATTTGAGGCTGAAGTTCAAGTTCGCGCTCACGGTTCGGTCGTACCGTGCACTGTTGTTATCGATCGCGAACGCGATACCATGACCATCGACCTTCATCATCCTCTTAGCGGTGTGGCGCGCGGGCAGGCGGCTGTCATCTATCGACCCGACCCTGGCGGAGATATTGTCTTGGGCTCCGGCACAATTTCTGGGACGAAGAACTAATGGATGCTTTTGCACGCGGCGAGTTCCCAGGAACAGACCTTGAAAGTGCTGCCGATATAATCTCCAGCGAAACGGGGAGCCTGCGAGCGATTCCACGGCTCGTGCAACGAGGCCTTGGTGCTGATCTGGTTGGACACACCATGGCCGTCATCGAAGAACTGCCTGTCGATATCGGACCCCGCTCATGGCGGCTTAGTGCCCGGCCGCAGCAGATCAGTAGGCGCCTATTCGATATGAGGGAAAGGGATCTGGACCAATTAGTGGAATTCTGGGGTCGAGGGGATATCCACTGTCACGTCATGGGCCCATGGTCACTGGCGAGCAGGATAGAGCTGCCTCGGGGACATCGCGCCATTACCGATCGCGGAGCAGTGGAGGAGATTTTTACGCTCTTCGCCGCTGGGGTGCAGCAGCATATACTCGACCTAAAGAAACGCTTTGGAAAACGGGTAACGCTCGCCATTTATGAGCCGGACGTGAAGGACCTCATGCGCGGAACGCTTCCAGGAACGAGTGACTTTGATCGAATCCCAGCGATGAACATGGAGGACCTCGCGCCTCGGTTGGCGCACTGTGTTTCTGTGCTGCCCAACGATAATACGTGGCTATACCTGCGCTCTCGCGAAGACTTTCAGATTGTCCAGCACGCTCAGTTTCCCGGGCTCATGGCTGATATCGATTCACTATGTACCGCTGAGATCCTCGATGCCTGCGGCGAAGCAGTTGCCTCAGGCATGCCGCTAGCGCTTGGCGCCGTCAACCCAAAAAAGCCATATGAGTCAGAAACAGATTTAGCCCAGCGAGTCATCCGGCTTGCAGATGAGTGGGCCATTGATCGCTGCCTGCTGCTCGAACGCCTCTCGATTACCCACACCGGCGACCTGAGTGAGGGTAGTCAGCTGGATGCCGCGCACACCCTCGAACGAGTGCGAAAGGTAGCGCAGATTTTAGAATATGCTGGCAGTGACCTCTAATAGCTTCCTTATGTGTGTGCTCTGCGCACCTGCACGGGCCACGAGGTATTGACTTCGTCTGCATCCTTGCCCTCACCTTGGAGATAGCGCGCGAGAGAACTTTGAATCTCGTGATATCCCACAGCTTGGAACTCCATCAATTCTTCCATGGATCGATCGGAGATATCGGTCTTGAACGTGTGCTTTGCTTGTTTCCACGCAATACGAGCAGCCGCTAGAGCGTCTGCGGTGGCTTCGTGAGCATTATCAATTTTAACCCCATAAAATTCACAAAGATCTGTCAAAGTCCGGCGGCCCTTACGGTAGCGATCTAAGGTTTTGTCGATCACATAGGGATCAAAAACGGGACCATTGATGAGAAAACTCGGGTCGAGGTGGTGCAAGACGGAGAGATCATAGGCGGCATTAAAAACAATAAGTGTATATCCCTGCTCCCAGCCCTTAGTGATCGTGGCAATAGTCTCATTGAGTACGTCATTGTGGGGGCGGCCGTGGGTACGCGCATAGTCGGTAGAGATTCCGTGCACGTTGGTTGCTTCCTCCGGTATGTCCACTCCTGGGTCCGCCAACATCTCATACGGGTGGGCGCCATCGGTATCGATGGTGATGAGCGCAGACGTTACTATTCGCGCCTCGAAGGGCTGCGCAGACGTGGTCTCGAGATCAAAGCTGATGACTTTTTGCGGGTCGAAGGGGTGAAGAAGCGCGTCCATAAAGATACCTTCCAGGGGAGGATGAGGGGGAGACCTTCATCAAAGTCGATGAGCCACCCAGGTTTTGTCCCTATCAGTGTAGATCACAGTCGCGACACCAAAGCTGTGAGGTGGATGACGAAAGTACGGAATTATTACTACACTCTAAGGCTATGACAAGTGAGACGAGTAAAGAGTCGGACTACAGCGATATCTATCAGCAGTGGCAAAAATTGGCGGCCACGATCACCGATCACCGGGATCTCTACTATCAAGGCTCTCCGAAGATAAGTGATCAAGAATTCGACCGACTTTTTCAAGAATTACTCGCCCTGGAAGAAGCGCATCCGCAGTTAAAAACGCCGGATAGCCCTAGTGCTCAAGTTGGTTCACCAGTAAAAGAATCTAGCTTTGAAAACGTTGAGCATCTGGAGAAGATGACTAGCTTGGACAATGTCTTCAACGCTGAGGAACTCGACGAGTGGCTTAAGAAAACCCCAGCTGATGACTATATTACCGAACTGAAAATCGATGGGCTATCGCTTGCGCTCGTCTACCGCCGTGGTGTTCTAGAACGCGCAGCTACGAGAGGGGACGGGCGCGTGGGAGAAGACGTGACAGAGAACGCCAAGGTCATCGAAGATATCCCGCACCGACTCCACGAGCACCCCGAGTTCCCCATTCCAGACGTTGTGGAAGTGCGCGGCGAAGTCTTTATCGCTGTTGAGGATTTCGGGCTCGTTAACGAACAACGGCAAAAGGATGGTGGTAAGCCATTCGCCAATCCTCGTAATGCGGCCGCTGGATCGCTGCGTCAGAAGGACGTTGAGGCCGTGAAGCGCCGCAGACTGAGGCTCCTTTGCCACGGCATTGGCTACAGCGAGGGTTTTGAGCCTGTTACACAGTCAGCAGCCTACGAAGCCCTCGATGCTTGGGGATTACCAGTGTCCAAATACTCACAAGTGGTTACCAGTTCGGCGGAAGTGCACCAACGGGTGAGCTACTGGGAAAAACACCGAGGTGATGCACTTCATGAGATGGATGGGCTTGTCATCAAGGTGAATTCACGCGCTCAACAGGCCCAACTGGGAGCAACCTCTAGAGCGCCACGCTGGGCCATCGCCTACAAATACCCTCCAGAAGAAGTTACAACTAAGCTCCTTGACATAAGGGCCTCAGTGGGACGTACCGGCCGAGTTACACCTTTTGCCATTATGGAACCAGTTTTCGTGGCCGGATCGACGGTTTCTATGGCCACATTGCACAACCAGACGGAGGTTAAGCGCAAAGGCGTTCTGATCGGTGATACCGTAGTCGTGCGTAAAGCAGGAGAGATCATTCCAGAAGTCTTAGGCCCAGTGGTGGAGGACCGTGACGGAAGTGAATACGACTTCGTTTTTCCCACGTATTGTCCGAGTTGCGGTACAGTCCTCGCGCCGCAAAAAGAAGACGACGCCGATTGGCGCTGCCCCAATACTCGTTCATGCCCTGCACAGCTGTCAGCCCGCCTGAGTTATATAGGTGGACGCGGAGCCTTTGATATCGAAGCGCTAGGTGAAAAGGGTGCCCAGGATCTCATAGCCTCCAAAGTTCTCAACGATGAGGCCGGGCTTTTCGATTTAACTGCTGAGGATCTCGAACGAACGGGCGTCTATACCACCAAGAAGGGAACTATCAACGCTAGTGCCCGGAAACTGCTCAAGAATCTTGAGAGCGCCAAGCATACCGAATTGTGGAGGGTCATCGTGGCCCTGTCAATTCGTCACGTGGGACCGATCGCGGCGCGCGCGATAGCGAATAGGTATCGCAGCATGGCTGCCGCCCGTGCCGCGGATATCGAGGACCTTGCCGAAACCCCAGGCGTAGGAACCATTATTGCGCAGAGCTTTAAGGAATGGTTCGAGGTTGATTGGCACCAGGATATCGTCGACAGATGGGCCGCTAGCGGGGTTACCATGGAAGAGAATGCTCGCGAGGAGCTGCCACAAACGCTAGCTGGTTTAACCGTCGTGGTAACGGGCACCTTGGAGGGGTATACCCGTGATTCCGTGAAGGAGGCGATTATTGCTCGTGGTGGCAAAGCCAGTGGCTCTGTATCTAGAAAGACTGATTACGTTGTCGTGGGGGCCAACGCAGGGTCTAAGGAAACGAAGGCTCGCGACTTAGGTTTACGGATTCTCAACGAAGAGGAGTTCCGTGAGCTCATTGAAACTGGGAACATCGGAAATGCTGCGGGCACTGCTGACTAGGCATCGAAGCTAAAGTATGCCCGTGGTCAGCTCGGGCCGCGGGCATGCTTCGTGGTTCTTCTAGTCTTGAAGCATCCTGGATAGGATCGTGCCAAAATTACCCATATGTTCTACCTCTCCCGGTAAATAATCGGGTCCGCCTACTCTGCCGATGATAAGGACGAGTCCAGAGTGGCCTAGGGGTGCCGCTGCGAGAGAAGAGTCGAGCAAGGACCACGACTCCGGAATCCAGGCTTCTTCTTCAGGGTTGAGAATGCGCGCCTTGGGAATATTAAGCTGCGAAGGTGCGGAGCCATCGTCGCCGGGTGCGGCATCGGATGCGGTCACTCGGCTCACAGGACTGCCATCTTGGAGGAGGATGGCCCAACTCGAGGTGATGGCCTGGGGGATCCGATCCACGAGGGCGGCAATAGTGTCAGAGTGAGAGGACGCACCTGCCACGGCTGCGAGCATGGCAATTTGACCGCGTCGATCGACAGTTCCGGAAAAAGGCCGAATGGAGTCTACTTCGACGCCTGGGACCGAGGTGGCAGCCGAAATGAGGGTATCGGCCATGGCATGACCAGGCAGATGGACTACCATATCATCCATGGCGGTACCATCGGGGAGTGTTTCTATGACATCGACCGATTTGATATTGCCATCGATTAATCCAATAGCCTCTGCGAGTAGTCCCAGGCTACCGGGAGTATCGGGAAGCAAGACGCGGATTAAGTACTTCACCGAGTATCACAGCCTTTCTTAGAGTACTGACCTTTACTTCTCATGAAGGATCCATGACTGAGGGCTAACGAAAGGCCAGACTTCCTATCTTAGACTCTCGGGGCTTCTATGCTCCGTAGCGCTCCAGCGCGTTTCGGCAATTACCAGCCACCACGATTGGGGCAACCCCTTGAACTCCTCTGGACCCTCTAGACCCTCTAGATCTCAGAAACGCGCCTAGTTGCAAAACTATGATGCACCCACCTGATAGCGCGGTGCTCATTGTGTCTCCATGGCGGCTCATGACGCTTAGGTGTGACGATCGCTGGGCATCCGCGTTACCGCGCGAGTGAGGAGCGAAGATTTGGCATGGAATAGCTCCACGTTCGATAGGTGCCCTAAGATGGTGGTTACACCTATATGTTCACCATCCAAATCGAGGTAGTGAACATCGAATTGACTGCAGTAAGGATACGTCTAACAGTGCCTGATATTTCGCGCAATGAAGTTGCTCACCTGGCTAAGCTCGCCCGCTTGGCTCTAACAGATGAAGAATTGGATCGGTTTGCAGAGCAGATCGACAGTATCGTGGCTAATGTTTCCGCGGTTCAAAAGGTCTCGGTTGAGGGAGTTGAGCCGATGAGTCATCCGCACTCAATTCCAACGCGGATGCGGGAGGACAGAGTAGAGCCCACATTAACCGCGGAGCAAGCTCTGGACCAGGCGCCCAAGGTTGCCGAGCAGCGTTTCGTCGTACCTCAGATTTTGGGAGAGTAAACTAGCATGACCAGTAAATATATATGGAATTCTGAATCTGCCCCAGAGCTCGTTAAGCTCTCGGCGGCAGAGCTAGCAGAGAAAATTCACTCCCGCGAAGTCTCCTCGGTAGAGGTGACCCAAGCTCATCTTGATCGTATTGCTGACATTGATGACGACATCCACGCTTTCCTTCATATTGGAGCTCAGCAAGCTCTTGAGGCGGCGGAAAAAGTTGATGAAGCTCTCGACCGCGGGGAGCAACCCGCCTCTGCACTAGCAGGTGTGCCATTGGCACTTAAGGATGTATTTACCACCACTGACGCTCCTACGACCTGCGCTTCAAAGATACTTGAAGGGTATATATCGCCGTACGATGCCACGGTAACGTCTAAGATTCGAGCAGCTGGAATCCCAATTTTAGGTAAAACAAATATGGACGAATTTGCCATGGGCTCGTCCACGGAAAATTCCGCCTACGGTCCTACCCATAATCCGTGGGATTTGGAGCGCACTGCCGGTGGCTCCGGAGGTGGCTCAGCTGCTGCCTTAGCGTCTGGTGAGGCTCCTTTGGCTATTGGAACTGATACAGGTGGATCAATTAGGCAGCCCGCAGCTTTGACCAGCACAGTAGGCGTGAAACCAACCTATGGTACGGTCTCGCGTTATGGTCTAGTGGCATGCGCATCGTCTCTGGATCAGGGCGGCCCGACCGCGCGCACGGTACTGGACACAGCTCTTCTCCATGAGATTATTGCAGGTTATGACCGATTTGATGCGACAAGCGTGAACCGCTCTGTTGCGCCTGTTGTTGAGGCTGCACGACGGGGTCAGAGTGGCGACTTAACCGGCGTGCGGCTTGGTGTGGTCAAGCAATTCGACCGGGAAGGCTACCAAGATGGTGTATTGCAGCAATTCCACCGGTCTGTGGAGCAGCTACAATCCCAAGGTGCTGATATCGTGGAGGTCGATTGCCCCCATTTCGATGATGCACTCGCAGCCTACTACCTCATTCTGCCGTGTGAAGTGTCCTCGAACCTTGCCCGCTTTGATGGCATGCGCTATGGCTTGAGAGCCGGTGATGACGGGCAACGCTCCGCGGAAGAGGTGATGTCTCTAACGCGTGCCGAAGGCTTCGGGCCCGAAGTCAAGAGGCGCATCATTCTTGGAACTTATGCACTCTCAGTAGGTTATTACGATGCCTATTACCTGCAGGCGCAGCGTGTGCGAACGCTCATCGCCCAAGATTTCGCGCGCGCTTTTGAGCAGTGCGACGTGCTGATTTCCCCCACCACGCCTACCACCGCCTTCAAACTGGGGGAGAAGGTCTCCGATCCAATGGCAATGTACAACTTTGATTTGTGCACCCTGCCTCTAAATCTTGCTGGTTTGTGTGGCATGTCGGTCCCAGCAGGATTGGCCACCGATACCCAGCTGCCGGTGGGCTTGCAGTTGATGGCCCCCGCTTTTGCTGATGACCGTCTTTACCATGTCGGAGCGGCATTCGAACAAGGTCGTTCCTGATAGGGGGACTGGCAATTAAAAGCCCGCCGGATTTTACCGGCGGGCTTTTAATTGCCAAAACACACTGCTAAACTAATTACTAGCACTTCGAAGTGAGCTGATGGGAATTTTCCCATGGGAACACCCAGTGAGATTCTGGGGACTGACGCGCAGCGGTGAGCGGGGACTTCCTACTCTCGAGTTATTTATAGCAACCACTGGCCAATTCCATGGCTGGGAAGGTGAGAGGGTAATGAGGGTTGATCCGCGAAGTCCGAAGACCGATCAGCTCGTGACCGTTAGTAATCGCCTCGCGTTCTAGGTAGATGCTGATACTACGAGGATCTTTCCGGCATAGCAGGTCCGTTATAGTGCCTTAGGTTCGATCAGCCCTCCGTCAAAAGGGCCGGTACACCTATCGCCATAATGCTCCTAAGTGCACGCGCCACGCAGAACCGTGGGGCAGTAGCAGAAAAGTGAGTCAGTCGATCGTATTGAGGTCACTGTCAGCCGGAAAAGTTTTGTCAGGCTTCCTCCGGGACCAAACGATCGACAGGCGCTTGTGATGCGCGGAAAATGCTGCCTCCTCCCTGCTGACGCACCTTTTGATGAAACAGGAAATAGGTTATCGTCGTCGCACCTTTTTTGAGGAAAGCCTCGACGCTGAGGGAATATGATCTCGAAGTTTTTCCCACCCCTTTTAGCTTCGAGTAATTTTATTTCGGTGCCGAACATGGACTCAAATAGTCTCAAGATTCATCTTGGGGGCTGAGCTTAAAAAAGGTCCAACCTATTTCCTGTTTCACCCATGCCTTAATTTAGTGATTTTAGTTTGTTATTTGATATGCATTTAGCGGATAAAATGGCATCGCCAATGAAACGGTTGGCTGTCAGAGCTTTCGCTGCGCAGTCCACAAACCAGAGGGTATCGGGGGTTCTGTAGGAGACGGGGAATGAGTCAGTCGGCGTGTGAAACCCGGGGAATAAGCCAGATGTGTCGGCAATCGTAATAACTGCTGCTCGTACAGTTAAGAAGCGTATTAGGGGAGAGCTTGCTTAGGCGATTTATCACAATCAATGGTGGTAGTGGATACCGGGAAAAACGGGGGTAAAGAGATTAGTCTTTTTTATTGTTTAGATAACATTTTCACCTTTCAGTTACGTTACGTCAGGTATATGAGCTACCATTACCGCTGAGCTTTCATTAGAAAGCTAGCGTTAGTAACAAGTATCTAGACAAGCTGCTTTGCTACCGCTTTTTTTGGAATAATAGAGGTTCGTTAGTGCTAAAGTTTCGGTGGCTCACACCCGTTCTCTTTCTCACCTTGCTGGGTTTTACAGCGGTGAGTTTTGTGCTTTCCTTAACCTTTGGTGCGGTTGAATATCCCGCAGCAGATGTTCGAAACGTAGTGATGGCCCACCTCGCAGGTGGAATGGGAGATGACCCAGCACTTGATGCGGTTGTGTGGGAGCTTCGCGCCCCTCGAGGCCTGCTAGCTATCATCGTGGGCGCCGGTTTGGCGCTAGCAGGTGTGGCCATGCAGACTCTGGTGCGCAATCCTCTCGCAGATCCCTATCTTCTTGGCGTTTCCTCTGGCGCTTCAGTGGGAGCAACTGCGGTTATCACATGGGGAATATTCTCTTCCTTCGGTCTCTACTCGCTCTCGGTGGGTGCTCTGATTGGCGCCCTCGTTGCTACCGTCAGCGTATACACCATCACTCTAGCCCAAGGAGGTCTGACCCCTTTGCGCCTGATACTTACTGGTGTTGTACTTTCGTCGGCTTTTTCTGCCCTGGCAAGCTTCCTCGTTTTTTGGGGACCAGATCCCCGTGCCGCTCAAGGAGTAATGTTCTGGATGCTAGGCTCAGTCTCAGGCGGACAGTGGGATAAGCTGCTGATTCCGGTCGTAGTCGTTGTTATCAGCTACCTCATCCTCAGCTTATGCGCTAATGATCTCGATGCTTTAGCTTCAGGCCCTGACACCGCTAGTGCTTTGGGGGTAAAGGTGCCACAGCTTAGGCGTTTACTCTTTTTCCTCCAAGCCCTGTTGGTGGGATCGATGGTCGCTGTTGCTGGCGGCATCGGATTCGTTGGCTTGGTTATTCCACACCTTGCCCGAATGGTGGTGGGCTCTCTGCACCGTCGATTGCTACCCATTGCGATGGCGATGGGTGGGCTGTTTCTCCTTTGGGTTGATGTGTTAGCGCGTATCGCCGCCGCTCCACAAGAAATTCCGCTCGGTGTGGTGACCGGTGTGATTGGCGCACCAATATTCCTGATTCTCATGAGTCGCGGTCGCTATACCTTTGGGAGTGCATCATGACCTTACTTGAAGTTAAAAACGTTGCTGCGGGATTTAATCAAAGGTCGGTTGTTCACGATGCTTCCTTTAGGGTGGCGAATGGATCCTTCACAGCACTCGTAGGAGTCAACGGTGCAGGTAAATCGACACTGCTTCGCGCTATTGCGGGCATCACTCCGGTTCTATCTGGCCATGTGCACCTCGACGGACACGATATCCACCGTATGCCGTCAAAAAAGCGAGCCCAAGCTCTCAGTTTCATCGGGCAGGATGAGGTTCCGTTGGGTGATCTCACCGTTCATGAGATGGTAGCTATGGGGCGTATGCCGCATCTAAAGAGCTGGCAAATTGGCGGCAGAAAAGAGCAGACGATTATTGAATCATGTTTAGACATGGTGGATATGGTCGGCCTTGCGGAGCGCCGCTGTGAGCAGCTATCTGGCGGTCAGCGTCGATTAGCTCTGATCGCAAGAGGGCTAGCTCAGCAGGCACCCATGATGATCCTGGATGAGCCGACCAATCACCTTGATGTTCACCACCAGCACCATCTCCTGCAGTTATTGAAGAACTCGGGATTAACCATTCTTGCTACTATTCACGATCTCGATCTTGCGGTTGCATACTGCGATCAAGTTGTGGTGCTCCATGAGGGCGGGATCTTGGTTGCAGGGACTCCTGTCGAGGTACTAAATTCGCAAACCTTAAGACAGGTCTTTGATGTCTCAGCTTTTGTATTCGATTTTGAGACAACAGAACACCCCCATCTAGTTGTGGATTCTCTCTGATAGATTCTGCACCAGTACGACCCAGCTCAGAAGGGCTGGAGAAAGAAAACCTAATGAAAAATATCTGGAATAACAAGAGCATCGGCGCCCTAGTGATTAGCGCCTTCGTTTTAACTGGCTGCGCAAATAATGAGCAGGCCGTTAACCCTGCCACCTCGGGCGCTGCCGACAGCCAAATGACTAAGGCAGCTGAAGGCGAAGGAGTCACTGTTACTAACTGCGGCGAAGAGGTGACCTTCTCGAAGGCCGACAATCTATTCGTCAACGACGGCAATATCATCTCCATCGTCATGTCGGCTGGTGCTCGCGAGAATATCAAATATGTCTCGTCTGTCCAGCGCGATATGGATATTCTCAGGGCCAAATACGGTGAGGAGGTCGATGGCTTAGTTGATGTGGCTGAGCAGTACCCGTCTCTCGAAGAGATCGTATCCAAGCAACCTGATATTTATGTAGCTGGGTGGGGCTACGGCTTCAGTGAGGGTAAAAATATCACTCCAGAGGCACTCAAAGAGCAAGGCATCGACTCGTATTTCCTCACGGAATCATGCCGCCAAGAGGATGGCGACCGCGGTATCGTTGACCCCTGGACCGCTGTGACCACCGATATCAAGAATATCGCCGCCATCACTGGACACAAGGAGAACGCCGATAAGGTCGTTGCCGATATCAACTCCCGCCTGAATAAATTGGAAAACGCCGCGAAGGCTGAGAAGACCCCTGTAGGCTTCCTTTTCGATTCTGGCAGTGACACCATCTTTACCTCTGGCCGGTTCGGTGCTCCGCAAGCCATCCTAGAGGCTGCTGGCTCCGAAAATGCAGCCGCTGATATTGACAACACATGGACCACTGTGAGCTGGGAGCAAATGTCCGCGAAATCCCCAGATTTCTTCGTTTTCGTGGAATATCCAGGACAAGAATTCGATGAGAAGGTGAAGATCCTCAAGGAGCACCCAGTGACCAAGGATCTCCCAGCTGTCAAGGAAAACCGCTTTATCAACCTGCCGTATGCGATGTGGACCTCCGGCCCGCTCAATATCGATGCTGCTGAGCACGTACGGAAGGGCTTGGAAAAATTTGACCTCGTTCCTGCTTCGAACCTGACTCCCAAGCTTGATTTGCCAGATTCTGTTCCTGGTAAGGAGTTCTTCGTCGGCTAGTAGCCGCTGATTTTGCTCTACAGTTAACCGCCTCTGTCTGTGACGAGGCGGTTTTTCACCCCCTACTTTGCTATACCTCAGATTCGGCTAAGCTGTGCTGCAAAGCTAGTACCGGGGAAAGGGTATACAGTTGCCTCAGTTGACGCGCTCTCCAAAAAATACCGTATGGGTTTACCTCCTATCAGCCGCCTTATCCAATTTTGGCAACTCCATTGCTGGGACTGTGTGGCCATGGCTAGTCCTCGTACGCACGGGAGATCCGGCTTCCGCTGCACTGGTGGCCGCTCTCATTGCTATTCCCTCGGTGGTGTTTTCCGTTGTCGGCGGCCAACTCATCGATACCTTTGGCCGGAAACGTATGAGCGTAATCTCCGACACCATTTCTGCTTTAAGCATCGTGAGCGTGATCATCGTTGATCAATTTTTGGGGCTTAATATATGGTGGTTCGTGATTATAGGGATCTTTGGGGCAATCGGCGACGTCCCAGGTTACGCCGCGCGTAGTGCCCTCCTGGGAGATGTCGCTCAAACCTCTCAACGCACCTTGAAGTGGTTAGCGGGTGCTAGTCAGACGGTGGGCGCGATGACCTTTCTTGTTGGTCCAGCACTTGCCGGTGTACTTATTGCAGCGTTCCCTATCACTCAAGTTCTGTGGATTACCGCGTTATGTTCTTTCTTAGCCGCGCTGGTGACGTGGTCGCTGCGTTTGAAACCCAGTCAAGAGGCAGCAGAAACCTCAGACAATCCTCTGCAGGGCTGGCGAGCATGGACCAACCTGTTAAAAAGCGGGCCTATACGATTGCTTGCTATCACCAGTGGTATCTCTCAAATCTTAGTCATGCCTTATATCATTATTGTGGTTCCAGCCCACTTTCAGGCCACCGAGAATCCTCTCGGTATGGGCATGGTGCTTTCGAGTTTCGCTATTGGGATGATGGCCGGCGGTGTTCTAAGTACTACAATCTCTTCCAAAAATAAGTTCTGCCCGTGGAGTATTGCTCTTCTCAGTTACAGCATTGGGTTTTCTATGATGTCAGTCCTACAGTGGGAATGGGTCGTGATCGCGGGGACTGCTATTGCCGGAATTGGCGGCGGATTAATTAATCCTCTGCAAGCGGTCATCATCACCGAGAATGCCGCCGAGCACGTGCGAGGGCGAGCGTTTTCGCTCCTCGGTGCCATTGCCTTATTAACTCAACCCATGGGATTATCAGCCGCAGCATTTTTCCTGGAATTCACGACCATCTATGTTCTTGCCACAGCGGTTGCGGGAATTTGGCTCATTGTTGCTTTATGGGCTGCCGTTTATGGAGCGCGAGTGCTGCACCCGAGCAAAACAGCGTAGTAGGATCGTACCGGTGACTGATATAAGTGAGAAGCAGGCATGGCGGGCGCTGGCAGCCTTGTGTATTGGCTTCTTTATGATTTTACTTGACCAAACAATCGTTGCCGTTGCCACCCCTGAAATCCAAGCCGAACTGGGTGCCACGCTCAATCAAGTGGTGTGGGTATCGAGTATTTATTTACTCTTCTTCGCGGTCCCTATCCTTGTTACCGGACGCTTAGGTGACCGATATGGACAGCGTCGGATGTATATCACGGGTATGTCTATCTTCACGGCAAGCTCGCTGGCTTGTGGACTGGCTCCCACGATTGACATTCTCATTGTAGCGCGCGCTTTCCAAGGGATCGGGGCGGCTATTATGACACCCCAAACAATGAGTGTGGTTAACCGGATTTTTCCGCGCGATCGACGTGGTGCGGCCCTCGGGGTTTGGGGTGCGGTTGCAGGACTTGCCACTTTGCTTGGCCCAATTCTCGGCGGAGTCTTAGTCAGCAGTGTGGGATGGCAGTGGATTTTTCTGGCGAATATCCCTCTCGGAATTCCTTCGATTATTGCGGTTTATTACTGGGTTCCAAAGCTCCCGCGAACCGCTAAGGCAATAGACACCGTAAGTGTTGTTGTGGCAATAGTCGCTATGTCCTGTTTCATTTTTGCGGTTCAGCAGGGTCCCGAGCTCGGGTGGCCCTGGTGGTTGTGGATCCTTCTCGCCATCGGACTGCTAGGTATCGGGTATTTTATTCGACGTCAGGCTGATGTGGCTGCTCGCGCCGAGGATGCTCTCGTTCCTTTGGAAATTTTCAAGGACAAGAATTTTTCCCTTGCCGCTTTCTCCATATCGACCATGGCTTTTGCGGTTGGGGGTGTGATGCTCCCTATGATGATTTACCTCCAAGACGGGCACCAATTAAGCGCGCAAGATGCGGGTTTTATGCTCATTCCCATGTCCGTTCTAGCGGGCGTTTTGGCTCCTTTTGTCGGCAGGTTATCGGATCGGCTTCATCCACGAATCCTCTCTACTATTGGGTTTAGCTGTATGCTCTGTGCTGCCTGTGCGCTGTTTGTCGTTATGCGCGAAGGATGGAGCTACTGGTGGTTGTTGCTTCCTGTGGTTTTGCTTGGTTTTGGAAATGGTTTCGTGTGGTCGCCTAATTCCGCCACCGCCCTGCGAGACCTTCCTGTTTCGCAGCTAGGAGCAGCTTCAGGGGTATATAATACGACCCGTCAGGTGGGTTCAGTGGTTGGGACCGCCATGATCGGCGCCTTAATGCAGCACGGTATGGCGCATTCTGCTTCGGTCAAAGACGCTATGGGTTTTTCCATGATTGCAGCCGTCATCGCGCTGGCTTTTGGCCTGCTAGCCGTAATCCAATTCAACGACCCGTCAGCGAAAAAGAATGCTCGTGTGCGAGAAAACTCACAGCTCTAGGAAAGACCAGCTCAACACCACAATGCCCATTTTTACCGATCGGACATTTTTTCAAGTATAAGCTAGGATAACAATCATGCGTATTGCCACTTTAACCTCCGGCGGCGACTGCCCCGGCCTGAATGCTGTTATTCGAGGAATTGTTCGTACCGCCACCGAGTACGGCTCCACAGTAGTGGGCTATCAAGATGGTTGGGTAGGCCTCATGGAAGATCGCCGTGTGCAGCTTTACGACGATGAAAGTATCGATCGTATTCTCTTACGTGGCGGTACCATACTTGGTACCGGCCGACTGCACCCTGACCGTTTTAAGAGTGGGGTTGACCAGATCAAGGCAAATCTCGCTGACGCAGGGATCGATGCTCTCGTACCCATCGGTGGCGAGGGAACCTTGAAGGGCGCTCAGTGGCTCGCAGATAACGGGATCCCTGTTGTAGGTGTCCCTAAAACAATCGACAACGACGTCAACGGAACCGATTTCACCTTTGGTTTTGATACGGCAGTATCAGTAGCAACAGACTCGATTGACCGTTTGCACACTACCGCAGAATCGCACAACCGCGTGATGATCGTGGAGGTTATGGGTCGGCATGTCGGTTGGATTGCCTTGCACGCAGGTATGGCTGGTGGCGCTCACTATATTGTGATACCTGAGGTTCCTTTTGATATTGCGGAAATCTGCAAGGCAATGGAACGTCGCTTCCAAATGGGCGAAAAGTACGGCATTATTGTGGTTGCTGAAGGTGCACTGCCCAAGGAAGGCACCCTGAATTTTGATGAGGGTGAAGAGGATCAATTTGGTCACAAGACCTTTAATGGCATCGGTCATGTGATCGGTGAGGAAATCAAAAAACGTCTGGGACACGATGTTCGCACCTCGGTTTTGGGACATATTCAACGCGGCGGTACTCCCACCGCCTTTGACCGAGTTCTTGCCACTCGCTATGGCGTTCATGCAGCTCGTGCTTGCCACAACGGAAACTTTGGTAAGTGTGTGGCTCTGCATGGAGAACATATCGAGCTCATCGATTTGCAAGAAGCAGTTGGCAGTTTGAAAGCTGTTCCAGCCGGCCGGTATCGCACCGCCCAAGCCCTCTTTGGCTAATAATAGTAATAGAAAAAGCCTGCGGCCTCTGTGGTCGCAGGCTTTTTCTAATAGTGGGTTGCAAGCACGAGACCGAGGACCTGGACACCGTAGTGCTCGTGCAGCTCCGAAGCCGCGACAGTGACACTCCACGACGTGTCCACAACATCACTGATGAGTAATACAGGACCGATGACCTCACCGAGAGAGTCGCAGTTCCATCTCTTGGTGAGTGCTCTCACGCGGTAGGTGGAATTATGTGCGTCGACGTCTCGGGCCCCCTCATGGAGCTTTAGTACACCGCTGAAATTTATATTGCCAATATCTGCTAGGAGCTGCGCATACTGGTGGAGCAATGTTGTTATGTCTGGATGCGGATTTTCTAAGACGACCACACAGCGCGGGCGATATTCCCACTCCCAATCCTGTAAGACACTGACGGATAGGGCGAGGAGTGGGTCGTCCTGCCACCGGGCAGCGAAGGGCCACGCTTTGTCGTGGAGGATTTGACGTAATAGTGTTCCGTGCGTGAGGGAGGAGAGTCGATCGAGAGCTTTGATCCCAGCAATTCCTAAAATTGGTCCTTTCTGGGTTACACCAGCAGGCCACCTCTTTCGGACGCTTATATCGACGCCGCTCTGAGCGGCCGCTGCACGCAGGGCCTCGAGACTCGCTGTGTCGATATGTGGGTCGAGGTAGGTGTTGCGGCAATTGTCGCACCGACCGCACGGTTCCGTAGCGGTCATATCATCGAGTTGCTTGCGTAAATAAAGCTCGCGGCACCACGACGTTTCGATATAGTCCAACATCGCCTGTGCCTCCTTTGCGCGTGTTTCTTTGAGAGCTTGGTTCTTGTGGAGGTCAAGAGTAAAGGGTTTGCTGGTTCTTATCCATCCGCTGCGGGTTTTCTCTACGAAGTGGTCAACGCTGAGGATTTTCAGGGTTTGCTCAATTCGCCCGCGGCTTAGGTTGACAGAATTCTCCAGGCGGGCCACGGTGAGAGGGGTATCTGCTTGGGAGAGGGCCTGCATAAGAGTCTCGACGGCGGAAGCATCGGGCAGGCTCGATTTGGCGAAGTATTCCCAAATTGCCTGATCCTCAGTTCCGGGTAGAAGAATAATACTGGCTTGATCGTTATTGCGGCCTGCTCGTCCAATGTGCTGATAGTAGCTAATAGGTGAGGAGGGCGCTCCGTAGTGTATGACAAAGCCGAGGTCAGGTTTGTCAAAGCCCATGCCCAAGGCGGATGTGGCAACGAGTACTTTCAGTTCGTTGTTGAGAAGTTGTTGCTCATAGAGTTCCCGCTCTGCAGCCTCAGTGCGCCCTGTATAGGTAGCCGCCTGATAACCCATGGAACGAAGATAGTGGCCGAGCTCTTCGGCTGCCGCAATAGTCAAGCAATAAACGATGCCGGAACCAGATAGATCTTGTATATGAGTAGCAATCCACGCCGCTCGTTGGGACGAATCGGGTAGGTGGAGCACATTGAGATATAGCGAACGCCGGGCGAGAGATCCACGCATGATCGTGGTTTCTTCCCCTAATTGAGCACTGATATCGCCGACTACTCTGTTATTTGCGGTAGCAGTAGTGGCAAGCACTGGGGTTGCCGGATTCAGAGTGGGAATCAGGTCCTTAATGCGGCGATAGTCAGGGCGGAAATCATGTCCCCAATCTGAAATACAGTGCGCCTCATCGATGACAAGAAGTGACAACTGTGTTGCCAGTCGAGGCAGGAGCTCTTCGCGGAAATTAAGATTATTCAGCCGCTCGGGGGACACGAGGAGAATATCGATGTCCCCATCCCTTAGACGGGAAGCGATCGTGCCCCATTCGTCGATATTTGCACTATTGAGAGTCACTGCCTGAATGCCAGCGCGCTGGGCCGCTTCGATCTGGTTGCGCATCAAAGCTAATAACGGGGAGATAATCACAGCGGGGCCACCCCCTGCATCGCGGAGGAGTTGAGCAGCTATGAAATAAACGGCTGATTTTCCCCATCCGGTCCGTTGGACCACCAAGAGCCGTTGATGGCCGTTGACAAGGGCATCTATCGCATCCCATTGGTCAGGGTGGAGATGATGGTCATCATCTCCGGTAATTCTTCTTAAAATATTAGTGGCTGATGCCTGGCTAACTATGCTCATATGGATGAGAGTATCGGGTGCACAGGACACACCACCCCCACGATGGTGATGCAACGGCGCACGGAGTCCCGATTATCTGGCTTCTCAGTGGGTATCGGTATCTCGGAGGAGACAGTATAGAATGGTGAATTATGACTACAGCCTTTGATGAACTGATGGATTACGACGAGGTCCTGGAAAAATTTGAGCCAGTGATGGGCATGGAAGTCCACGTTGAATTGGCAACTGAAACCAAAATGTTCTCCACATCCTCGGCTCATTTCGGTTCAGAACCCAATTCCAATGTTGATCCCGTTTCACTCGGTCTGCCTGGTGCGCTTCCCGTTGTAAATGCTCAGGGAGTCGAGTGGGCTATTAAGATCGGCCTCGCCCTCAACTGCTCCATCGCTGAATCTTCGCGCTTCGCTCGCAAGAATTATTTCTATCCTGATCAGCCCAAAAATTATCAGATCTCGCAGTACGACGAGCCAATTGCTTACGATGGCTATCTCGATGTGGTTCTCGATGACGGTACGCCGTGGCGGATTGACATTGAACGGGCACATATGGAGGAAGATACTGGCAAGTTGACTCATATCGGTGGGGCCGATGGCCGCATCCACGGAGCCACCTCGTCGTTGGTGGATTGCAACCGCGCAGGGATTCCACTTATAGAGATAGTGACAAAGCCCATCGTTGGTGCTGGTGAGAGAGCCCCAGAAGTAGCAAAAGCATATGTGTCTGCGCTTCGAGATTTGGTCAAGGCTCTGGGTGTATCTGATGCGCGAATGGATCAAGGATCTATGCGCGTTGATTCGAATCTCTCGCTCAATCGGATCGGAGCTGAGGAATTTGGCACCCGTACAGAGACAAAGAATATTAACTCTCTCAAATCCGTTGAGCAGGCTGTGCGCTTCGAGATGATGCGTCAAGCAGCAGTGATCGAGAACGGAGGTGAGATTATCCAAGAAACGCGCCACTATCAGGAAACCGACGGGTCGACGACCTCCGGCCGTATCAAGGAAACCGCCGAGGACTATCGGTATTTCAATGATCCCGACTTGCCGCCGGTTATTGCCCCCCGAGAATGGGTCGAGGAGATCCGCGCCACCCTGCCGGAGCTGCCGTGGGTGAGGAAGGCACGTATTCAGAAGGAGTGGAATCTCTCCGACGCTGAAATGCGCGATCTCGTGAACGCTGGTGCCATCGACGTCATCATCGCAACCGTAGAAGCCGGAACCACTGCTGACGAGGCTCGTTCTTGGTGGGTTTCTTATCTGGCGCAAAAAGCCAAGGAGCGCGGTGTGGAACTTGAGGACCTCGCTATCACCCCTCAGCAGGTTGCTGAGGTGGTGTCCATGGTTAAGCAGGGAACGCTTACCAATAAGTTGGCCCGCCAGGCAGTTGACGGGGTCGTCGCCGGGGAGGGCAGTGTGGCTGAAGTTATTAAGGCCCGAGGCTTGGAGGTAGTCCGCGATGATGGTGCGATCGAAAAGGCAGTAGATGAGGCCTTAGCAGCCAATCCAGATATCGTGGAGAAATATAGAGCCGGCAATAAGAAAGTTGTCGGAGCCATTGTTGGTCAAGTGATGAAGGCAACACGCGGCAAGGCCGATCCAGGTCACGTGAACCAGCTCATTGCGAAAAAGCTCAACTCTTAAAAAAGAGGGGGATCTAGCTCCGGCTAGATCCCTCTTGTTGGTTTCGGTTAGAGCACACGTTCAGTTAGTGCATGAGTAAGCGCACACACATGACGGCCATAATGCAGCCGATGGCAGCGTTAATAATACGCCAGGATGAGGGCTTGGCTAAGATATGGGAGAAGTAGCTGGACCCGAAGCCTATGAGAGGAAACCACACAACTGAGGCGATGAGGGCACCTGTAGCGAAATACCAGCGACCAGACGTTCCATACTGGTTTGCCATTCCGCCCAGCATGATGAGTGCATCGATATAGGCAGCTGGATTCAGCCATGTAAACGCAAGCGCCGCGAGAACGGGCTTCGTCCATGTCCGAGTGCGTTGCTGTGGTCGCACCTTAACCTGAACGCCCCCGGAACCGCTGGCACCGTCAACGGGAGCAGTAGGGGAGGATTGCTCTATGACCATAGATCCGCCTTTAGGTTTGAAAGCATCCCTAAAACAGCTCAGCCCAAACCAGGCGAGGTAGCTTGCGCCCGCATACTTCAAAATGGTGAGAATAATTGGAGCCCGCTCGATTATGGCGCCCACTCCTGCGGTGCCACCGAAGATGAGCAAGATATCACTGATGAGACAGACGGCCACAACAGCTCCAACAGCTTCGCGTTTGATGCCCTGTCGGATAATGAGTGCGTTCTGAGGACCAATGGCCACGATAATGGAGATTCCCAGGAGGAATCCAGCGATAACAATGCTCATACTCAATGAAATTAGATTGAGCGAATCCTTAAGTAAAATTACATACCTTAAACATAGTTTAGAATAGCTTCATGAACCCCACTCACCTGCACACATTGCTCAGCATTATCGACGAGGGTAGTTTCGAAGATGCCGCCGCAGCCCTAGGCATTAGCCCTTCAGCGGTTAGCCAACGCATCAAGAGTTTGGAGAAATTCGCCGGTCGGGTTCTCTTACGTCGTACGAGCCCGGTGACTGCCACCGCTGCTGGAGAAATTTTGGTGCAGTCCGCTCGCAAGATGGCGCTTCTGGAGGCGGAGACTCTCGCAGAATTAAAGGGAAGAATTGCGGGTATTCCGCTGAGCGTCGTCGTTAATGCGGATTCACTGTCCACCTGGTTTAAACCTGTGTTGGCTGAGGTGGCTCGGTGGGAGAATGCCACATTAAGGCTACTCATCGAAGACGAATCGCATTCGCTAAACTTGCTGCGTAGGGGGGATGTTTTGGGTGCAGTGACGCGAGAAAAGAATCCGGTCCCCGGATGTGAGTCTGTGGCATTGGGAACCATGCGCTATGTGCCCGTTGCCCATCCCCGCCTCGCGCACCGCTATACAATCCAAGGCGAACTAGATTGGGCTGCGATGCCAACGTTGCGTTTTGGTCCCCGGGACACCTTGCAAATTGATGACCTCAAAGGGCGCTCGCGCCACCGACGCATATCCCAGATCCCTTCTGCCGAAGCTTTTATCGAAGCTACGAGAGTGGGTCTGGGATGGTCAATGCTACCTATTCATGAGGCTAGCCCCCTTCTTGAGAGCGGAGAGATTATACTCCTCGATGAAAAGGTCCAGGCGGTACCCCTGTTTTGGCAGAGCTGGCGTCTGGAATCGACCTCGCTAGAGCGCCTGACCCAAGCGGTAGTTGGTGCAGCACAGACTCTATGAGCACATTTTCGGACGGTTGTGATACGGTACCGACCGTGAAAAATGCACGACCTTTTGGCCTTGATATGGCGCAGCTTATTAGTTTAGTAATTGGAATTATCACGACGGTATCGCTCATTGTGGGCGTTGTATTAGGAAGTAATTCGGGATCGAGCACTCAACCTCCAGCAGTGACTTCGGCTGTGACCCCGACAACTGAGGAAAACCCTGACACTGGTAGCTCTCCTCAGCAGGAGGAGGACCTCGACGCTGTACCTGGAGAATCAGCGGAAGACGAACAGCTCCCCGACGTGGCACCCGAAGGACCAGAGGGTGCAGGCGAGGTGCCTCCAGCGGTAACTGGCGACCAGCAATCTTTGGCTTGGCTTGCGGAGCTACCGACTCGCGTCTTCGATAAGAATGCACCCGCATACGATCGAGGCGCTTTTGGTAAGGCGTGGAGTGACGATGCTATGGACGTCGATTTGAGTGGCAATAGCTGCGATACTCGAAATGATATTCTTGCGCGCGACCTTAATGATGTGGTCTTTGTTCCTTCGAAGCGGAAGAATAAGGTCGAGACATGTAAGGTGAAAAGTGGCTGGTTCATCGATCCTTATACCGGGAAGCGCGTTGATTTCCAGCGAGGTCAGAAAACCAGTGCCCTCGTTCCCATCGATCATGTGGTTGCCCTCGGTGACGCGTGGTATGCCGGAGCTTATCGGTGGGATAATCAACGTCGTCTCGCTTTTGCTAATGATCCTATTAACCTCCTTGCCACCACGCAGTCTGAGAACTCCTCGAAGAGCGCACAGTCTGCGGCGAGCTGGATGCCACCTAACGAGGAATTTCACTGCGAGTATGCTCGTAAGCAGGTGCAGATCAAGCACACATATGATCTCGCGGTCACAACAGCGGAGCGCGGAGCCTTGGAAAAAGCTCTGCATCGCTGCTAGTTTTCCTGCGTGCCGTTGCCCTATTCGACGGCGTTCTCGCCTACATTGATAAAGTATGAGCGAGAATAATACACCCGATCGAGCCACCGAGCTCGACTCAGATATTCCAACCTTTGATCCTAATACGCCGCCCACCGCTGCTGAGCCTACAGATATTTATGCGCGCGCCGGACGGGCGGCCCCACAGGATATCCCCCCTCACAGCCCTAGCATTAACCCTAGCCCTGAACCAGTGCTAGGCGAGGTGCCTGATATGCACGCCGAGGATGCACTGGATCATCCCGTGCGCACTCCGGCGGCTGCCACCCAGCAGGCCGAAATTTTTGAAGTGAGTGATCGCCTCGCCTCTGATGCACCTATCAGTGCCTATGACGACGGTGCTATGGGTACAGATGCCACTCAGCACCTTGCCGCTGTGCAGCTTGCCCAACCTGCTCCTCTAACAGAACCAGCGCCAGCAGGTGTTCCTGCAGACTTTGTGGTTCGAGATGAGGTGATCGTGGAAAAGGAAGTTAAGCGTGGAACTCTTGACTTTGGACTGCTCCTTTTGCGTATCTTCTTTAGCCTCTACCTCATCAGTCACGCTCTCATCGTCTTTTTCCGCATCGGTTCGTCGGAGGGTATCAGTGAGCTATCCGCCGAATTTGCTGCCTATCCTTATGGCGATATTCTTAGCATCGCACTTCCTACGATTGAGCTTACTGCCGGCATATTCTTGCTCTTTGGACTCCTGAGCCCAGTAGCTGCGGCGCTGGCGATCATATCAACCTCCTTCATGGCCTTGCACACCATCAATATCCAAGACAGCCTCACCTTTAATACGGCTACTGAGACGCTGTGGTTTGGTGCATTTTTGAGCGCGATCGCTCTCGTTGTGCAATTCACAGGTCCTGGCCGTTACTCTTTCGACGCCGGTCGTTCGTGGTCGAAACGGCCTCTAGCTTCGAGCTGGGTCTTTGTGATAGTAGGCCTTGGTGCGGCCGCCGCGTTGTGGTGGTTCGGGGCGGCCACGAACCCTTTTAACTAAGTCCGAACTCCAGGCGCTGCAGGTGAGACTGCAGCGCCTTTTACGTTCGTCTTTAGCAGTGGGAGGATGAGGAAAAGAGTCCAAAAGAAATAATCATCCATCCACAGTTTAAGCAGTAAAATCTGCTCAAAGTCCTGATCACCTTGGGGATCACCGAGCCACCAATGAGGTGGAGTGGTCATCATAAAAAAGCTCATAGCTCCCAATAGAACCACCAATGTACGGGCACGCAAACGCAGTGCATAGTAGCCGAGAACCGCTATCCATATAGGCCACCACACCCAGTGATGTGACCAGGAAATAGGGGAGACTAGCAGCATGAGGGCTGTATTGACTAATGCTGCCTCGAAATCCAGGCCAGATCGCAGCAGTCGGAGCATAACTACGGCGAAAATGACGGTCACTAGTACCGCTAGGATCAGCCAGAGTACCTGAATGGTGTCACTGGCATTGTGGGCTGCCTCGGAACTTGGCCACAACCGTGTGAGGACACCCTTGATTGATTGGTTGGAGATATAGCCGATATTCACACCAATGCGTGAATTATCATTCATAACAAAGATGGCACGGCCAAAGAAATCAACAGTTTCCTTGGTATTATGAAGAGCACCAATGGCCGTGGCTCCCACAGCTCCTAAGATAAACATCCCAATGCCCTTGAGATCTTTGCGGAGCACCAGGTAGAGCACCATGACTGCTGGGGTGATTTTGATGGCAGCGGCGATTCCTATCAACCACCCTCGTGGTATCTTTCGCTTGCGCGGCACAATATCAAGAAAAACCAAGGCGAGAAGCCACATATTGATTTGCCCAAATTTGGCATTCTGCACAACAGGTTCCAGAAGCAGCCCGAATCCCCACCCTGTGGCTGTAAAAAGTAATGCGGCAGAGGGAGACGAGAAAAGATAGCGCCCTAAATACCATAGGCAGAGCGCTAGGAGAAGCCCCGATAGAGCAATCATCAAGTAGCCAGCGTGCTGCTCTGAGAGGAGGGCGAACGGACTAAGGAGAAGTGCTGCAAAGGGCGGGTAGATAAACGGCAAGGTAAGATCGTAGGCGGGAAATCCTGCCTGGTAGAGACTGGCTCCGTCCATGTAGGCTTGTGCTCCCTGACGATAAATGATCATATCTATATGCCCGTGAGGGTCTGCGATCTGAAGCACCATAATGAGTGCGGAGACCACACAAGCTACTACCGTGAGCAGCGGCCTGAAGCGCCGCAGCAAAGTCATTGAGATTCTTCTTCCTATACTTCGCGGACGGCACCCTTGTCAGCGGATGTAGCCATTTTTGCGTAGGCCCGCAATGCCTTCGATACTGTGCGTTGGCGGTTGACTGGCGTCCACGGTTTGTTGCGGACCCCTTGTGCCTGGCGACGTCTTTCGATCTCGTCGGCGTCGACGAGTAGATTGAGTTCGCGGTTTTTCACTGAGATGCTGATCATATCTCCGTTCTCTATGAGACCGATGAGCCCGCCGTGAGCGGCCTCAGGGGAGATATGGCCGATGGATAGACCAGAGGTCCCACCGGAGAAGCGTCCGTCTGTGATAAGAGCACACGCTTTGCCAAGACCTGCTCCTTTAAGAAAAGAGGTGGGGTGGAGCATCTCTTGCATGCCAGGGCCCCCGGCTGGGCCTTCATAGCGAATGACAACTACTTCTCCGGGCTGCACCTCTCGTTTGAGAATAATAGACACAGCTTCTTCCTGGGATTCGCACACCCGTGCCGGCCCGGAAAATTCCCATAATTCGGCGTCGACGCCGGCGGTTTTCAAAACCGAACCGTCAGGGGACAAGTTGCCACGCAAAATGACGAGTCCGCCGTTTTCGGAGTAAGCATGGTCGATGCTGTGGATGCAACCATCTTTTTGGTCGGTATCTAGGCTTTCCCACCGCGTCGATTGGCTAAACGGTTCTGTGGTGCGCATGCCGCCGGGGGCGGCGTGGAAGAGTTCTTCGGCCCGATCGAGGGCTTTGCCGCCGCGGATATCCCAATCGTTAAGCCAGCCGTCTAAGGTGTCATAAGCCACTGTGTGTACCTGCTCATGAAGGAGCCCGGCGCGTCGTAATTCACCCAAGATTGCTGGAATCCCTCCAGCGCGATGGACGTCTTCGATATGGTAGTGCCCATTAGGCGCAACTTTGGAAATACAAGGAATTTTATGGGAGAGTTCCGAAATATCGCTGAGATCGAAGTCCACCTCGCCTTCTTGAGCTGCCGCTAGAGTGTGCAGGATCGTATTGGTGGACCCGCCCATGGCCATATCGAGAGCTAAGGCATTGCTAAAGGCCTCTTTAGTCGCGATCGAGCGTGGCAGCACTGATTCATCTTCCTCGCCGTAGTAACGCTGACACAGATCGACGATCATATGGCCGGCTTGTTCAAAAAGCTGCTTCCGAGCGGTATGGGTGGCCAAGGTGGTGCCATTACCGGGCAGGGATAGTCCCAATGCCTCGGTGAGACAATTCATGGAATTCGCGGTGAACATTCCTGAACAGGAACCACAGGTGGGACAGGCGAGGTCTTCGATTGTGCGCAATTCAGCATCGGAGATTGCCTCATTGGCAGAGGCCGTGATTGCTGTGATGAGATCAGTGGGGGCGTGAGCGACCCCGTCAATGGACACAACTTTTCCGGCTTCCATGGGGCCACCAGAGACGAAGACCGCTGGAATATTCAAACGGAGGGCGGCGTTGAGCATGCCGGGGGTAATTTTATCGCAGTTGGAGATGCACACCATCGCATCGGCGGTATGGGCATTGCACATATATTCCACAGAATCAGCAATAATCTCGCGAGAAGGTAGGGAGTAGAGCATGCCCCCGTGACCCATCGCGATACCGTCATCGACGGCAATGGTATTAAATTCTTTGGGGACACCTCCCGCCTTGCGGACAGCCTCAGCGACGGTATCGCCCACATTTTTCAGATGCACGTGCCCTGGAACAAATTGGGTATAGGAATTGACGATGGCCACAATTGGTTTGCCAAAATCTTGTTCCTTGGTGCCGGTAGCTCGCCATAGGGCGCGTGCCCCAGATGCGTTGCGGCCAACCGTGGTTACGCGAGAGCGCAGAGGAATCATACTAGTCAATCCTTAATCGTTGTCAGCGGTATCACTATGAATACGGGCATCGTACTCATCCTTAGAAATGAGGACTTGGTGGCCGTCTTTATTTATGATGACAACCTGGTCATCGGCCGCCTGGTGAGCCTTAGTGATAACATCGGGAATCCGGCCAAAAGAGGCTTTTTCTAGTTCGGGCAAGGAATTGAAGCTGATACCAGGAAGCCTCATCTTCTTATTGTGCGAACCAAATGCCAGTGCGCGCGAGCCCTGAAAACCGAGCCCGGTGAATTCTGCCCATGGCATTGTGGCTGGGCGTTTGAATGCATAGTAGGCGGTAATCCCGTCGGTGGTAATAACGGTGCGCGACCTCAGCACATAATAAATCATGACCAGCGGTAGGAATGGCACCCAGAAGAGATATGTAAAAGCAGCGCCTGAGATGAGCAGCGCTAGGGCTGCCATGAAGATCGCTGCGAGCAGATGGGCGCGATCGACACGAAAGATTGTCTCGGGGCTGTCGGGGTTGTGGTCGCTCATACTCATTGATGATATTGGATTCTCAAGATCACGGTTAATTCTTTAAGTAGTTTCAGGCTCCACTGAGCTATCTAAGGGGGTGGTGGATTCAGGTTCGACTGTCACTTCAGTTTCGGGGTTCGCTGTGGGCTGGATGGAAACCGGCTCCTCCGTGAGTTCCGCTACGTGGGTATCGTCGTGGGTATCTTGAGGAACAATAGTCACCTCTGGTTCAGTTTCACTTGGAATGGCGGGCTGGATCTGACTCTGCGGTAACAGCGTTGGAGTTTCTGCAGTGGGCTCGGGTTCGAGAGTGAAGGCCTTAATAGCTAGCAGAATGATCCCCGCTAGCAACATCAAAGCAGTGGACAGACGTACCCTTCCGCCGAAGGTAAAAATATGCTGCGAGGAGTGTGCGGTCGGCTCTGCGTCGTCCTCTTGCGCAGGATCGGTAACAGCGGGATCGTTATCGGTGAGGAATCCACGCTCAGTTAGCCGTTCCGCACTGCTGGGATGCATAGTTCCTTCTTGGGGGGTGTACTCAACGGTGGTAGCTTGCGTCGCGAGTGAATGAGGAGTCTGGGTATCTTCGAGTTCTGAAACGATGCGTCCATCAATCGTTGCAGCGGATCCGTATTCGTGCCAAAACTCTTCGATAATTTTGACTCGCACTGCGCGTTCTACCATCCATTGAGAACCCGGCTTGACCTGAGTAAGGAAGCGCATTTGCATGGTCCACGGCATGCCAACGCTCGCAGGCGGATTGATCGCCAATGCGGGATGTACGGCAAGGGGGCCCAAAACCACCTCACGTATATTAGGCTCATCGAGGGCGCGCTGTGTAGCGCTAGTAGCGCGTTCGACGGCTTCGTCCACCGAATGGGATCCGAGAAGGGGAACGGGCATGGAAACTACGGCAGAAGACCAGTGATTGGAACAATTGATGCTCACCCCGGCTTTGGAATTCGGGATGATAACCGTCTCTTCTGCGAGGGTTCGAATACGAGTCGATCGCATTGTAATTTGAATGACGGTGCCCTCGATAGCGTCGGCAGATCCCCCTTTAAAGATCACCCAATCGCCAACCCCGTACTGCTTCTCCGAGAGAATGAAAAAGCCTGCGAGAAAATCTGCGATGATGGATTGCGCACCCAGGCCGATAGCGGCTGAGGCCGCCGTTGCAGGAATAGCTGCGGAAGCGAGAGAAAATCCAAGTTGTTGCAATATTGCAACAAAGATGAGGAAATAGGCCAAGATTTGAGCGGCATAAACAAATACTCCCGCGAAGGCGAGTTGGGTTTTCTGCTCATCCGCTTGTTCATCCACGACCTTATTACGAATGATATACATGGCGAGGCGTCCAGCGCGGGGCACCAGGAGCGCTAACAAGATAAGCAGGGCTAGAGGAATGCCAGGATCGAGAAACCAGTTCCATAGAGACTGGGCAATATAACTGATATGCATAATTCTTTCTAGGTTATCGTCTTCCCTGTGGTCTCGCGAATAGTGCGGATCGAGCGCCTCACTGCTTGGTCATGACTGCTGATAGCTTAACTTGGGGTGCTCCAGAATTTTTTGGGCGAATAAGCCTCTACCTGCACCGATTGGTTTTTGGGAGAGCTCTGGATGGGGTAGTGGCGAGGGGTAAAAAGCGATATTTTCGACAATTCCCTTAGTTGAATTGTATGATTGGTGACTATGAACATTATTCGACTTGTACTAGTAGTGAACGGCGCGGCGCTTGATGTCGCGGCTTGCTAAAGTTCAAGTCGAAACCAAAGCGCCCCCGAAACCTACGCACCACAAGTGCTAGGAATACGGGGGCTTTAGTGTTTTAGGTGGCAGACCGCCATTGGCTTCATTCTTTGCGATTATCACACCATGGATAATGGGCAGGAGTGAAGGAATATCTTTATTTCTAGACCCCAACAAGGAGTTAGAAGTCGTGACAACTCCCTCACGTCCGAGCCCCGCCACGGTTGCTTCGCGTGCTAAAGCTGCACAACCAGAACGAATGACCGGCGCCGACGCGGTCGTTCGGACTCTGGAAATGTTGGGCACCGATATTGTCTTCGGTCTGCCCGGCGGGGCCGTTTTGCCACTCTACGACGCGCTCTATAAATCAACGAAATTGCGGCATATTTTAGTTCGTCATGAGCAAGGTGCTGGCCACGCGGCGACAGGCTACGCACAAGTATCCGGAAAAGTGGGCGTCTGTATTGCCACGTCCGGACCAGGTGCAACCAATCTCGTCACCCCAATAGCAGATGCCTATCTCGACTCTGTTCCGCTCGTCGCCATTACAGGCCAAGTGGCCCGCCCCATGTTAGGAACAGATGCCTTCCAGGAAGCCGATATTCGATCGATTACGATACCGGTGACCAAACATAGTTTTATGATTACTTCTCCGGACGAAATTCCGCGGGCTATCGCCGAGGCCTTTCATGTAGCGAATACGGGCCGCCCCGGACCAGTGCTCGTAGATATTCCCAAAGATATCCAAGCGATGGAAATGGAATTCCACTGGCCACCGCGTCTGGAACTTGTTGGGTATCACCCCGTGACCAAACCTCATTCGCGTCCCATCGAACAAGCAGTGAGGCTCATCGCAGAATCTACCCGCCCGGCCCTCTATATTGGGGGCGGCGTCGTGAAGGCTGATGCCGCCCGCGAGCTGAAAATCTTTGCCGAAAAAACTGGAATTCCAGTCGTGACTACTTTGATGGCGCTCGGCGTATTTCCCGATTCACATCCTTTGCATATGGGTATGCCAGGCATGCATGGAACAGTTCCCGCTGTGGGGGCGCTTCAAGAGAGCGACTTGCTGATCGCTATCGGCACCCGCTTCGATGACCGCGTAACCGGTGATACTGCATCTTTTGCCCCGGAGGCTAAGGTGATCCACGCTGATATAGACCCAGCCGAAATTGGCAAGATCAGAATGGCCGATATCCCCATAGTTGGGGATGCCCGCGAGGTACTTGTGGCGCTGGCGGAAGAGTTTGATAGAACTTTGCCCCAAGGGATTGATATTTCTGCGTGGACGTATCATCTCAGCGATCTTAAAGAGAGGTTCCCGCGTGGCTACGAGCACAGCGCCGATGGAGTTTTGGAACCTCAATTCGTGATTGAGTCCCTCTCATCGATAGTTGGACCTGAGGCAATCTACTGTGCCGGAGTAGGTCAACACCAAATGTGGTCAGCGCAGTTTATCGACTTCGAAAGACCTCGTCACTGGCTTAATTCCGGGGGGCTAGGAACCATGGGTTATGCGATTCCGGCGGCCGTAGGCGCTAAAGCTGCAGCACCCGACCGTGAAGTATGGGCGGTTGACGGCGATGGATGTTTCCAGATGACCAACCAGGAACTCACTACGGCCTCAGCTAATGGCTTCCCCATTAAGGTAGCCCTCATCAATAACGGCAACTTAGGCATGGTGCGCCAGTGGCAGACACTGTTCTACGACGGACACTACTCTCATACCCAACTGCGCAAGGGTAATCATTTTCTACCTGATTTTGTAGGACTGGCTGAGGCTCAGGGCTGCGCTGCTTTTAGAGCCGCCACCGAGGCGGAGGCACTTGAGGCGATTCACAAAGCGCGCGAGATCAATGACCGACCGGTGGTTATAGATTTTATCGTCGGAGAGGATGCGCAGGTGTGGCCCATGGTCGCTGCGGGGCACTCGAATTCCGAAATTCAATACGCGCGTGATCTACGTCCGCTTTTCGACGAAGCTTCGCCCACCGACGTCGACGATATGACGAAAAAGATCTGAGGGATAGCGTGAATAATCAACCTAAAAATTCCCGCCATATACTGTCCGCTTTGGTAGAGGACGTTGATGGGCTGGTGACCCGAGTGTCCGCAATGTTCTCACGTCGCGGCTTCAATTTGCGTTCCTTCGTCTCGGGCACCACCGAAACGCCACAGCTCACACGAATTACCATCGTCTTCGATGCGGATGAAAATGCTATTGAGCAGATCACCAAACAGCTCAACAAGATCGTGCCAGTTCGCAAAGTGGTTCGCATGGATCCAGAATCGACAGTGGCCCGTGCTCTAATGCTGGTTAAGGTCTCGGCAGATGCCTCAAATCGCCCGCAGGTAGTCGATGCAGCCAATATTTTCAGGGCTCGGATTATCGACGTGGCTCCCGAATCTGTGGTTATCGAGGCCACAGGTACCGAGGATAAGTTGGCGGCTTTTCTGGAGATCCTAAGGCCCTTCGGAGTTCGAGAATTAATATCCTCAGGGCCGATCGCTTTGACCCGTGGTCCGAAGACGATGGCTCCAAAGATCAATTAAGCAGTATCCTATAATTAGTTTCACAGAGTCCCCACTAGGAAACTCTCGTGTGACTCATATTCTTTAACAGAAAGGTCCTTTTTTCATGGCAATTGAGCTGCTCTATGATGCAGATGCTGATCTCTCCCTCATCCAATCCCGCAAGGTAGCGGTTTTGGGCTACGGCTCCCAAGGGCATGCCCATGCGATGAATTTGCGTGACTCAGGAGTCGAGGTCGTTATCGGTTTGCGCGAAGGCTCCCCATCACGTCAAAAGGCTGAAGAAGCCGGTTTCGACGTTAAAACAAATTCCGAGGCCGCCGAATGGGCAGATGTCATCATGGTCTTGGTTCCCGATACCACCCAGGCCAAAGTCTACGAGGAAGACCTTGCACCACATTTAAAAGACGGCGATACAATCCTTTTTGCCCACGGCCTCAATATTCACTTCAAACTGATCGAGCCTGCGCAGAATATAACCGTAGGAATGATCGCCCCTAAGGGCCCTGGACATCTCGTCCGTCGTGAATTTGTCGACGGTAAAGGGGTGCCGTGCTTGATTGCCGTAGGCCAAGACCCTCACGGTCACGGCAAGGAGCTATGCCTGTCTTATGCTGCAGCCATCGGTGGCGCTCGCGCCGGGGTTATCCCCACTACTTTTGAGGCCGAGACTGTTACTGATCTGTTTGGTGAGCAGGTTGTGCTGTGTGGTGGCCTCGAAGAGCTGATTAAAAATGGTTTCGATGTCCTCGTTGAAGCTGGCTACGAGCCGGAGATGGCTTATTTCGAATGCTTGCATGAGATGAAATTGATCGTTGACCTCATCTATGAGGGCGGTCTGGCTAATATGAATTACTCGATTTCCGATACCGCTGAGCTCGGCGGCTACCTGTCTGGTCCTCGTGTCATTGATGGGGATACGAAGACACGCATGCGCGAAATTCTGCAGGATATCCAGAACGGTTCCTTCACAGAGCAGCTCCTAGCCAATATCAAAGACGGCAATCGGCGGCTTGAACAGTTGCGCGCTGAGACTTCTGCACACCAGATCGAAGAGACTGGCGAGAAACTGCGCGATCTTATGAGCTGGGTTAAAAATCCTCTCGATGCCACTGCCTAGAGTTTAGGTAGCTGCTGACCCTCAAACCCCTCGGGTATTCCGAGGGGTTTTGCTCTGCCAAGCTTACTATTCGACATTGGGTACAAGCCTGGTGAGGTTCGGGATATGTGTTGAGAGTAGGAGAGCTGGGCTTCGATAGAGCTACTCTTAGAGCTACCTCTTAAGTTCTACTTTGCCGACCAATTCCCATCATCTGGTTGTAACTTGTGTTCTTGCGTGCTCTGTAGCGTGTGGGCTGGACTTTCGGGTACACCCACCTTAAAAGCTCGCTTTGTCGCATCCGAGTGCTCAATGTGGGCACATTAGAGCTAATGAGAAGAAGTATTGGATCTGTGAGAATTTGCTTAACGTGCGGGGGCGTCGAACCGTCTTCGTGGAGGTCTAGCCGCGTAAATTGTGTCAGCGATAAGTATCTTTGAAATAGGTAACCGGAAACGACCGGTAAGCGATGGCAACGAGCCGGGTATGTCGACGGTCGCCCCATTTTTTTTGCTCTCTTTTTCTTAAGAAAAACCCCAAAAAGACCGACTGATATGAATATCTATTTTCATTATATTGAAGTTAATGAAAGTAAAGGTTAGGGTAGCATCATGAGCAGGAAACGACGTCATTTAAACCACGGACACAGCCGTCGCCCGGGAGAAACTCGCTCGCGAGGCGCGCGTCGTTATAGTATCCGCGCACGTGACGCTTCCGAGTCCCAGACCGCTCCGACTCCTCGCACACACGATCAGGAGCACAGTGTGCCCCAGCAGTCCAAGGTGCTTGTAGGTCGTGGCCATGCCCGCGATGATGATCATGACCACAACCATGACCACCGTAATGGCCATGATCACAACCATAACCACAACCACGATCATGATCATCATAGCCACGCACCGGAGGGTCTAAAAGCACTCCTAACAGTTCTTATTTTCACCGCGACAATTTTTTTTGCCGAACTCATTGGTGGATATATATCTGGCTCGCTCGCCCTCGTCTCTGACGCGATGCATATGCTCTCGGATTCAACAGGACTTCTAGTAGCCGCGTTAGCCATCATTTTCGCCCGCAAGACTGCAAGCGATACCGCAACATACGGCTACCGCCGACTAGAGGTGGTAGCCGCCTTAGCGAACGCGCTGAGCGTTTCGATTATCTCGTTGTGGATCGTAGTGGAAGCGATCATGCGTTTTTTCGCCCAGGAAGAGATCAACGCCCCGCTAATGCTCGGAGTAGGCATCATAGGTTTGGTGGCAAATATTTTCGGGGCACTTGTGTTGCACGGACACAGTCACTCCAGCATGAATATGCGCGGTGCTTATTTACACGTTCTCGTCGATCTCTTCGGATCAATTGCCGTAATCATCGCAGCCCTCGCCATGATCTTCTACCAAATTATATGGGCTGATACGGTAGCTTCGCTCATCATCGCAGCCCTCATTCTCCCGCGGAGCATGAAGCTGGCATGGGAATCGCTAAGGGTGATTACGGAACAGGTGCCACTAGGGGTAGACATGGCCGAGATTAAGCTAGCGCTTACCCATATCGATGATGTGCTAACAGTACATGATCTACACGTCTGGTCACTTGACGGCAATGAACTAATCGCCACCTGCCACCTCGTAGTCGATCGCGATATGTCCATTGGGTCGTGTACCGTCTTGGATAAAGTTCAAGATCGCTTGCTCGATTTTGGTATCGAGCACTCAACAGTGCAGCTCGAAGGCCCCGGGCACCAAAGGCACGAGACGACGTGCTGATCATCGGCTAAGCTAAAATTATGGCTTATAGCACCCCAAGTTATGATCTTCTCGATCTCTTCGCTCGTGTAGATCGCGGCGATATCCAACTGCCAGATTTCCAGCGCGAATACCGGTGGGATGTCGACCAAATCCGCACTCTAATCATTTCAGTCCTACGGGGCGACCCCATCGGCGCATTCATGGCGCTCGACACGCGCAACGAGGTACTCCGTTTCCGTCCGCGCCCCCTCGCCGGCGCCCCAGATCATGGCCTGGGTCCAGGTATGCTGCTCCTTGATGGACAACAACGCCTGACTACCTTGTATCATTGCCTCCGTGGTGGTGGAATCGTCGAAAGCGTCGACTTTCGTCATAAGCGGGTGCGGCGGCGGTTTTACGTTAATGTTGAGCGCGCTACAGCAGAAGAAATCATTCCAGATGATGCTGTCATCGCAGTTGATGAACAAGGTGTTGTGTGTTCGCATTTCGGCCCTTCTGCACAACTTCCAGACTCCGATACTGCATCTACCTATGGCTATATTCCAGTGGCAGATTTACTCTTTGAAAAAGGTACAGATCTACTCTTCGATATAGCTGTTGCTTCCTCCCATGACGTGGCAAAGAAATTTTATACCCGGGTTATCAAGCCACTAGTGCGCTACCAAATCCCCATTATCAGGTTGGATCGTGATACTGCCCAGGCTGGAATCGGATCGATTTTTGCCCATGCTAATAGCGTGGGTCAGCAAATGGACGTATTCGAGCTCATCACTGCAATCTTTGCTGCCCAGGACCAGAATTTTCACCTAGCCGATGATTGGCGCAAAACCCAGCGGGTCCTTAATGCCCACCCAGCTTTAGCAGAAATTGGGCGCACCGAATTCCTCACTGCTGTTGCCCTCTATTGCACCTACAACAAGGGCAAAGCCTCAGGCTTCAGGCAGTCAATTCTGCAGCTCACGCTCGAGGAGTACAAAGAGGCCGCAGAAAAACTGCGATCTGCATTTGAACACGTCGGTGACTTCCTCACTGAACGCTGTATTCATTCCATTGACCAAGTGCCCTATAGTGCCCAATTGGTACCCCTAGCCGCGATCAGAGCCCTTCTCGATGACAGTGTCTTGGACAACCAAGCAGCACTTGACCGCCTGAATCGCTGGTTCTGGTGCGGGGTATTTGGCGAACTCTACGGCTCCCCAGCTGTCATGGTGCGAACAAGCCAAGATGTCGATGAAGTAACCAAGTGGATTCTTGATTACAACAATTCCAGGGGCGTACCAGAGCCAAAAACCATTGCTCAAGCCCGCTTTGTGGAATCACGACTGCATTCTGCTACCCCACATTCTGGGCTCTATAAAGGCATCTATGCTTTAATCATGGGGCGCGGTGCTATAGATTGGCGCAGCAATTCTAGGTTCGACGGGGAAAATTTCCACGCCCTCAGCACACATTTCCGCAAGATTTTCCCGACCGAGTGGTGCGCGGAAAACGGCATCGAAGAATTTCTATCAGATTCGGTTCTCAACCGGACCCCAATGTCGCGGCGCACATATGTGATGCTGGAGCAGAACTCGCCTGCGCGCTACCTGCACCGAATTCAGCTGAAAAGTCTGCTTGACGATGCGGAGTTCGATGCCGTATTGAATTCCCATCTCATTGATTCTCACTTACTCTTTAGTGCCAATGCCCGAGAATTCTTTCATGATCGACGCCATAAGATTCTGAAGATGATCGAGTCAGCCATGGGAGTCACAGCCATCTTAGATGTTGATGAAGATAACCTTCACGCTGGAGAAGAGGGCCCAGGTGCCTTCGTGGATGCCCGCAAGTAATTCATGCGTTATTGGAAAATACTGTCAAGCGTCCTGCTAGCGTCGTTGGTGCTCGGCGCGTGTACCACTGATCCGGCTCGCCAGATTTCAGCGATTCCAACTACTCAAGTTGCCGATCATCTAGAGCAATCGCGAACCAGGAATCTAGGGCACCATGTCAATCCTATATTCGATCGGGAACCAGTTGTATTAAGCGACACTGGTTCGGGGATTGCGGCGGTAAGACACTTCTTCGAGGCTGCGGAAACTCTGGTGATTTCAGACGCAGATATTGCCCACCAGTTGCGTGCAGCCAGCATCGCAGTGGTTGCTCATGCTCCGATGCTGACCATGACTGACGACGACCGCGACGATATTATCGCCGAAATCGATCGCCTGGGTGTCAAAACTATCTTACTCGTCGGAGATGTGCCTTTGGCCTCGCTCAGTGGGGATGTAGCAATCATCAAAGATACGTTAACTCCGGTAGCTCTAGGGGACCTCACCGCACTGCAATTCCAGCGCAAAGCGATAACGTATCAAAAATCTGTGATCCGCAGTGTGGCTAAGCTCCCAGGAGATGAGGCCGTTGAATTGGTGCCTGCATGGGATGAAGAATTTGCTGACATGAGCCCGCAAGAGCGTTTTGGCCGTCCAGACGGTGGCCAAAAATTGCGCCCTTTCCCGCTGAATTCTAAACGCGACGCAGATACTGCCCCCATTGTAATTGCATCCGCAGATTCAAGTATTGCAGCAGTTGCCAGCACGCGAGCTTTCGGTGCAAAAATACGTGTTCTGGCATTTCCTGATCCCCGCTTTAGCGTGGAAAGTATGCGCAAGGTAGCAGGATTATCCAATCATCCATTAGTGGCCCTGGGTGAACAGTTTGGTAGTGCCGCAGAACTTGCAGATCGAATCGAGGCAGGTGAGCAGCTGACACAATATCAGCCAGGTCCGGGTCGACGCGGCCTCGTCTTCCCGCAGCGCTCGATTGCGGCGGTAGAGATGCCTGCGACTAAGAGGGTGGACCATAGCGGCATCTTCACCGAAAGATTGGCCCAAGCGCGGGCTGATAGCGCGGAGATGGGTAAACTTTATGATCACGTTATTAGCCCAGCAGTTTTCTTTGATATGGACAATACGAATCTATCGGAGTTGGATGGATGGCTGGAGCAGCTCAAGGATGCCGATGCATACGGAATCATCAAGGTCCGCAGTTTTAAAGAATTGCAACGCTTCAAAGCGGAAGTTATTGCGCCTCATGTGGGGGTTTATTTCCACACCGATTCTGCTCGAGATACCGAGGATCACACGGCGGACAATCGTGAGGTGGAAAAAGCCAGCGAGTGGCTTTCTTTAGTCGTGAGGGCGCAGGATCTGCCACAAAAAATATTTATTACTGATTTTCCTCTCACTACGCGTTACGATGAGCTGTCCTATGTCCACTTGATTGTGGGAAAAGAGAAATACCTAAAGGAAGCGGCGGAATTACCGCCGTATTACCATCCAGCTCTAGAGCTACTTCCCGATAGTCCGCTTGCGGTAGCTGATATTGACCAGGTGCAACCTCGGTTGAAGATGTTAAAACGTAGTCAAAAGAGCCAAGAATTTCCTGCTCTTCGCTAAGGTGTGGGATACACTACACATAGTCAATATCAGTATTGACCGTCACTAAGAGCCTATGGGTGATATTTCATCCGGCCAAACCCACCTGTCAAGGAGAATATGCAACGTGAGCGTTTCACATCGCCCCGTAGTTTTAATTGCTGATAAATTGGCGCAGTCAACTGTTGATGCGCTTGGAGATGAGGTTGAGGTTCGCTGGGTTGATGGCCCCAATCGTGAGGCATTGATGGCAGCAGTTGCAGAGGCTGACGCGCTGTTAGTACGTTCCGCGACTACGGTAGACCGAGAGGTTTTGCAGGCGGCACCTCGTCTAAAGATTGTAGGTCGCGCGGGCGTGGGGCTGGACAACGTCGATATCCAGGCAGCCACAGAGCTGGGAATTATGGTCGCCAATGCACCCACCTCAAATATCCACTCGGCGTGCGAGCATGCAATTTCGCTACTACTAGCCACAGCTCGTCAAATTCCGGCGGCTGATTCAACGCTGCGCCGCGGTAAGTGGAAACGCTCGTCCTTTAACGGTGTAGAAATCTACGGTAAAACGATTGGCATTATCGGCTTTGGCCATATCGGACAGTTATTCGCGCAACGTCTCACGGCGTTCGGGGCCCGAATTATCGCCTTTGATCCTTATGCGAACCCGGCGCGTGCAGGCCAATTAGGCGTGGAGCTGCTGTCTTTGGTGGAGGTGGTTGAGCAATCTGATTTTATAACGATTCACCTACCCAAGACTCCGGAGACCGCGGGAATGTTCGACGCTGAACTGCTCGCTCACGCTAAGCCCGGGCAGATTATTATCAACGCAGCGCGAGGGGGATTGGTTGACGAACACGCTCTAGCTGAGGCGATACGCAGTGGGCGCATCAGGGGTGCTGGTTTTGACGTATTCGCCACTGAACCGTGCACCGATTCTCCGCTATTTGACCTCGATGAAGTGGTAGTTACCCCTCATTTGGGAGCGTCGACTGTTGAGGCACAAGATCGTGCTGGTACCGATGTGGCGGCCTCTTGCCTGCGAGCCTTAGCCGGCGAATTTGTCCCTGATGCGGTGAATGTGGCTGCGGGTCAAGTGGGTGAAGAAGTAGCCCTGTGGCTCGAACTAGCGCGTAAGCTCGGCCTGACCGTCAGCCATATGTTGGCACAAGCCCCAATCCGCTTAGAGGTGCAAGCTCGCGGTGAATTGTCCACCGAGGATGTGGAAGTTCTTGGCCTCTCGGCACTGCGTGGCCTCTTTGCTGGGATTGTCAATGAGCAAGTCACATTCGTGAATGCACCGATGATTGCCAAAGAACGGGGAGTGTCTTTGGAGGTGAGTACGCGTTCCGAGTCGGTATCGCATCGCTCGGTATTAGATGTCACGGCGATTGCAGCTGACGGCTCTCGGATTTCACTGATTGGTGCCCTCACGGGGCTCGACCGCGAAGAAAAAATCGTGCGCATCAATGGCCGCGGCATCGATCTGCGAGCTAAAGGCACTAACCTATTCTTCAATTATGCCGATACACCTGGTGCATTGGGGCGTGTCGGTACTGCTCTGGGCAATTATGGGGTCAATATTGTGGCCGCAGCTTTGACCACAGAGTCCTCTGGTGATAAAGCCGTCTTGATTTTGCGAGTGGATCGCCCCGTCGACGATGATGTCGTGGAATCAATCGCAGCTGACTTGGGGGCTGTAGCCTTCCAACTTGATCTCGGATAGGAATGGGATAAGGTAGCCCGCCTGAGGGGAGCGCTCAGATTAAAGGGCCATATGGGGAGCGAGTTGCGGCAGCTTCGAACACGGGGGTCGAGGCTGCCGCGATTTTTATTTCAGTAGGCTTTGCTATCTCGAGCCAGTAGGTGCAGGTGCGTATCTTCGCACGAGGGTTGATGTGCGTCTGCTCGCGCTGGGTAAAATGCGTCACATCTTCTTCATCTGTGTATATCTCTATTCCCGAATTAGAGCCGAGAATTGAATTCTACCCACAAAGCGGGGGAGATAGTCTCACAGATCCCTATCCTTAGGGGATACATACTTCTGCTTCACGCACTAAAGTGGGGAAGATGACAGTTGAATCAGTAGAAGTCACCGCTTTTCTCTCCACTCAAGCGCCTTATGCCCAACTCCCCAGCGAAATCCTCAGTGTGCTCGCTACTGAACTCGCGATCAGTTACGTTCGCCGCGGCAAGCGAATTAAGAATATTGGTGATGCCAATACCACTCTTTACCTCGTCCGCCAGGGAGCCGTCGACGTTCTCGATCGAGACAATATCCTCGTAGATCGGCGCGAATCTGGCCGTTCCTTCGGGTATTCCAGCCTCATCAGCGGCGAGAGCCTAAAGTACTCATTCGAAGCGTGTGAAGACAGTCTTCTTTATCTCATTCCTGAGGCCAGCTTTAGGCGAATAGCTAATCACGACGAGGCTTTTGCTCGCTATTTCGCCTCGCACACTCGCCGCATCCACGCCACCGCCACGACTTTGCGTCAAGGAGCTGCAACAGACCTTTTGCGTCGCTCTATTTCTGATTTCATGGTGGCAAACCCCACGACAGCATCCCCTACGACCAGTATTCAAGATGCCGCCATCAGGATGCACAAGACCAATGTGTCCTCTCTTATTATTCTTGAGGACTCTCAGCTCGTAGGGATCGTGACCGACCGAGACTTTCGAAAAAAGGTAGTAGCCAACGCTCTTGACGTAAGTCAGCCGCTCTCCACGATCATGAGCACCAATGTGGTCACTATCGCTACGACGGCACAAGCTTTTGAGGCCATGCTCATGATGACCGAATTTTCCATACACCACCTGCCTGTCCTTGATGGCACAACTTTGGCTGGTATCGTCAGTTCCCCCGACATTATGCGATTGCTGCAATCAGACCCGATTTATCTACTTGCGGATCTTAAGAATAAATACACCACTGAGCAGCTTCAAGAGGTTCACACCTCTGCTAGTGAGGTGGCGTTGCGCTTTATTGAACGGGGTTCCTCCCCAGGAGAAATCTCCAGCGTGATGAATGTGTCTGCCGACGCCCTCGGCCGCCATATTATATCGATGGCTATTGAGCATCTGGGCCCGGCACCCGTTCCGTTCTCTTTTATCACACTAGGTTCCCAGGGACGCCGTGAGATGGGATTTGCTTCTGACCAAGATAATGCTTTGATCCTAGATAATAGCTATGAGGAAAAACTCCATGGCGACTACTTTCAAGCACTTGGTGATTATACAAGCCGGCATCTTGCAGCCGCCGGCCAACCCCTGTGCCCCGGAGATATGATGGTCTCCAACCCAACGTGGCGAATGACAGAAGACGAGTGGATTACTTCCTTTCACCGGTGGATCACCGCCCCCGAACCAGACTCCCTCCTCTACGTCCAGACCTTCTTCGATATGCGCTCTCTTTTTGGTCAGACGGAACTCGAGCATATGGTTCGCCGAACCGCCTATCAAATGGCGCATAAGGCACGACGCCTTCACGCACACTTGGCGGCCCTTGCAGCGCGTCGAGAACCTCCCCTAGGTTTTTTTCGTGGATTTGTGCTCGAACGTGACGGTGAATACCGGCACACCCTGGACATTAAAAAGGGCGGAATAGCGGCTATTGTGCAAATGGCAAGACTTTACGCAATCACTGCCGGTGTCAGTGAGATCTCCACTCGTGACCGGCTAAAGGTATCGCACGAGCACGGAGTCGTCAGCGCCCAGGGTGCCCAGGATCTGATCGACTCCTTTGATTTTCTTAACTCGTTGACTTTTAAGCATCAAGGAAAGCAGATTCGCGGCGGACTACATCCTGATTACCACATCGATCCCATACTCTTGGGGAAAATGGACCGCGAACACTTAAGGGATGCCTTCGGCATTATCAAGAGCATGCAAACAGCACTGGCCACCACATATCCCGTGCGCACCATCTAGCAGGAGTCGATAGGCATGTTTCGTTTCTTAAAAAGACCTCAAATAACTGCAGAGTATCAAGCATTTTTAGACTCTGGCATCCCAAGTCTAGATGCTCAGCTTGCTGAGCTGAAGCTTCTAGCTGTGGATATGGAAACAACGGGTCTGAATCCTCATACGGACAATATCCTCGCGATCGGTTGGGTAGCTGTCAATGGGCCAACCATAGATATGTCGAGCGCAGGCTATGAATTAGTGCGTGGTCACCTAGTAGGATCCTCCGCCACCATTCACCATCTGACTGACGATGAAGTGGCGCACGGGCTGAACGAACCCGATGCTATAAGAAGGCTTGTGTTCGCTATGCACGGACGATTGATGCTCAATCACTTCACCGCCCTAGAAACCCAATTTCTCAATCGGGCGACAAAGAAATACTTCGCCGCGAGCTTTTCCTTCGATACGGTTGATACCTTTCAGATCGAGCGAGGCCATATGGAGCGCATGGGAACCTATCCGCGGGGGGAAGACCTGAGACTAGCCGTAGTGCGTCGGCGCTACGGTCTTCCTGATTATGGCAACCATAACGCATTGACCGACGCTCTAGCCTGCGCAGAGTTATTTCTCGCCCAACAAGCTCATCTACCGGCTGCAACCGCCAAAGGTTTGATGGGGTAGCGCGCAATATTCTAGGTTAGAATCTCTGTTTATGCGATTTGGACGAATAGCTACCCCAGATGGAATGTTTTTCTGCACTGTTGAGTCTCGCGATGACAAGCAGTGGTGTCGGGTTATTGAGGGTACCCCTTTTACTTCTCCCCGTTATAGCGGTAAAGAGTATCCGTTGGAGGAGGTCAAGGTTCTTGCGCCGATGCTGCCGAGCAAGATTGTGGCAGTGGGCCGTAACTATGCCGACCACGTTAGGGAACTATTTGGAAAAACATCCGAAGAGTTACCACCCACCCTGTTTCTCAAGCCGCCGACCGCAGTAGTGGGGCCTGAGGCGCCCATCAGGATTCCCGATTTCGCCCACAACGTGGAATTTGAAGGTGAATTAGGGCTCGTCATTGCAAAGCCGTGCAAAAATGTCAGTGCCAATAACTGGAGGCAGGTTGTGCTTGGCTATACCATCGTCAACGACGTATCCTCTCGTTCGTTGCAATTTTCCGATCACCAGTGGGCGAGGGCAAAGGGTATCGATACATTTGCACCCATCGGCCCATGGATTGAGACCGATCTCGACGCCATTGATACTGAGGACGTACCGATTAGGGCCTACTTAACTCATGAGGGTGAGACTGTTACGAAGCAGAATTCAAATTCGCGGGAGATGATTATGGATATCGGGGAGATCATCGAGTTTATTACGGCCTCTATGACGTTATTGCCAGGCGATATTATCTTCACTGGTTCTCCAGCTGGTACCGCGGAAATGGTTCCAGGTGATCGCATCGAAATCGAGATTCCAGGCTTGGGAAAACTTGCTAACCCAGTAGAACGGGCATAAAAAATTGGCCTAAACGATATATATCGCTTAGGCCAATTTTTTATTCGGCAGCTTTCTTGTCAGAAGAACAGCAGCAATCATGCGTGTCTTCCACTACCGGTAGCTCCGATTTTGCACCGTCGGCGCAGCAGCAAGGACTATCAGCTGTTGCTCCAGGAGGGCAGCACTGCTGATCATCACAGGTTGCGGGGTCGCAACAACCTGGTGGGCAGCATAATGGGGCTAGGGCTTGGTTCACATCGGTTTCGCTCACGGGTGTCTCCTTGGACAATAGTGCGTCAATCTCACCGAGCATTGCGTGCAGTGAAACGATTTGCTGTTCCACGTAGGCTCGCTGCTGGTGGAGATATGGCCGCAGATTATGGGGGTAATCATCACTATCGAGCAGCGCCGAAATTTCTTTTAAGCTCATTCCGATGGTGCGGAAGATAATGATGGTCTGCAGACGCGAGATATCATCATTGCTGTAAAGGCGATGACCTTGCCATGACCGGGTGCAAGGGGAGAGAAGCCCGATATCATCCCAGTGGTGGAGAGTCCGCTTGGTCAGTTGGTAGAGTTCCGCGACCTCTCCAATGGTTCTCGTGTGCATAGTGCTTACCCTTCCAGCCTTCCGTAACGTGATGTCAAGCATAATGGTGAAACTGCCAATATCAACGCCTTCCAGAACGTCGCCAGAGTAGCGAAGACATTTCAAGCATCCATGAGAAGCCCTGATCTCGCAACGATCGCACTACCTTCGTGACCCCACCCACCAGCGCCTACGCGTTCGTGCAGGCGTATAGACAACTTCAAAATCGCCTAATCTCTCGCCTAATCTCTCAAAGTGACGCTATATCGTCAGTAACGAAGCTAGGGACTTAAGGGCGGTGTACCTTTGGGAGAAAGCGCCAGGGAGACATATATTCTCCTCGTCGGGCACATGGGTATAGATAGTCTCGCCGGTTGATCACAGGTATCTCGTCACGGCTTTATCGGGCAGGGTATTGGACGGGGTGTCAGGGCCTAAACTTATTGACCACAGCAGACCTCAAGAGAGAAGTTGTGGGCCATGGTGCCCCAATTGATCATAATTTTTGATTTTTCTTAGGACGGTGCCGATAGTTTCCTACTGTCCGCGGCGGCTGAAATATATAGCTGGCGAAACGATAACGAGTAGGCCCTAACGAGCTGCCTGCATCTTCTCCATAGAGGTCACCTCGGGTTTTGATTAGCAGGAAGGTTTAGAGTATGGAGCGGAAAAGATTCTTAGTGTTGTGCCGTGCGGATAGGAAGCAGTGGTCTTTATGTTGGACGAATATAGCTCTCTGAATAATGTTTGTTGCTATTCGCAGCACACCTTGTCTGGATTTTTTTAAGAACTCTCTGTCACGATTGAATAAGGCTATATCTCCACGTAGTGTTCGCAGAGATTATGCAGCTTGCTCACGAGTGTCGTGTAGCACGGGCACAGTCTCGACTAGCTCCCAGATCTCCTCGTATGTGAACTAAATAATCAAAGAGCTTCTCAACCAGGCCCCTTGCAAAGGCTAGAGATTGCCGCGGGCGAATTCTGCTAGGAAAACCGGTGTGAATGCGTGCAGAGTGACTGACAATTGTGGAACCTACCTATGGTCTCCCCAAGTATGACCCACGTATCAACCAGGATTCGACTAGTAGGGCATGACTAAGCACGTTATCTTCGACTAAAAATCTGTGCGCTAATAAGTTCTGGAATCTTGAAGCTTCACCTTTTCTAGCGCCTGATAGATTCCAAGAGGCATATCTACGTGTCGATGAACTACACTAAGTAACCATGTCTGAAGTACGCGTACGATTCTGTCCATCACCAACTGGCACCCCCCATGTAGGCATGGTGCGCACCGCCCTCTTCAATTGGGCTTACGCTCGCCATACGGGGGGAAAGCTGATCTTCCGCATCGAGGATACTGATGCCGCCCGCGATTCCGAGGAATCATATCAGGCGATTATTGATTCTCTCGAGTGGCTAGGAATTAACTGGGACGAAGGCGTCAATATCGGCGGTCCCGACGCCCCGTACCGGCAATCGCAGCGTATGGAGATCTATCAGGATGTGCTGGAAAAACTTAAAGAGTCAGGATGGGTATACCCCGCCTACTCAACCGCTCAAGAAGTAGAAGAACGTCACAAGCAGGCTGGTCGCGATCCGAAATTGGGCTACGATAACTTCGATCGTGATCTGAGCGCGGAGCAGATCGCCGCGTTTGAGGCTGAAGGCCGCCAGCCAGTGTGGCGGTTACGGATGCCTGAGAATGATTGGCGTTGGTCCGATCTAGTGCGCGGGGACATCGAGTTCAAACGTCAAACCCAGCCCGATTTCGTAGTTGCCCGATCTAACGGTGCTCCGCTGTACACACTGGTCAACCCCGTAGACGATGCCCTGATGGGCGTCACTCACGTCTTGCGTGGCGAGGACCTTCTGCCCTCAACTCCGCGCCAGCTTGCCTTATATGAGGCCCTCAAGGAGATAGGTGTTGCCAAGCACACTCCCACCTTTGGCCACCTGCCTTTTGTTATGGGGGAGGGCAATAAGAAGTTGTCCAAGCGCGATCCCGAATCTAACCTCTTTCACCACCGCGATAAGGGCATTATTCCTGAAGGAATGCTGAACTATTTAGCGTTGCTGGGTTGGTCGCTCTCCTCGGAGCGCGATATTTTCAGTGTGACGGAGCTCGTGGAGAATTTCGAGGTCACTGATGTTCTTGCAAACCCAGCTCGCTTTGACCAAAAGAAGCTCGAAGCAATCAACGCCGATCATATTCGCTTGCTTCCGCTCGATGATTTCACGCATCGGCTACGCGACTACTTAGAGCGGTATTACGATTTCCCCGCGGACTACCCGAAGCAGAAGTTCGCCCTTGCTGCAGAATTAGTGCAGACTCGCATCAAGACGCTCTCAGACGCCTGGCAGTTATTAAAATTCTTGGTTACGGCCGATGAAGATCTCATCTTGGATGAAAAATCTGCACGAAAGAACCTCAAAGAGGCTGCCCTCGAACCACTTCGCGCCGGTATTGCGGCCTTAGAAGCGATAGCTGATTGGACAACTCCTGAGATTGAAAAGGCGCTATCGACGGCCCTAATCGAAGAACTTGGACTCAAGCCGCGTATTGCCTACGGAGCACTGCGAGTAGGGATCTCTGGAGAGGCCATTTCACCGCCACTTTTCGAGTCCATGGAATTGCTCGGTAAGGATTCCACTCTGTTTAGACTTCGTCGTGCCTTGGAGCAGACTCCGTTCCAAATAGTCAACTAGTCTGAGCCAGGACCCGCTGCCCGATAACAAGACCCCTTAACCGATATGAGGTTTAAGGGGTCTTGTTGGTTAAACTTCAGCCGAAGCTAGCGGAGATCGCGCAGCATTTCGTTGCACTCGCATCCATACAAAGAAGCCCCAGATAACGAAAATGCCGTAGATGATATACAGGATGGCTGACGGGTAGTAGCCTGCGCTTAGCAATAGTGGTACACCTACGATGTCAACCCCGATCCAGATTAGCCAGAATTCAGTCCAGCCACGAGCCATGCCGTACGTAGCGAGAAGCGAACCGGTGAAAATCCATGCGTCGGCCAAAGGCCCCCACGATCCCAGAGCCGAGAAGACCCAGGCGAGAGTAGCAGTCAGAACAACAGCGGCGACCACTAGACCGAGGCGCTCCTTATTAGTGGCCCACCGTGGTTCCACTGCAGCTGCTTCATCGTGGGGTTCGCTGATAATTGAACGGCTGGGATTAGTCCCTGAAGCCTCCCTTATGCCGCGGCGTTTCGCCTTCGACCAGTTCCACCACCCGTATACGCTGACAATGAGGAACATAACCTGGCGCCCTGCTTGGCCGTAGAGATCGAGGTTTTGTGGAGTGTGAAAGACTCCCCCAAGAAAAACAGTAAACAGTAGCAGATTGCCGATAATACCGACAGGCCAGGCCCACACAACTCGGCGCATGCCTCCGATTGCTGAGGCAAGACCAAAGGCGTTACCGATGATTTCGCGCCATAAAATGGGGACGCCGCCGATAACGAGGGTGGCATCAAGAAGGGTAGTGAGAAGATTCACGATAAAACTCCAGAAGGTAGTAGGAATACGCAAATCCTCAAGGTGAAAAGCGAAGCATTCTCCTTAGAGCGCTGGATATAAAGAAAGAGCCCTCACGAGCGGTTCTCTTTTAGTCTTCATAACCAGAGCTGAAAAGAAACCACGCGCCGAGGCCGGTATGGTTGCTTTGTTGAGCAACCATCGACAGTCTTTAGCTGCAGCTAACTTCTGCTCTCTTTCATCCGGACTATAACCGTCGGCTCTGGAGTTGCACCAGATCTGCTGACCCACCTCCAAGGAAAGTGGCGCTCGCGGGCTCGACTCATATAAGTCTTACCGCCGGTGGGGAGTTTCACCCCGCCCTGAGAACGTAACACGATTCTAACAAACGGAGATGAATACTCAGAAATCCCATTTATCCCGTTAAACTGAGAGCTATCATGATAAATCGTCGAAGGCATCGGACGCACTCCAAGAGTGGTCTTGTTACTAGCGCTCTAATAGGAGCATTGGCCGGCTCACTCATAGCATTCCCGCTGCACGATCTCAGCTCCACACAACCCGATCCGCTGCATCTCGACGCGGTGACCCCGAGAGTCGAAGAATTCTTGGAACCCCAACTAGCTGCTGTCGAAGAGCGCGCGGATATTCTGTCTCGAAACGTAGCTCGTTACGGTGAGGATCTTAGCTACAACCCTGTTCCTCCGGTGGCTCCAGGTATGCAGCAAAGTGTAGAAATGCGAGATGATAGTGGTATTACCAGGCGATATATCGTCCATATAGGCTCTCAGTACAATTTAGACAATCCCGCTCCCGCTCCAGTGCTTTTCGCCTTTCACGGGTGGAAAGAAGGTGCAGAGGCCTTCGTTAAACATTCTGGCTTCGCTAATACCAAAGCTTGGGAGGAAGCCATCGCGATTTACCCTCAAGGGCTTGACAGTGCGTGGGAGGGGGCTCCCTACGCTAAAGCCACGGCTTCAGAGGATATGGATTTCATACGAGCAATCCTTGAGCAGATCGATCGCGACTATAAAATCGACCGCAACCGTGTCTACGCTGCGGGCTTCAGCAATGGTGGGGGAATGGCGGCAGCCCTAGGGTGTAAGATGCCGGAAACTTTCGCCGCGATTGCCACGGTCTCCGCCGCCTTCTACTTTCCCACTCTAGACGGCTGCGTGCGTTCTCCGATGCCCGGGCTTTTCGTGCACTCCTCAGAGGACCAAATCATTTCCTATGAGGGGGGTAAACGGCACGGCGCCTACTATTATGCGCCACGTTTCGCCGCCGACTTTGAGGCGGTACGCAACGGCTGTTCACAATCTACTCCCGACGTCGACCGCTTTGGGAATGGGGAGCGTTATATTTATCGTGGATGTACTGCTGAGACGCAGCATATTCGGATCGATGGACAACCGCATAAGTGGATACTCGATCCATCCCTGCCGGGCTATATCTGGAATTTCCTCAGCAGTAAGTCGAAATAGAGCCAGAAGATCTAGTCGCCTAGCTCGCGATTTGCTTTCGAGAGGTGTAACTGGTTAAATATCATTTCGTTGCATTGCGCACGGAAACAGCTTTCAAGCGCAGCAGCATTGGCCTATGGTGTAATTGGCAACACAAGGGTTTCTGGTACCCTCGTTCTAGGTTCGAGTCCTGGTAGGCCAGCAAGTGGTTTTATCCACTTAGTTCTATGCCCCGTTCGTCTAGTGGCCTAGGACGCCGGCCTCTCACGCCGGTAACACGGGTTCAAATCCCGTACGGGGTACAATTCCGCGAATACTAAAGAGTGCGGATAGGGATCTACGAGGCAGCCGGTGGAAATCTACCGACTGCCTCTTTTTCTTGCCCGTCTAGTGGCAGTGTTACCAGGGCATCGTTATTAGACGGTTTGCGGACAAAATATGAAACTTTAGATTCCCCGAGGTTTTCGCCAACGTTTAAGTATTTCAAGGCCAGTTGCATAGCAAGTTAGAAACTCTCCATGTAGTTGCACGTCTCATTTTGTTGTTAGTTCCGTGCCTAGATGATCGGCCCACATAATGCTCAGCGGCAATAAACTCCTGCACCACGGCCCCACCTTGAGCACGAAATCGCTGCCGAACCATAGTGTCTCATGTTGAGAACTTTCTCGAACCCGATTCGAAGGTAGTGTTCGCCAGGTGGTGTCGCCCGAGCTCCACATCCCCTGCGCTGGCACAACTGCTCATGCAGGCGAGAATGCCTGCATTCACATTACCGAAAAGAACCCAATTCGATCTAGGGGGCCTTCCAGACACCGTGTAGCTTGTATATATATTCGGAAAAAAGTCGGTCCTGATCGCTGTCGAAATTAGACTCAAGACCCTGGGAGATTCAACTGCACTTCCCACAAACTCGTCACGCTTGTAGGACTGCAACCCCTTATTATCTGCATGTTGTTGTTTAGAAACTCCAGTTAGATATCGCTGGTAGATAGAAGCTTCGAAGCTCTCATACCCTTTAGATGGTGCGTCCGTACTCAACAAATGTTCCAGTCCCATGTGATTCTGTGAGTAGACTGCATAGGCTTCGCACTGCATGGATAACTTTTGATTTGAGATCACTTGAGTAAAAAAATGTTCAGTACCGCTTGCGCCAAATAGTAACCGTATTTGATGGATCATCGCTCCTTCCCATTCCTTAGCGAGGTCTACGGAAGCGGCGTGGCTTGGACAGCCGGACTCCGATTCGCAGGGTCTATGGCGGCGGCCTATACCACTTGTGAGATGGTAGACGCCTGAATTAACAGCAACGCATACACAGCGTCCGATACTGGTTAGGCTGAAAACCGACGAGGTATCCCATAGGGTTGAAAGCGCTCTAGCAGTTGCTGGATAAAACACCGTCGATATCACAGCTCGCTGCAAACGCACTATACCTAGATTTTTCCCAAGGGTGCTGGGGCACTAAGGTTTTTCGCCCGCACTCTGCATTCAAGTTAAATAAGAGCTGACGGTGAAAACCTCAGTGTGCGCAGGATAAAATATAGGGTCATACCTCTACATTTCCTGTAACGATCTCTAGACCCTCAAGCTGGCGTATCCTTAAACTACAGACAGCGTTTGTTATCGGCAGACGAATAGGGCTCGGAAATGTCGTTTGGGTGGTGCTCTTTTAGAGTGGTGTTAGTTGGTGTCCTCGTCTCTGATCCACTCACCGATTACCTTAGGGATCACAACCGGGGGATCACCAAGAAGATCCCGAAGGTTCCCCTCACGCTCAACCGGATTACTAATCCGACGCTTTTGCTTCCGCCCTTGATCCTCACCAGGCTGGGCCTGATTCATCATCGGAACAAACCCACGCCCTTGAGAACCCGACTGAGACGAACCCGCCCCACCGGAGGAATTCAATCCGCGGGAAGTCCCCGACGACCCATCCGGACCGTTCGACCCCACACCACCAGTACCCCCTAGCCCGTGCACACCAGGAGAAGAACCCCGAGGAGTGCCCCGCTGGTTGAGACCATTGTCGGCAAACGCACCACCACGACGAGCCACGTCACCTGAGGTAGTGCTGTTGCGGCTACCAGTTGTGCGGTGACCGATATAACCAGTCCCATCTTTGGAACCTAATAAACGCGAGCGGGAGTTGAGGGAGGAATGATCTTGGGCGTTTGCACCTAAAATCCCACGGTCACTGATGCTCCCTCCGGTTCCAAGACCACTATAAGGAGTACTGGTAGTGGTTGGGTTTTTACCTGTTAGTGTTGCATACGCATGCGGTGGGAGACCACCACCGGTGGCAAAACTAGTGTGTGTGGTGGTTGTTGCTGCGGTGGTGGTCATTGGCGAGGCCCCCGCCCCAGCAAGGCCTGCCCCGTGAGGGGAAGTGAGGGTGGTACTTGCTTGGTGGGTGTTAATGGTGGTGGGGTTATGTGGGTTACTTACCCCGAGTGTGTGGTGATCGGTGGCATGCGGGTTATCACCACCAGCAGTTGCCATGGATGCGTTGCTTATGGTTTCTGATCCAGTTGGTGTATCGAAACGTGCACTGGTGGTTGGGGAATTAGTGAGGTTGCGTATGGGTGGGTTAGCTGCAGCGATCTCTGATTGCAGGCGTTGTTGGAACTGGTCGAGGTAGTTTTCCTCCATGCGCTGTGCGTGTTGTTCTGTTTCAGTTTCGATCATGCGTGCTGTGGTGGGGTCGTCTGCTGCGCGGGCGGCGGCTGCTTGTTCAGCGCCGCGTTTGCGTAGTTGTTCGATTG